>NZ_CP071382.1:1402250-1705500 GCF_017338855.1 Geobacter benzoatilyticus
GCCGAGATCCGTTTCGTCGACCTGCGCCTTGATCCGGTAACCCACAAGGTCTGGCGCAAGGACAAGGAAATTGACCTGACGGCGAAGGAGTATTCGCTGCTGGAATATTTCATGCGCAATCCGAACCAGGTCCTCACCCGTACCATGATCGCCGAGCACGTGTGGGATTATACCTTTGACAGCTTTACCAACATCATTGACGTGTATGTCAACTACCTGCGGAAGAAAATCGATCGCGAAGCCGATAAAAAGCTGATCCACACGGTGCGTGGCGTGGGCTACATCCTGAAGGAAGAGGAGTGACCCGTTGTTTTTCCGGTCGATTCGCTTTTCCCTTACCCTTTGGTATGCGGTTACCCTGGCGGTAATTCTTGTTCTGTTCAGTTCCTTTATTTATCTGGTTCTGCAGAATCAGCTCACCAAGGAGATAGACCGGGAGCTCCTCACCGTGGCCGAGGCCGTGGCGAGCCCGACGCTGGAGCCGTTCCGCCGCGCCGGGCCGTCCGTCTTCGACCAGGTCCTCGAAGACTTCATCGGCAACCGTTTGACCGGCAAGTACGTTCAGGTGCTTGATGGAGGGGGCCGGACCACTGCCTCGTCCAAGAGCTCCGAGGAGTTGCGGATTTCCCTGAGCAAGGCGGCCAGCAGACGGGCCTGGGCCGGAAAAGTAACCTACGAGACCAAGGTCAGCCTGGGTCTCTATCCGGTGCGAACCATCAGCTATCCCATCATGGAGAATGGCAGGCTGATGCAGATAGTCCAGGTGGGATCGTCCATGCGGGAGGCAGCCGAGACCCTCGACAAGGTACTGGTCGTCTTTGCGGTTTCCATCCCCCTGTCACTGTCGCTCTGGAGCGTCGGTGGATGGTTCCTGGCCGGCCGTGCCCTTAAGCCGGTAGACTTCATTACCCGCAGCGCCCGGAAGATTACTGCCGAAAACCTTGGACTGCGTCTGGAAGTTGTGAATCCCCAGGATGAGATAGGGCGGCTGGCGACAACCTTCAACGATACCCTGGAACGGCTTGAGGACGCATTCAGACGGGTGAAGCAGTTTACGGGCGACGTCTCCCATGAGCTTCGGACTCCCCTCACCATCCTTCGGGGGGAGACCGAGGTGGGGCTGCGCTGGGCCCGCGAACCGGAAGAATTCCGGGAGCTTTTCCGGAGCAATCTGGAAGAGATTAACCGGATGTCCAAGATTATCGAGGCGCTGCTGGAGATCTCGCGGGCCGAAGAAGGGGGGCTCAAGCTCGAGCTCACCCCCATCGACCTGGGCGATCTCCTTGGGGAGCTGGTGCAGCAGTCGCGGCTCATCGATCAGGAAAAGGGTCTCAAAATTACCTTTACCGCCGAGGAGTCGGTCACCATCAGAGGCGATTGGCTCCGGTTGCGGCAGGTATTCATGAACCTTCTCGGCAATGCCGTCGCCTACACTCCCGCCGGCGGAGAGGTTTCAGTGGTCCTCAACACCAGCGGCGGATTTGCCCGTGTCATGGTGATCGACAGCGGCGTGGGCATTCCGGCCGATGACCTCCCGCATATCTTCGAGCGCTTCTACCGGGTCGACAAGGCGCGCAACCGGAACGACGGCGGTTGCGGGCTAGGCCTCTCGCTGGCGTGGACTCTCACGGAGGCCCACGGCGGCAAAATTGAAGTGGTGAGCGAACTGAACAAGGGAAGCGTCTTCACCGTATATCTCCCCCTGCATCCTTCAGCCTGACGCGGGACTCTACCCATGGCACCCATAATTATCGCCGCTGCAACCCACAAAGAGCTCTCGCTGCTCGTCCGGAGCATTGGCGCCGGGCCGGAACCGGGAACAAGGACGGGCTGCGAAATTTACCGGGGAAAACTTGGCAGCGCCACGCTGTTTCTGACGGTTACCGGAATCGGCAAGGCGAATACCGCCTCGGCGCTCACCGCGCTTCTGGAGCGGGTTACCCCACGGTTTATCATCAATGTCGGATGCGCGGGGGCCTATGGCGGGAGCGGGCTTCAGGTGGGGGACCTGGCGGTTGCGTCGGCGGAAGTGTATGGCGACGAGGGGGTTTTGACCCCTGCCGGATGGGAGTCCCTGGAATCCATCGGAATCCCGCAGGTGGTGCGAGGCGGCAGTCGCTTCTTCAATGAATTCCCCTTGACCATGCTGCTGGCGGAGCAAGCCGTTCAACTGGGCGCTTCGCAGGGGATTACGGTGCGGCGCGGCAGGTTCGTGACCGTTTCCACCTGTAGCGGTACCACGGCCAGGGGTGACGATCTGGCGCGGCGCTTCGATGCCATCTGCGAGAATATGGAAGGCGCCGCCGCAGCGCACGTGGCGTTGCTCTACGGGGTGGACTGCCTGGAGATCCGCGGCATCAGCAACATGGTCGAAGATCGCGACCTCTCCGCCTGGAACATTCCCCTTGCCGTGGAGACGGCCCAGCGTTTTGTCCTCAAATATCTCGAATTTCATGGGGGGCTGTGACCGATGCGAGATCTTACCTTAGGTTTTTCACCCTGTCCCAATGATACCTATATCTTTCATGCCCTGGTGCACGGCCTGGTCGAGACGCCGGGGCTTGCTTTCCGGGAGCGGCTGGAGGATGTGGAAACCCTGAACCGCCTCGCCCTTGAAGGTGTGCTGGACGTGAGCAAGGTGTCGTACCATGCCCTTGGCTTTCTGCGTGACGAGTACCTGCTGCTCCGTTCGGGCGGAGCCCTGGGGCGGGGGTGCGGCCCCCTGGTCGTTACAAAGGGAGCCGGTTCCATGAAGGATTTGCGGGGAAAGCCGATTGCCGTCCCCGGACGCTACACTACCGCAGCTCTTCTGCTGCGACTCTTCGACCCCTCCCTCGATAACCTGGTCTATCTTCCCTTCAATGAAATCATGGCGGGTGTAGCGCGTGGCGAATTTGCCGCCGGTGTCATCATTCACGAATCACGCTTTACCTTCCCGGAGTACGGGCTCACGAAGCTTCTGGACCTGGGTGCGTGGTGGGAGGGCGAAACCGGCTGCCCCATCCCGCTGGGGGGGATCGTCGCCCGGCGCTCTTTGGGCCGCGAAACCGTTGCCGCCATCGACGCCGCCCTGCGGGCGAGCGTGGCCCATGCCCGTTCCAATCCCTCGGCCGCGTCCGCTTATATCAGGGCTCACTCCCAGGAGATGAGCGATGAGGTCTGCGCCGCCCACATCGGTCTCTATGTGAACGACTTTTCCCTTCAACTCGGCGCCGAGGGTGAGTTGGCAGTGGCCGCTCTCCTTGGGCGGGCAGAGGCCGCAGGTGTCATTCCCCGCTCAGTAGCTCCCCTCTTTGGCTAATCGTAACTGCTTGTTTTTAATGATAAAGTAGCCTGATGCGCCATGTTTTTTCTTGACCCGGATTCTGTGGCTATGCTATAAAAGCGCCTCGCCCAGAAGGAGGTGCCTATTGGTATCTGTAACCCGGAAAGGGCGCCTGGCCATAATGGTAATTTTCTGCCAGGCGTTTTTCCAGATCCAGACACTGTCCTTGCAAGCAGAAGAAATTGCAGCAAAGGCAACAACGGAGAAGGCCGCATCGGCGGCTGAAAAAGCGGATGGGGGGGTCAAAGGGACCGCCTCGTATTACGCGAAACGTTACAACGGAAGAAGAATGACATCGGGGAAGCGGTACGATCCGAAGCAACTCACTGCCGCGCACCCCACCCTCCCCCTCGGAACAAAGGTCAAGGTTGTAAACCTGGCCAACAACCGGGAGGTGACGGTCACCATAACCGATCGCTGCCGGAAAAGAGTGTCGCATTTTATCGATCTCTCCCGGGCAGCGGCCAGGAAACTTGGCTTCCTCGGCAAAGGGGTAACTGAAGTACGGATCATCACCCTTGACGAAGCGGTATCCTGAAAACAACAAATTTGGGCGAACAGCAGAAAAGGGTCGGCATCATGCCGGCCCTTTTCTCATTGTGCAGCATGATCAATTCCGCAAATGCTAGTTACCCACCATGCTTTGCAGCGGTAGAAGGGTGAGTCCCTCCAGGTTGGGGGTGAGGGAAGAGTCGTCTATCGGACCATTCACTTCCGGCTCATCGAACGATATTTTCACTTCAACCCCCTGGTTATCGCTAAATTCGATGACCGAGGGAAACGGAACCCCCCCGGCGGACAGGTAGTCGCGGTAAACCGCCTTTCCATCCTCGGAGGTCTTGCTCTGGAGGAGCCCTTCCCCGTCGTAGCGGGCGACGGTTTCCCTCCCCTTGTCATCGGTCCGCTCGACGGTGCCCGCGGTTCCGGGGACGAAGAGCGGATCTTCTTCAATAACCCACCGCATCATTTGCCATCCCTGAAGTCCCCCCTTTGCCGGCAGATCCTTGATGGCCCCTGCGAAGGCCACTCCCTTGGAGGGGAAAATGACGGTGACCCTGTCGCCCCGGGCAAAGAACTCCAGGGCGGTGGAGCCGAAGGGGGTGAGCATGACCAGGTGGAAACGGTCGGGGTGCCGGTAGAGGAGATAGCCGGTGCCGCCGCTGCTCCCTTCGGGCGATTTCACCGACAGCGATACCGACGCCGCCAGGGTTTCAACTGTGGCGCCGGGGGTGAACGGCTCTCTGGGCCTCGGTACTGCGGCGCAGCCGGCGGTGATGAAGATGAGAACGGCCAGGAGGGCGAATAATGATGAAGGCTTCGTGAAGTGGCGGCGGCATGGCGGGATAAATATGGGCATCATCGTACTTTCAAGGCGTTAGGATGATGCCAGCTTACCTGACAGAAATCGTGGTTGTAAACTTATTTCTCGGGCAGAACGCTGCTAATAGTCACGGTATGCCATGGCGTGCCGTACCCGCTCCGTGGCCAGTTTGACCGCAGCCGCGCGGGGAAGGATCTTGGCGGCTGCCGCTTTCTCCAGTACCAGTCCGGTGTTTCTCCTGATCTGGCTCCCGATGGCTGCGAAGGCTTCCGGCTCGCTTTTGCCGGCATATTCCATTGCTGCCATGATGACTCCCCCGGCATTGGCAATGAAATCGGGTACGATGAGGATTCCGCGCCGGTGAAGCGCCTCCTCGGCCTCGCGGGTTGCCGGAATGTTCGCGCCCTGCAGAATCAGGCGGGCGGCAATGGCTCCGGCGTTGCCGCTGTGGATCACGTCCGGAGTCGCCGCCGGGATCAGTATGTCGCAATCCACGCCGAACAACTCATCTGCCGGTATCCGTCGCCCCTTTCCATGGCCCGCGACACTCCCGGACTCTTCTTTGGCCTTTGTCAGGGCATGCAGATCGATTCCTTCGGGATCATGAAGCCCCCCCTTCGAGTCAGACACCGCCACCAGGACCGCACCCTTTGCGGACAGAAAGCGGGCGGCGGCCGCCCCGACGCTTCCGAATCCCTGTATCGCCACCCGTGCCCCGCTTAATTCGATACCGGCTATGGGTGCGGCAATCCCGGCAGATTCTGCCAGCCCGAAGCCTGTGGCCCCGAGCTTGTCCAGGGGAAGCCCCCCGATCTCCTGGGGTAGTCCCACCGCCCTGCCGGTTTCGTCATGGATACAGGCCATGGCCGTTTCATCGCAGCCCATGTCCGGACCGGGGATGTAATCGGCACAATCCCTTATCATTCGGGCAAAGACCCGGAAGCAGCGCTCCTTGTCCATGGTTGCCGGATCGGCGATGATTCCCGCCTTGGCACCGCCGTGCGGGAGCCCGGCCAGGGAGTTTTTGAGGGTCATGGTTCGCGCCAGGCGCAATACCTCCCCGGTGGTCACCCGGGGCGAAACCCTGACCCCTCCGATGGCTGTGCCCAGGGCGGTGTTGTCCACCACCAGCACCGCCCGGAGCCGTTCCCTGGCGGAATAAAGCTGGATGACCCTGGCCGGTCCGATATCGTCGCAGATAATCTCGCTCATAGGGGAACTTTAGCAAGAATCAGGCGGTTGGCAAGGGCCTCATCCTCAAGCGATTTCGGTCAACACATGAACAGCTTTTCCGGCAATGATGTCCTCGACTGCCGTCACGTATTCCTGGAAGTGTTTCGATTTCATGTGCTGCTCCAGGTGTTCAAGGCTCTTCCAGTTCTCATAAAAGACGAAGACCGCCGGGTCGTCCCGATCCTGATGAAGGCGATACTCCAGGCATCCTTCCTCCTTGCGGGTTTCCGGCACAAGTTTCAGGAGCTCGGTTTTGACGGCATCAACCGCATCATTTTGGGCGGTTACCTTCGCGACAACGGTTACGGTTGACATGATTTGTTCTCCTGTCTAAGAGTTTGGTTCTGCCGCTGTTTGTCTTGCCGTTCGGGTGGCCCACCACCCCATCAGTCCGCATGCTGCCATGGTAGCGGTCATCGGCATGGCCGTTCCGTTGTGGAGCGTCCCCACGAGAGCCCCCGCAGTTGCCCCCAGGGAATACTGAATCGTCCCCAGTAGTGCCGATGCGCTTCCTGCCGCCTTGTCGAAGGGGGCAAGGGCAAGGGCGGTCACGTTGGGATAAAGGAGCCCTGTGGCGCCAAGACAGACAAACAGGAGGGCGGCCTGGAGAGGGAAGCCGCCGATTCCTGTGAATACCGACGCCGTGAGGAAAAGTGCTGCCGTCCCGTTGACGGTGAAGGCGGCGTTCAGTATCCGCTGGGCGCTGAAGCGGCGCAGGAGCCGGCGGTTCACCTGGGAGGCGCCGATCAGCCCAATGGCGTTGGCGCCGAAGAAGAGGCCGAAATGCTGGGGAGAGATGCCGTTCAGTTCGATGAAGACGAACGGCGCGCCGGATATGTAGGAAAAATTGATGCCGGCGATGCACCCCAGGGCGATGGCGTAGCAGAGGTAGCGGCGGTTGCGGAGAAGGTGTCCGTAGACAGCAGCCATCTCGGTTGCGCCCCTCCGGCTTCGACGCTCCGGCGGCAGCGATTCGGGGAGGAATGCCGTTGCCGCCGCCAGGGAGATTATGCCGAAAATCCCCAGAAAGTAGAAGATTCCCCGCCAGCCGGTAACCAGCAGGAGCTGTCCCCCTGCCATGGGGGCCAGGATCGGTGCCGCCCCCATGATCAGCATAAGGAGCGAAAACATTCTCGCCGCTTCGGTGGTGTCGTAGAGGTCCCGCACCACGGCACGGGAAATGACCATGCCGGCTCCGCCCCCAACCGCCATCACCACGCGCCAGAAGAGCAGTCCGCCGCCCGTGTGAACGGCAGCGCATCCGAATGACGCGGCAACGTAGAGCGTCAGCCCCGCAAGGAGGGGTGCGCGCCTTCCCCATCTGTCGGCCAGCGGGCCGTAGAACAGCTGCCCTGCCGCCGAACCGAACAGGAATGCGGAGATGGAAAGCTGCACCGTGCCCAGCGACACGCCGAGATCCCTGGCTATCTGCGGGAAGGCGGGAAGATACATGTCGATGGACATGGAGCTGAAGGCGGTCAGCGCCCCGAGGATTAGAACGAGGCGTGCCAGTTGGCGCCGGGTCATGTCAGCCGGCGTGAGGGCCGGAGCGGTGGTGGTCATTTCCATGGGAACTCGCTAGTCAGGTTCGGGATTTGTGCTGTTGGTTGCCGTGTTGTCGGCCATGGTACGTTGCCGATCGGACAACATTTGCGCCAAGTAAAAAATGGCTGCCTGGTCAGTGGCAGCCATTTAAACGGCACAACTCAATGTTCACCGGTCCGGCACTACTCCACCGTGACCGATTTCGCCAGGTTACGCGGCTGATCCACGTCGGTCCCCTTGAGGACCGCAACGTGGTAGGCCAGGAGCTGGAGCGGCACCGAGAGGATGATCGGGGCCAGCTCTTCGTCGCCGGTGGGGACCTCCAGGGTTACCTCGGCCTTTTTCGCAATCGCTTCGTCGCCGGCGGAGTAGATGGCGATGACCCGGCCGCCCCGGGCGATGACCTCCTCCATGTTGGAGAGGACCTTCTCGTAGGTGGCGTTTTTCGGCACAAGGACCACCACCGGCATGTTCTCGTCGATGAGGGCGATGGGGCCGTGTTTCATCTCGCCGGCCGGGTACCCCTCGGCGTGGATGTAGGAAATTTCCTTGAGCTTCAGTGCGCCTTCCAGGGCGATGGGGTAGTTCATGCCCCGCCCCAGGTAGAGGAAGTCGCGGGCGTTCATGTAGCGGCGGGCGATCCGCTCCACCTGCTCGTTGGTTTCCAGCGCCTGCTCCAGGAGCCCCGGTACCTTGAGCAGGCCGGAGATCATGGCGCGGCCCCGCTCGCAGTCGATGGTGCCGACGGCCCGGCCGAGCCGGATGGTGAAGAGGTAGAGGGCCACCAGCTGGGTGACGAAGGCCTTGGTGGATGCCACGCCGATCTCGGGGCCGGCATGGGTGTAGAGGACGCCGTGGGCCTCCCGGGCGATGGAAGAGTCCACCACGTTGCAGATGGCGGCGGTCATGGCGCCCCGCGCCTTGGCTTCCCGCAGGGCGGCCAGGGTGTCGGCGGTCTCCCCGGACTGGGAGATGACCAGCAGCAGCGTCTTGGAGTCGATGACCGGGTTGCGGTAGCGGAACTCGGAGGCGATATCCACCTCCACCGGGATGCGGCAATGCTCCTCCATGAGGAATTTGCCCACGAGGGCCGAATGCCAGGAGGTGCCGCAGGCGACGATGCAGATCCGGCCGATTCCGCGCAGTTCCCCGTCGGAAAGTTTCATCTCTTCGAGCCGCACGTCTCCCTGCTCTTCCAGCAGGCGGCCGGTGATGGTGTCCTGTACCGCCCGGGGCTGCTCGAAGATCTCCTTGAGCATGAAGTGCTTGTACCCACCTTTTTCGGCCATGAGCGGGGACCAGTCGATATGGCGCGGCTGCTTGTCCAGGGGGGCGCCTGCCACGGTGGAGAAGGTGGGCTGCCCGTCCCGGAAGATGACCATCTCGCCATCCTCCATGAAGACCATCTCCCGGGTGTGGGAAAGGATGGCGGGGATGTCGGAGGCGACGAAGTATTCCCCTTCGCCCAGGCCGACCACCATGGGGGAACCCTGCTTGGCGGCGATGAGCATGCCCGGCTCCCGCTCGCAGAGGATGCAGAGGGCGTAGGCGCCGCGCACCTCTGCCAGGGCCGCCCGGACAGCCTGCTCGAAGTCGCCCGTGCCGGCGAGCTTGTCATCGATCAGGTGCGAGATGACTTCCGTATCGGTATCGCTTTTGAATACCCGCCCCGTCGCCGACAGCCGCTGCTTCAGCTCCAGGTAGTTCTCGATGATGCCGTTGTGCACCACGATGATGGCGCCGGCCTGGTGGGGATGGGCGTTGCGCTCCGAGGGGGGGCCGTGGGTGGCCCACCGGGTGTGGCCGATGCCGATATGGCCAATCAGCGGGTTGCTCTGGATGAGCCGCTCCAGGTTGATGAGCTTCCCTTCGCTGCGCCGCTTGTCCGCCTTCCCTTCCTGAAGGGTGCAGATCCCCGCCGAGTCGTATCCCCGGTATTCGAGGCGCTTGAGACCGTCGAGGATGATGGGGGTCGCCTCCTGGGCGCCGATATAGCCTACAATTCCACACATAGAGAAATCTCCGTTAGGTTCTGGTTGAAAAAGGGGGTTACTGGTTCCGCTGTTTGAGTTTCCACCCGTCCTTGTTGACCTGGGGCGCCCGGGCGATGGCCAGGGAGTCGGGGGGGACGTCTCTGGTCACCGTGGTGCCGGCGGCAATGAGGGAGTTGCGGCCGATGGTTACGGGCGCCACGAACTGGACGTCGCTGCCGACGAAGACATCGTCTTCGATGACGGTGCGGTGCTTGCGGACACCGTCGTAGTTGCAGGTGATGGTGCCGCACCCCACGTTGACGTTGCTGCCGATGGAGGCATCACCCAGGTAGGTGAGGTGGGACGCCTTGGAGCCTTCGCCCATGGTGATCTTCTTGGTCTCCACGAAGTTGCCGATCTTCACGTGGGCCATGAGCTCGGTGCCGGGTCTCAGGTGCGCCATGGGACCGATGGCGGTGTGGTCGTGGATGATGGAATCCTCCATGACCGAGCCTGCTTTCACGACCACATTGTTTCCGATCCGGCAGCTCCGGATTACCGCCCCTGGCTCTACGGTGCAACCGCTGCCGAGGGTGCTCCCCTTGATGACGGCGCCCGTTTCTATCACGCAGCCTTCGCCGATGCGCGTGTCGCCGGTCAGCTGGACTCCCGGGAAAAGCGTGGTGTCGCGCGCCACGGCCACTCCCCGGTCGATGTAAGTGGCTGACGGATCCACCATGGTTACCCCGTCGAGCATAAGGGTGCCGTTGATCCGCTGTCGTGCCGACCGCGCCGCTTCAGCCAGTTGAAGCCGGTCGTTCACTCCCATGACTTCCAGCTGGTCGGCCACGGGATGGGCGGTGCAGCGCAGCCCCCGCTCGTTGGCCATGTTTATGATGTCGGTGAGGTAGTATTCACCCTGGGCGTTGTTGTTGTCGATCCGCTTGACCGCGTCGAAGAGAAATCCTGCGTCGGCGCAGTAGATTCCGGCGTTCACCTCGGTGCGCCCCCGTTCTTCGGGGGTGGCGTCCTTCTCCTCCACGATGCGGATGACCCGGCCGTCGAAGCCGCGGATGATCCGGCCGTAGCCGAAGGGGTTCGCGAGTCGCGTGGTGAGGACCGTGAGGGCTGCCCCGGTGCTTCGCTGGGCGTCGATCATCCCACGGAGCGTTTCGGGCCGGATGAGGGGTACGTCGCCGCAGAGAATCAGAACCCTCCCCTCAAAACCTTCCAATGCCGCGGCGGCGCTTGCCACGGCGTGGCCGGTGCCGAGCTGCTCTTCCTGGAGGGCGAAAGCCATCCCTTCCGCGCCTTCGAAGTGGTTGCGTATGGCGTCCGCCTGGTGACCCACCACCAGCACCATGCGGGATGTTCCCGCCTGCCGCGCTGCCTCGACGGGCCACGCCACCATCGGCGCGCCGGCCAGGGGATGCATCACCTTGACCAGATCTGATTTCATTCTCGTTCCCTTGCCGGCGGCAAGGATTATCGCCGCAACATCGCCCATGGCGGCCGCTCCTTTGGGTGGAAATGGTGAATTTGAAAAGGTTTACTTTATACGATGCCTCGCGAACGCGTCAAGCGAATAGACGGCGCAGCGGAGCAAGCTTTGCCTTTACACGGGAAGGCTTTCTGTCTATAGTTTGTAACCGGAGAGCCTATGGGGATTCCGGAAGACATAGCCCAGTTCGAGCAGAGCCTCAATGAACTGATTATCAAGTATGAGCAGTATTTCCTCGGCCTGGAGAAGCGGGAGCCCGTACGCCTCCAGGAGACGGTTGACCGTTTGGCGCGCAAGTACGCCAACACTAAAATCGTCAATACAATGCTGAACTTCAAGTATAATTCCCTCGTGGCGAAGCTTAACTCCTATCGGCAGTACTGGAACCGGACGCTGCGTCTCATCGAGGAGGGGCGGTACTCCCGCGACCGCTTCCGCATGGCTATCCACGATCGTCCCGACCAGGCTGCCAAGCCCAGCCAGCCCCAACCCCGCGACGAGACCGACGAACTCTACAGTCAGTTCATCGAAGCGCGCCGTTCCTGCAATCTTCCCGTCGAATCAGTCACCAGAGAGATGGTCGCGTCCGCAATCGCGAAGCAGAAACCGGTGATTGCAGCCAAGTACGGCACCGACCTCGTGGAATTCCGGATCGTTGTCGAAAACGGCGTGCCGAAGATAAAGGCCCGGCCGCGCCGCTCCCCCTGAAGTCCACCGGCGCACCGTTCATCGGGGCGCGCGTATTTCTTCACTCTTTGTCATCGGAGGAGCCCGTGAAGGTCGTTCTTGCCGCAATCCACCCTTCCCCTTCGCCGCAGTCCGTTCCCCTTGCCAATGCATTTCTCAAGGCGTATCTCGCAACGGATGAGGAGCTGGCTTCCCGCGTAGAAGTCGAACTCTGCGACTTTTATGTTGCCGATCCCGCAGAAGCCTGTGCCGCCGAAATTCTCTCCCATGATCCCGATGCCGTGGGTTTTTCCCTCTACCTCTGGAATCTTGACGCATCCGCGAGACTGGCTGATGCGTTGAGGCGGGAGCGGCCGGGGCTCGTGATTTTTGCCGGAGGCCCCCAGGCGACTGCGGACCCCCCTGGTACGCTCGCCGGCGGAGGTTATGATTTCCTGATCCTCGGCGAAGGGGAGGTGCCCTTCCTTGAGATGGCGGCACGCCTCTGCGCCGGGGAGTCCCCCCGTGGCGGCGCCGGGACCGCCTGGCTTGAAGGGGATCAGCTGGAAAGCCGTTCCCAGAGGCCCGTGGCTATCATTGATACTGTGCCGTCGCCGTTCCTTTCGGGGGCGATCGATCCCGCCCGCCATGGCGGGCTCCTCTGGCAACTCTCCAGGGGATGCGACTTCGCCTGCGAATACTGTTTCGACTACAAGGGGACCAAGGGGGTGCGGCGGTTTTCGCTGGAGCGGATCGACGCCGAACTGGACTTTCTCGTGCGTGGCAATGTCCCCCAGGTGTTTGTTCTCGATTCCACCTTCAATATCGACCCGAAGCGGGCAAAAACCATTCTCCGCATGATTCGCAAGCGTGCCCCCCACATTCACTTCCATTTCGAAGTGCGGAGCGAGTTCGTTGACCGGGAGATGGCGCGGCTCTTCGCCGGGATTACCTGCTCGCTCCAGATTGGCCTCCAGAGCGCAGATCCGGTTGTGCTGAAGGGGATCCGGCGCCATTTCGACCCCGATGACTTCTGCAAGCGCGTGTCGATGCTGAACGAAAGCGGCGCCGTCTTCGGCTTTGATCTCATCTATGGGCTCCCCGGCGATTCGCTTGCAGGGTTCAGGCGCTCCATCGATTTTGCCATTGCGCTCTATCCGAACCATCTGGATATCTTCCCCCTTGCTGTCCTCCCCGGTACCCCTCTCGCCGGCCGTGCCGGGAAGGCGGGACTGGCCCACCTTGCAGGCCCTCCCTATACCGTCACCGCTACGCCGTCGTTTCCGGCGCGGGATATGGCGCGCGCCGCCCGGATTGCCTCAGCCTGCGACATCTTCTACAGTCGGGGTAGGGCCGTCGCCTGGTTCAATGGGGTTGTTGCGCCACTTGCCCTGACTCCGTCGGAGTTCCTTGACGCCTTCGGGGAGTGGCTCGAGCGTGAGGGGGGTGCGCCCCGTGAAGAAGCTTTGAGCGATGAGGCGATCTGGTCGCTCCAACGGGCTTTTCTGCGTCATGCCTTTACCGGGAAACGTGCCCGGCTGCTTCCAGCCGCCCTTGATCTGGTCGATTACCACTACCACTATGCAGCCGCACTCCTGGCGCCGGCGCCGGAACTCCCCACCGACCGCAGCCTGGCCTCCATGAATATGCTCGACCAACGCCTGCATCTTTCGCCATCCGCAAGACTTGCCCGATTTTCCTATGAAATTGCCGATCTTCTGGAAGCCGGCGACGTCGATCTGAGAGAAATCTGCGCCTGCTTCTCTCCCTGTAAATCGTGGGCCGTCATTTACCCCCGTGGCGGCGAGGTTTTTACCGAGTCACTCATGGAATCCTATTTCCTGCTGCTCGAAGGGCTTGACGGCAAGAACAGGGCCGGAGATGTCGCGTCACGGCTCGGCCTTTCCGGGGAGGAAGCGGCGGAGTTCCTTGAATTTGCTGCGGCCGAGGGGGTTGTTACCATAAAACCATAGCAGGATTGCCTTTGGCGCGGCATGGAGGGGGGTGTTGGAGCGGCCCGGCAGCGGGATGTAACCATATTGTGCTCAACCTGTTCCATGTGCCCCTTGTTTTAGGCGTCTATGTATAAAAAAAGTATACTATTTTGTTGCATTTTACCCCCCTCGGTATTACTATCGGCGAGATTGACGTTAATTTGTTGAGCAGTTTCTAATGCGTAAAATAGCGTTTTATTTAAGGCGGCTTATACTTCTATCCTAACCTACTGAATACTCTTGCTTAATATTGATATCCCGCACTTTCCGATCAAAAATCAGACATCTTGACCAACTGTAATTATAACTTGTTTTACCGTTGATTTCGGGAGACAAGCAAAACACCTCACAAGGAGGAGCATACATGTTGTCGAAGGTTTTCCGGCTGTTCCCCGTACTGCTGCTGCTCATGGCGGTTGCACGGCCTGCGGCTGCCGAAAGCGGCATGGCAATCGATCCTGCCACCTGTCTCGGCTGTCACAGCGGCAAGGTTTCCGCAAGTGCATTTGCGGCATCCGTTCACGGTAAAAATGCCTGTACAAGCTGCCACGTGGAGATCACCGATCTTGCGAAGCACATGCGGGGCGAGACCAAGGTTAACAAGGTTCGCTGCGAGCGCTGCCACAAGAAGGAGAACTCCGAGCACTACGCCAGCGTCCACGCACAGAAGGAAGTTATGTGCGCCGACTGCCACACCGATATCCATACCCATACCTACTGGAACAAGGATAAGCGGAAGGTTGTGGCCAAGTGTATCCAGTGCCATGACAAGGAAGCGGGGTATCGCAACTCTATCCATGGCAAGGGCGTTGCCGCCGGCAATATGGACTCCGCTGCCTGTAACGACTGCCATAACCTCCATGCCATCAAGCCTCTCGGTGATCCGAAGTCCAAGGAGAACCGTGAGTTCCATACCAAGGTCTGCATGAAGTGCCACGCCGACGAGAAGATGATGGAGCGTAACAACGTCTTCACCGTTGCCGTCGAAACCTTCATGGAAAGCTATCACGGCAAGAACTACCGTCTCGGCTTCCCCGAGAAGGTTGCCGGTTGCGCCGACTGCCACACCGCCCACGGTGTTCTGCCGGCAAAGGACCCGAACTCCAGCGTCAATCCCCAGAATCTTACCGCCACCTGTGCCAAGTGCCACGAGAAGGCGACGCCCCTCTTCACCAAGTTCTACTCCCACGGCTCCCATGACCGCGAGAAGTATCCGATTCTTTTCTATACCTTCATCGCCATGACCGGCCTGCTCGTCAGCACCTTCGCCGTGTTCTGGGTCCATACCCTCCTCTGGATGTTCCGGGGCTTCGTGGAGAACCGCGAGAAGCAGCAGGCTCTCATCAATGGTCACCAGGAACACCATATTGAAGATGGGCACAAGGTGTACCGCCGCTTCAAGCGTCGTCACATCGCCCTGCACCTCCTGGTTATCATCAGCTTCCTCCTGCTGTCCGTTTCGGGGCTCCCCCTCAAGTTCAGCGACCAGCAGTGGGCCAAGTTCATGATGGACCACATCTTCGGACATTCCGCCAATGCGGCCTTCGTTCACCGTATCGGCGCCTGCATCACCTTCGTCTATTTCGTCGGCTCGCTGCTCCTCTCCTTCCACTTCCTCTTCGTGCGCAAGGATCTCAAGGGCAACTGGCTCCAGCGCATGTTCGGCCCCGACTCCCTCATGCCGAACCTCCGCGATATCTCCGACGTGGCCGGCATGGTCCGGTGGTTCCTCTTCCGGGGGCCGAAGCCGACCTTCGAGCGGTGGACATACTGGGAAAAATTCGACTTCATCGCGGTCTTCTGGGGTATGTTCGCCATCGGCGGCTCGGGCCTGATGCTCTGGTTCCCCGAGTTTTTCGGCAGCTTCCTCCCGGGCTGGATGTTCAACGTGGCCACCATCGTCCACTCCGATGAAGCGCTTCTTGCCACGGGCTTCATCTTCACGGTCCACTTCTTCAATACCCACGGCCGTCCCGAGAAGTTCCCCATGGACTTCGTCATCTTCAACGGCCAGCTGCCGAAGCATGAATTCCTCGAAGAACGTGGGGATCAGTGGAAGCGTTATGAAGAACTGGGTATCACCGAGCAGTTCGCTGCCAAGAAGACCAGTGGCGTTGCCTATGACTTTATCGTCAAGACCTTTGGCTTCTGCGCTGTCATCATCGGCATCTCGCTGACGGTGCTGATGCTCTTTGCCTTCCTCTCCGGAGGAGGTCACTAAGGGCCGAAGGAAGTAATAGCTTGAATATGATGGAAAAGGGGTGGCTGATTGCCACCCCTTTTTTTTTGCAACGTCATCCATGGGGAAATGGGCATGGTGAAGTGCAATGCATATTATTTTTAAGCAACAGTCATGTTTTCCGCATGATATTTGCTTTCTGCGTAATGGATGCTAACTTCATTAAATCGCAAGTTTTGGCAGACCGCATCCTTCAAAGAGTTCCGCGGAGGAACTGCCGTCGGAACGGCAAACCCGGTGGTTTCTGAATCGACAATGGATTTGTGAGGGGAAAGATGACCTTCAGCCTGGATAATCCGCAAAAGAACAAACAAGACATATTGGATTCTGTCGGCATTTTGACAGCCATCCGCGACGCCATCAGCGTGCAGGATCTAAACCTCAGAATCCTCTATCAAAATCCAGCACACAAGCAGCTCATGGGAGATCATGCCGGGGAATACTGCTACGCGGCCTACCAGCACAAAGATAAAGCGTGCGAGGGATGCCACCTGCTGCGGTCGTTCAGGGACGGCCTCAGTCACCAGCGTGAGACGAGCGTCGTCATCGACAATGAGGTGCATTATGTGGAGATAACGTCCTCTCCGCTGCGTGATGCCGATGGCGCCATCGTCGGCGGCATCGAGTCGGTCAGGGATATAACCGAACGGGAGAAGAACCGGGAGGAGCTGAACTATGTCAGTGAGTGTTTCCGGCAGGCATTGAACGACTCCCAGCATATCCTGTACCGCCTGAATGTGAAAAAGGGGTGCTACGACTATATCGGGCCGGCTTTTGAGAAAATTACCGGTTACCGGCTTGCGGAGTTCAGGAAAACAAGCCTGGAACAACTGCCGGAATACTTCCATCCCGATGACCGGCAGCGTATTTTCGGCCATATTGAAGAGACATTGCGTACCCGCACCGGCCCTGCCGTCAGCTTTGACCTGGAATACCGCTTAAGAAAGGCAGACGGCAGCTACTGCTGGCTCCATGATTCGAATACTGCCTGTTTTGACGAGCATGGTGAGCTGGAGTGTTTTTTCGGTTCGGCCCTTGACATCACCGAGCAAAAGCGTGCTGAAGAGCTTCTGCGGCAGAGTGAGGAGCGTTTACGCTCCATCATCAACGCGAACCCTGAGCCTCAATTTCTCATCGACCGGGATGGAACCATAATAATGGGGAACCAGTCCCTGGCGAAGCGCTTGGGCAAAAGCCTCGACGAGGTGCAGGGCCATAACGTGGCAGAGTTCGGCCCCCCCGATCTCCATGAGTGCCGCATGATGCAGGTAGAAGAGGTGTTCAGGAGCGGAAAACCGCAAGTGTTTACTGATTCCCGCGCCGGTTTGGAGCTGGAAAACCATTTTTACCCGATATTCGACCAGGAAGGGATGGTGTCCCAGCTTGCCATCCTCTCCATCGATATATCAGAAAGAAATATGCTGCAACAGCAACTGCTGCGCACCCAGAAGCTGGAAAGCCTGGGAGTTCTGGCCGGCGGCATTGCCCATGACTTCAATAATATTCTCACCGGGGTCATGGGAAATATTTCCTTTGCCAAAATGTTCCTCAATGACACCCATGAAGCCTATGGCTCCCTTGAAAATGCGGAAAAAGCCTCCAAACGGGCAGCTGAACTGGTCAAGAAACTGCTTATTTTCGCGAAGGGGGGGCAACCGGTCAAGAAACCGGTTTTTGTGCAAAACATCATACAAAGCGCGATGGCTCTCTTTCTCAGCGGAACAGCGGTAAAGGGAAGCGTTGACATGCCCCATGCCCTTCCCGCGGTGGATGGAGATGAGATTCAGCTCTGCCAGGCATTCGACAATATTATCGTCAACGCGGTGCAGGCTATGCCCGCAGGCGGAAATTTGACGGTCAGCGGGGCAACGGTTGTTCTCCCAGCTGAGAACAGTGTCGGGCTTTCCGCCGGCGAGTATGTGAAGATAACATTCAGGGACGAGGGAAGCGGCATAACCGAAGCTGATCAGAAAAAAATCTTCGACCCATATTTCAGCACCAAGGCAAGCGGGCTGGGTCTCGGTTTGGCCTCGACCCATGCAATCATCGCAAAGCACGACGGCCAGATTACCGTCGAATCAGCAATCGGAGTCGGGACGGCCTTTACGCTATATCTCCCGGTAACGGCTTCCACATCCGTCGAGCATCGAAGGGAGACGGGGGGGGTAGCCGGAAAGCCCGGCCGCAGAGTCCTGGTCATGGATGATGATGAAATGGTCAGAGACTTTGCCACAATGGCCCTGGAGCGGCTTGGACACGTTGTGGCAACCTGCGGCAATGGTGGCGAAGCCATTGCGTCATACCGTGCGGCAAAAGAAGCTGGAACCCCTTTTTCCGTTGTGATAATGGATCTCACGATTCCGGGGGGCATGGGGGGGGCCGAGACTGCCAGGCGCATCCGCGACTTTGATCCGGATGCATTACTGGTCGTCTCCAGCGGTTATTCCGATGATCCCGTCATGGCGAACTACAGGGAGTACGGATTCTGCGCTGCGCTGGAAAAGCCCTACACGGCTGCAAAAATCGCCGAGATCTTTGCTGGATTCGATTCTTAATGTTCTGGAGAGTTAAGTGTGGTTTTGTGAGTACATCATCGAAAAAGAAAAAAGGCTTCACGGGAAACCCGCGAAGCCTTGATTTTTCTGGTGCCCAGAGACGGAGTCGAACCGCCGACACGAGGATTTTCAGTCCTCTGCTCTACCGACTGAGCTATCTGGGCGAAAAGAGCTTTAACTTATAGCCCGAACATGTGTATGTGTCAACATGTTTTTCGCCTGTTGTCCGCCGCTGTCACGATATGCCGCTGCTACTGCTGATTAGGCACGGGAGACGAACCGGCAGTCGCGGGTGTCGACCTTGATCTTTTCTCCCACTTCCAGGTAGGGAGGAACCTGGAGGGTTAGTCCGGTTTCGAGTGTCGCCTCCTTGGTCTGGGCGGTGGCAGTGGCGTTCTTCATGACCGGGGGCGTGTCGGTGACGGTGAGTTCCACCACCTGGGGCGGATCGACGCTCACCAGGCGCTCCTGGAACAGCCCCAGGGTCACCTCGGTGCCGTCAAGAAGGTAGGGCTGGATAACTTCGAAGGCCTCGGCTTCCATCTCGAACTGCTCATAGGTTTCCAGGTCCATGAAGACCCCCCGATCGCCGTCGGCGTAGAGGAACTGCCCCTTGTGGCGCTCGAAGTCGGCTTCCTCCACCTTGTCGCCGGAGCGGAAGGTTTTTTCCAGCACCTGGGCGGTGAGGAGGTTGCGGTACTTGGTCTTGACCATGGTGCTGGCGCCCCGGGCCGAGGGGGACTGGAAGTGGACATCGAGGATGACGCAGGGGGCGCCGTCGAGCTTGATGACGAGGCCCCGCTTGAAGTCGGATGTGGTGAGCATTGCGAATCTCCTTTGGGCGTGAAAAATCTCCTCTTCATAACAAAAAAGTGCTACAAAGACAACCAACTTGGACTGATACCCGAATTCGTAGCCGATGGCGCCCGGCTTCACTTCACCGGTGCACCCTCGCTCACGGATTCAGGTTCATACTAAACGGGAGTGCCATCACAAAATGAAGATAGAAACCGAATACATAAAGCTCGACAGTTTTCTGAAGGCGGAGAACATCGTTGCCTCCGGCGGCGAGGCGAAAATCATAATCGCCGAGGGGGAGGTCCGGGTGAATGGCGAGGTGGAAACGCGGCGCGGCAGGAAACTGCGGCCCGGTGACCGGGTCGAGGCGGGCGGTGAAACGCTCGTGGTCGAATGATGGGGGATGCCGCCATGGAGCAGGTGAGTTGCCCCCACTGCCGGTTTACCAAGGAGATGCCCGCCGGCGCCATTCCCGACGGGGCGCGGGTGACCTGTCCCAGCTGCGGCGGGAAGTTCGTTTTTGCCAGGGGGGGGGAGCGGCCGGCTGAACCGGCTCCTGGGGCTGCGGCACCGGCGGTGGTTCCGCCGGCGGCAGATGCACAATCCGCCCCCCGCCGTCCGGCTCTCCCAAGAAGCCTCCGCTTCACCTTCACCGGGTCGGCGAAGGAGTATTTCGGCATCTGGATCGTCAACACGCTCCTGAAGATAGTGACCCTCGGGGCCTATTCGGCCTGGGCCAAGGTCCGCAAGCGCCGTTACTTCTACGGCAATACCCTTCTGGACGGAAGTCCCTTCGACTACCTGGCCGACCCCAAGGCCCTCTTCCGGGGGTGGCTTATCGGGGTCCTGGCGTTCCTGCTCTACACGGCGGGGACCCGTTATGCGCCGAGTGTTTCGTCATTTCTCGGCTTCCTTTTCTTCTTCACGGTGCCGTGGCTCGTGGTCCGGTCGCGGCTGTTCAACTGCCGCAACTCCAGCTACCGCAACCTCCGGTTCGGCTTCAGGGAGGAGTACCGGGAGGCCTACGTGGTCTACGCCGGCCTTGCCTTCCTCCTGCCGTTCACCCTGGGACTCATCTTCCCCTATCTCATCTTCCGCCAGAAGAAGTTCCTGGTGGAGCAAAGCTCCTACGGCCGGACGCCTTTCACCTTCACGGCCACCGGGAAGGATTACTACTTCCTCTTCCTGAAGGCGGCGGGGTGGCTGGCGCTTCTCATCATCGTGGTGCTGCCGGCGGCCTTCTCCATGGTCTCCACCCTGGCCGAAGGGGGGGCGCTCCTGGCCGATGCCGACCTGGGGCGCACGCAGATGATGGTGGCCGCACTCATGGCATTAACCCTGCCGCTCCTCTATTTCTTTGTCGTAGTCTATGTGCAGACCGCCCTGGCCAACCTTACCTGGAACAGCACGCGCATTGCCGGAAGCAGCTTTGTGAGCCGGCTTCGGGTCCGGGATATGGCCTGGCTCTACCTTTCCAACGCCGTTGCCATCATCGCGAGCCTTGGCCTCATGATCCCGTGGGCGTCGGTGCGGCTTGCCCGGTACCGGTTCGAGACCCTCTCCGTGGAGGGGATTGCGGATATGGAGGCATTCCGGGCCGGGTTCCAGGGGGACGTGGGGGCTGCCGGCGAGGAGATCGGCGACATTTTCGGCATCGACGTGGCCCTGTGATGACGGCGCCCGGCATCTACTACGACGGCAAGACCTCGGCCCGGCGGACCGTGCGCCTCACCCTGGAGGGGAACCGCCTCGTCGTGGCGGGGGAGGGGGTGGATGTTTCCGCCGAGCTTGCCCGCCTCGTCATCTCTGCGCCGCTGTCCACGGCGCGGCGGTCGGTCCGCTTCCCCTCCGGCGCCCTCTGCGAAGTGAGCGACGCCCGCTTCATGGACGAGCTTCTGCGGCGCCAGGGGAAAGGGAAAACTTCGGCCGTGATCCACCGTTGGGAGCGGAGCCTCCCCCTGGCCCTGGTGGCTCTCGTGTTGACTGTGGCGGTGGTATGGGGCTTTGTGGCCTTCGGCATCCCCGCCATGGCCGAGCGGGTCGCCCGGGCCGTTCCCCCGGCCACCGAGGTCTCCCTGGGGCGGGAGAGCCTTGCGATGCTCGACAAGCTCGTCTTCACAGCGTCCCGGCTCCCCGATTCCCGGCGCCGGGAGCTCACAACCCATTTCTCCCGCATGACCCGGGAGCTCCCCTTTGCCGCCGGCTACCGGCTGGAATTTCGCAAGAGCGACACCCTGGGGGCCAATGCCCTGGCGCTCCCGTCGGGAATCATCGTCGTCACCGACCGCCTTGTGGAGATGGCCGCAAGCGACGACGAACTGATCGGCGTCCTGGCCCACGAGATGGGGCACGTGCGGCACCGCCACGCCCTGCGCCACGTTCTCCAGAATTCGGCCACGGGCCTTGTGGTCGCCGCCATCACCGGCGACATCACCTCCATCACTTCCCTGGCAGCCACGCTCCCAACGGCCCTCATCGACGCCTCCTATTCCCGCAGCTTCGAAACGGAGGCCGACGACGCGGCGGTGGAATACCTGAAACGCCGGGGAATTCCCCTGAAGAGCTACGCCGACATGCTGGGCCGACTCGAAGCGGAGCACCGGAAGAAGAGCGGCGAAACCGGAACGGAAAAGAAGAAATCCCTTGGCGACTACTTCTCCACCCATCCGGTCACCGAGGAGCGGATCCGGCGGGTCATGGAGGCGAATCGATGACGGGACTTGCGACCATTGCCGACACCTTGGCCGCCGATCTTGAGGGGCTTTCCTTTTCATCGCCGGTGGCCCACGTCTACAACCCCCTTGTCTACGCCCGAGAGCCCCACTCCGCCTATCTATCCCGCTTCGGATCGCCCCCCAAGGAGGCCCTCTTCGTCGGCATGAACCCCGGCCCATGGGGGATGGCCCAGACCGGCGTCCCCTTCGGGGAGATCGGGGTGGTGACCGAGTGGCTCGGGATCACCGGGACGGTCGGGCGGCCAGCGGAGGAGCACCCGAAGAAGCGGGTCGACGGCTTCGCCTGCCGACGGAGCGAGGTGAGCGGCCGGCGGCTCTGGGGGCTCATCCGGGAGCGGTTCGGGACGCCGGAGCGTTTCTTCGGCCGCTTCTTCGTGGCCAACTACTGCCCGCTCCTCTTCCTCACCGCCGACGGTGGCAACATCACCCCGGACAAGCTGCGCCGGGGGGAGCAGGAGCCACTCTTCGCCGCCTGCGACCTGGCCCTGCGCCGGACCGTGGAACTGCTGCAACCGCGGGTGGTCATCGGCGTCGGCGGGTTTGCCGAGGGGCGCTGCCGCGAGGCCCTGGCCGGTCTCAACGTGGAGGTGGGGCGGATCATCCACCCGAGCCCCGCCAGTCCCGCCGCCAACCGGGACTGGGCCGGTACCGCCCTGCGGCAGCTTGCGGAGCTTGGTATCGATTTCTGAGCATTGAAGCCGAAAAAACTTTGAAACACGGAGCAACGGAGCACACGGAGTAAAATCTGAGAAGATTTCTTTGATTTTCCTGGAGGATTGTGCCAGTAACGTTTGTGCATGGCTTCTGGATCGAGTTTTTGATTCCTCCGTGTGCTCCGTTGCTCCGTGTTATGAATAGGTTTTTTCAGGAGGTTCACCCGTGCCCGCAGCAGACGAACTTATCGCTTTCCTCTCTCCCAAGCTCGGCACCGAGATCCACGTGGGGCCCTGGCTGGTGATGGAGCAGGCGCGGATCGACGCCTTTGCCGCGGCCACCGGCGACGTCCAGTGGATCCATACCGATCCGGAGCGGGCCCGGCGCGAATCCCCCTATGGCACCACCATCGCCCACGGTTTTCTGACCCTGTCGCTTCTCCCCTTCCTCACCGAGGCCAACGCGCCGGGACAGTTCGAGCGGAACTACCCCGGCATGCGCCTGCGGGTCAACTACGGCCTCAACCGGGTCCGGTTCCCGGCGCCGGTGAAGTGCGGCTCCCGCATCCGGGCCCGAACCAGGCTCACGGGCCTGGAGCCCCTGGGGGATGCGGTGCAGATCACTTACGAGATCACCGTGGAGATCGACGGGGAGCCGAAGCCCGCCTGCGTGGTGGAGCAGCTCTTCCGACTCTATCCCTGAGGAGGACTCCGATGCCGACACCTCCCGCATTTCCCTTGACGGTCTTCTACGACGGCGCCTGCTCCGTCTGCGCGGCGGAGATGTCCCACTACCGGAGCAAGAACCACGGGGGGCGCCTTATCTTTGTCGACATCAGTGACCATTCCTTCGACCCGTCTCCCTACGGCATCACCCTCGACGAGTTCATGGCCCGGATGCACGCCATCGACCGGTCCGGCCGGGTCTATCGCGCCGTGGAGGCCTTCTGGGCCATATGGCAGGCTTTCCCGGCCTCGACCCTCTACGGGTTCCTCGGGGCACTCGTCATGGCCCCCGGCGTGAACCTTCTGGCCCGGCTCGGCTACCGGGGCTTCGCCCGCATCCGGAAATATTTCCCCCGCCGAACGCCCCCCTGCGACGGCGGTTCCTGCCGCATCGACCACCGCTGAGCGCGCCGTCGTTCCCTCCCTTTTCAACCGAACTCCCCTGTGGTAGTATCCATCCCCTTTTCATCCCGCCGTACAAAGGACCAACCATGAGCCAGAGCAGCGACATTCTCACGAAAATCATTGCGTTCATCATCGAAGAGACCGGCCTGAAGCCGTTCCAGGTGGAAAACACCGTGGAGCTCCTGAAGGAGGGGGCCACGGTGCCGTTCATCGCCCGCTACCGGAAGGAGCGGACCGGGGAGCTGGACGAGGTGCAGATCCGCACCGTGGAGGAGCGCCTTGCCTACTTCTCCGAGCTGGAGGAGCGGAAGGTTACGGTGCTGAAATCCATCGAGGAGCAGGGGAAGCTGACCCCTGAGCTGAAGCTCCGCATCGAGGGCTCCCGGCAGAAGACGGAAGTGGAGGATCTCTACCTCCCCTACAAGCCCAAGCGCCGCACCAAGGCCACCATCGCCAAGGAGCGGGGGCTGGAGCCCCTGGCGGATATCATGGCGGCCCAGGAGCTTACGGCCGGCACGCCGGAGGAGGCGGCGCTCCCCTTCGTGGACCCGGAAAAAGAAGTCCCCGATGCGGCGGCGGCCCTGGATGGGGCGGGGCATATTCTGGCGGAGCGGCTGGCCGACGATGCCGACGCCCGGGCCTTTGTGCGGCGCCTCACCTGGGACGACGGCATCTTCGCCTCCCGCGTGGCCGGCGACAAGAAGGAGGCGGTCACCAAGTTCGAGATGTACTACGACCACCGGGAGCCCCTGAAGATCGTCCCCTCCCACCGGATGCTCGCTATGCGCCGGGGGGAGAAGGAGGAGGTGCTGCTCCTGGCAGTCGAGGCGCCGGTGCCGGAGATCCACGCCGGCCTCAAGGCCCGGCTCGCGAGCCGGGAGAGCATCTTCCGGCCGCTCCTGGAACGGGTGGCCGAGGATGCCTACAAGCGGCTCCTGGCCCCCTCCATCGAGGTGGAGCTGCGGCTGGAGGCGAAGAAGCTGGCCGACGAGGCGGCCATCCGGGTCTTTGCCCAGAACCTGCGGAACCTGCTCCTGGCCCCGCCGGCCGGGGGGAAGCGGGTTCTCGGCATCGACCCGGGGCTTCGGACCGGCTCGAAACTGGCGGCGATGGACGGCACCGGCCGCTTCCTGGAGCATGTGACCATTTACCCCCACACCGGCGAGGGTCGCGTCGCCGGGGCAAAAAAAGATTTGCTGCGGCTCGTGGAGGCCCACGGTGCCGAGATGATCGCCGTGGGGAACGGCACCGCCGGGCGGGAGATCGAGCAGTTTGCCAAGGAGACCCTGGCCGAGGCTGGGAAGCGGTTGCCGGTGGTCATGGTTAGCGAGGCCGGGGCCAGCGTCTACTCGGCGTCGGAGATCGCCCGGGAGGAGTTCCCGGAGCTGGACCTCACGGTGCGGGGGGCCATCTCCATCGCCCGCCGCCTCCAGGACCCCCTGGCGGAGCTGGTGAAGATCGACCCCAAGAGCATCGGCGTGGGGCAGTACCAGCACGACGTGGACCAGAAGGCCCTGAAAAAGGCCCTGGATGATGTGGTGGAATCGTGCGTCAACTTTGTCGGCGTCGATCTCAACACCGCCTCCTGGGCGCTCCTATCCTATGTTTCCGGCGTGGGGCAGTCCCTGGCCAAGGCCATCGTGGCCCGGCGTGACGCCGAGGGCCCCTTCGCCTCCCGGCGGGGGCTCCTGAAGGTCCCCCGCTTTGGCGAGAAGGCTTTCGAGCAGGCGGCGGGCTTCCTTCGCATCCGGGGTGGCGAGCATCCCCTGGACAACACCGCCGTCCACCCGGAGCGCTACCCGGTGGTGGAGGCCATGGCCGCGGACCTGGGGGTCTCCCTGGCACAGCTTGCCGCCGACCCGGCCCTGGCGGCGCGGATCGACCTCAAGCGGTATGTTACCGAGGCCGTGGGGCTTCCGACCCTGCGGGACATTGCGGCGGAACTGAAAAAACCGGGGCGGGACCCCCGGGAGGAGTTCAAGACCGCCGCCTTTCGGGACGACATCCGGGAGATCGCGGACCTCAAGGAGGGGATGATCCTCCAGGGGGTGGTGACCAACGTCACCGCCTTCGGCGCCTTCGTGGACATCGGCGTCCACCAGGACGGCCTCGTCCACGTGAGCCATCTGGCGTCCCGGTTCGTGAAGGACCCCAACGAGGCGGTCCGGGTGGGGGAGGTGGTGAAGGTGAAGGTCCTGGCCGTGGACGGGGCCCGCAAGCGGATTTCCCTTTCCATCCGCGAGGCGGCGGAAGGGGGAGCGCCGCGGCCCAAGGGAGAACGGCCCCCTCGGGAGGAGAGAGGGAACGGAGGACTCGACCTGGCAAAGCTGGAAAAGGCGGGGTTTCGGGTGAAGAAGCGGTGAGCGGACCTGGTTTCCGGTATTGACTTTTTCGCACAGGAGCGTATTTATTGACTGTTGCTAACCGTCAATGCACGACGAAAATACTGAATAGGGAAGGAGAAACAGCAATGGCGCAAATGGTGATTATGGCTTGGAAGGGAATTATCTGGCTTTTTTCGGCGGTTTTGTTCGGTATCCCCCTCGTTTTTTTCAGTGTGGTTGACTGGGTTCTTGACCAGATTTCCGGGGAAAGCCGCAACATCGACACGCGGCTTGGTTACTGGAAACCTTACGAGCAGTAGCACGGACAGCGTTTCCCCGAAACATGAAAGGCCCGCATTGAGCGGGCCTTTCGCATTTCAGCAGAGCGGCTGATCCTAAAGCAGAGTTTTGGCCGCAGCCAGTACCGCGGCGTAGTCGGGCTCGCTGGTCACTTCCGGAACAATCTGGATGTACCGGATGGTGTCTGTCGAATCGATTACGAAGATTACACGGGAAAGAAGCATCAGTTCCTTGATGAGGACTCCGTAGGCGAGGCCGAAGGCGCGGTCCCGGTAATCGGAAAGGGTTTTCACCCGCTCGATGCCGGCGGCGCCGCACCAGCGCTTCTGGGCGAAGGGGAGGTCCATGCTCACGGTGAGGAGGACGGTGTTGTCGGGGAGCGCGGCCGCCTCCTGGTTGAAGCGGCGTGTTTCGGTGTCGCAGACCGGGGTGTCGAGGGAAGGAACGGCGCTGATAATCTTGATTTTTCCGGAAAAATCGGCCAGGGACACCGGTGCAAGGCCGGTGTCGACGGCAGTGAAGGCGGGGGCCTTGTCCCCGACATTGAGAGCCGGGCCCACAAGGGTCATGGGATTTCCCTTAAAGGTGATGATTCCTGAGCGTTCCTGCATTTAAAATGTCCTCCTTTTCGGATTGATTGCCCACCAAGTTTACCGCAAGGGGGCGAAAAGAAAAGGAGGAAGCCCGGACAGTTTTCAGCATCCCTCCAGTTGCAGCGTCGTCAGGAACCGCTGCTCTCCCCGCTCGAAGGGGACAACAACCGCCGCGCCGCTGGAAACTACTTCCACCGAGTATTCCTTGCCGGCGATGACCGATGGCGTCGAGAGGCAGACGTTCATTCCCCTTCCCGAGAAAATCATCTTTATCTCGCCGGCCAGCATGTTGGTTATCTCGCCGATGGCGTCGTTCACGTCCCCTTCATCTTCGAGTTCGTCCAGACCCATGCCGAGCATGGATGCCGTGACCTCCCGGGCCAGTTCTTCGGGTATGTGGAGCCCAACCATTCCCGAGCAGTCTCCGCCGAGCCCCACCATCCCCGAAATGCTGCAGGTGAAATGGGAGACCGGCTTATCCAGAGGGTAGCTGTCGGCAAGATCGTCGATAAAGACCATCGTGGAGAAGATATTTTTCACTGCCCCGACCATGTGGGCGACCAGGTCCGCCTCGTTCAGTGTTGCGCCTCCGACGGTAAAGCTAAGTGGCATTGCAGGCTCCTCTTTCAGACGAAATGGTGCGCTTTATGGAAAGTGCGCCCCCATGGAAACGTATCGACCCCAGCGACGAAAACTATAATATTTTTTTCATCAGGGCCATCTGTCGTGTCGGCTCCTACAAAAGTGCTTGCCCTCGGAGCCCCAATGGGTGTATCACTTCACCCCTTCAATTTCGTGAGCAAGGAGTGAAACTATGGGCATTCTTTCCGGCACCGTCGCCGTTTGTCAGTTCAAGGTTACCGGGGACCTCCCCTCCGGCGATCTCTATTCCTATGTCGCCGAAAATCTCGTCAAGCAGGCCTTTCAGCCCATCGACCAGGGGGCGGCCGAGCAGTCCGTGGGGTGGGTCCACCTGGACGACCACCGGCAGATGAGCTTCGACACTCCCTCGGCCTTCTGGCGCGACCATTACGTGGTCTTCACCCTCCGCCGCGACCAGCGCAAGCTTCCCGCCGCCCTGGTGAAAGCCTACCTCCAGGTGGCCGAGCACGAGTATCTTGCTGCCAACCCCGGTTTCAACCGGGTGCCGAAACAGAAGCGGGAAGAGCTTAAGGAGTCGGTGCGCCTGAACCTCCTGACCAAGACCCTGCCGGTCCCCTCAACGTGGGATGCGGTCTGGGATACCCGCACCGGCATCGTCACCTTTACCTCTCTCTCGGCCCCCATCATCGAGCTCTTCGAGGCCCAGTTCAAGAAGACCTTCGAGGGGGCGCGCCTGGTGGCGATTCATCCCTATGCCAGGGCCGAGGCCGTCGTGGGCGAGGAGTTGATGCCTGCCCTGGAGAAAGCGAACCTCGCCACCAGCGACGCAGCCATCGATCTGATCCGGAGCAACCAGTGGCTCGGATGGGACTTCCTCCTCTGGCTCCTCCACCGGACCATGACCGAGGCGTCCGAGTACCGGGTGAACCGGCCCGGCCCGGCCCTGGCCGACGACCCCTTCGTGGCCTATCTCAACGACCGCCTCGTGCTCATGAGCGTCGGCGAGGCCGGCACCCAGAAAATCACCGTGGCCGGCCCCCAGGACCACTTCCGGGAGGCAGTGACCGCCCTCGCCCACGGCAAGCGGATCACCGAGTCCACCATCTACCTGGAGCAGGATGAGAACATCTGGAAGCTGACCCTCAAGGGGGAGCTCTTCCACTTCGCCTCCTTCAAATCCCCCAAGGTGGCCATTGAGAAGGGGGACCACGTGGACGAGGGGAGCGAGCGGGAGGCCGCCTTCTACGAGCGGATGTACGTCGTCGAGCAGGGGCTTCAGTTTTTCGACAGCCTCTACGCGGAATTCCTGAAGGTCCGCCTTGGGGCGGGTTGGGGAGATGAGCTGGCCCGGATCGAGGGGTGGCTGGCGGGGGAGTGAGGCGAGGAGGGTGAGGAAACGTCGTGGGCGGTGGGCGGGATTCACCGCTCCACCGACCTGGTTTATGAGTTTGCCTATAGCGAGTTTATGTCGAACCC
This sequence comes from Geobacter benzoatilyticus, assembly GCF_017338855.1. NCBI lineage: Bacteria > Pseudomonadati > Thermodesulfobacteriota > Desulfuromonadia > Geobacterales > Geobacteraceae > Geobacter > Geobacter benzoatilyticus. The sequence goes on from NZ_CP071382.1 coordinate 1,431,216, forward strand.
ATAAACAGCTGGAATTTTTTCAAAGCCAGCAGCTATGGAGCAATGGAATCTGTGACAGCCTGCAATTAGCTTAAACTTGTATTTTTTATCGCCATTCAAATTCACAACCTCCACCGGTGGAAGTGGAACTCCAAGTTCAATAGCTTTTAGAATTGAGACTGTCCTCTCTCTTGCTGTTTTAAACACCCCGTCGGATTCACCGCCTTTGAAAATTGGGACGTTTTCTCCTCTTATTTTCGGGAAAACCTCAGCGACACTCACTAGGAAAATATTTTCGCTATTTTCGTATTCATAATGAGATTTTCCGTTCGGCTCTGACGAGAAACCAGCTTCATTCACCCAGTCCTCGGGAATTACGAATGATATCTCGTTGGTATTGACTCTCATACTTCCTCATAACGGGCCGGAAGTTGACCGGCTGCGACCGGTCCAACTTCCTGGTTGGAATCCTTCTTTTCGAGTTATCAATTTATCAATACCCCGTCTAACAGCCTTCCCCTAGCCCGTTCAAGTAGGGGACGTTTTCGCTATTGACTCGGTGAATAAATATTCAAATTTACTATAATTTGTGATATACTTCGGGCATGAAAACTACAGATGCCCGCAAGCTAAATCAAGAAACACAGTATGAACTTCGCAAGCAAGTCGTTCGTCTCAAAGAAAAAGGCGAACTGGACAATCAAGCCATTTCAGAAATCGTCGGTTTGTGTCAACGGCAATCGAAAATTGACCCACCTTACCGGTTGATCGGAAATTGAAAAATGACCCACCTTCCTGGGTTAATCATCAATCTGAGGTGTCGGTAGTTGCTGTCCGAGAATGCCAGCGCGTCGCTTCTCTTTCAGTCGATAGCTGTCGCCCCTGATCTGGATAACGTGGGAGTGGTGCAGCAGCCGGTCGAGCATGGCTGATGTCAGTGCCGTATTGCCGCCGAAAGCCTGTTCCCATTCTCCGAAACTCAGGTTCGAGGTGAGAATGACGGACCCGGTCTCGTACCTTTTGGCGATTACCTGGAAGAACAGGTTCGCCTGCGTTTCGCTGAACGGGAGGTACCCAATCTCATCAATGATGAGCAGTCTCGGCCCCAGGACACTGCGCCGCATTACTTCCTTGTACCGCCCCTGCCGCTGGGCGCTTTCGAGTTGCAGCATCAGATCGGCGGCGGAGATGAAGCGCACCTTCACGCCGCACTGGGTTGCCCGATAGCCGAGCGCGATGGCGAGATGAGTCTTGCCGGTGCCGCTGGGCCCGAGCAGGATTACATTCTCCCGGCGCTCTAAAAACGCCATCGCCGACAGGTCCAGGATTCGCTGCTTCGGGGCTCCGGTGGCGAACTCAAAGTCATAATCCTCGAGGGTCTTGATCGCGGGAAAGCCGGCGAGCTTTGCCATTGTGTGGCGTGAGCGGCCTTGCCGGACCTCGTTCTCGGCCTTGAGGACCTGTTCGAGGTAGTCGATGTAGGAGGACTCCTGCTTTGCCGCGGCATCGGCAAGGTCGGCGTACACATCGGTCACCGCCAGAAACTTCAAGTCGTCGCAGAGAGTAACCATGCGCTGGTGCTGGATGTCGCTCATAGCCGCCCCTCCTGAAGGATCTGCTCATAAAAGGAGGCTGGGCGCTGAAGCGGGATCACCGGCCACGGCATTGGAGTGATGATTTCCGGCTTGCCCGGCTCGACCGCAACCCTTGGCGGCAACGACAGCATCGCCGGTCGCTCTATTTCGAGCCGATCGCAGGGCCGCTCGCCGGTTTCGCCATGGATGCGGCAGTTGGCTACGTCCTTAAGCCAGTTTCGGACCTCGATGTTCGCGGTCGCTACATCGAGGGTTAATCCTGCCTGCTTCAGGCGCGAGACCAGCGGGTAGTAGAAGCTGTACCGCAGGTAGCGGTTGAACCGTTCTACCTTCCCCTTGGTCTTGGCCCGGTACGGCTTGCACAGCCTGGGGATGAACCCGAAATGCTTGGCGGTGTCCCACAGGCCGGAGTGGAAGCGGTGGTTACCCTCACCGAAGGCGTTTCGCTCCAGCACGACGGTCTTCATGTTGTCATAGAGCACTTCGCGCGGGACGCCGCCGAAGAAGGAGAATGCCATCTCGTGGCACTCCCGAAGGACGTCGAACGCCTGGCTGGTGGTGAAGATGACGAACGAATCCCGGCTGAAACCTAGAGTTCCCACGAACGCGTACAGCGGGTGCTTCCCCTTGCGCAGTTCGCACCAATCAGCTTGCATCTGCTTGCCGGGCTCCGTTTCGAACCGGACAACGGGTTCCGGCGTGACGCGGGAATACAGTGTCGCCAAAAACGTTCTGACGGTGCGTTCGCAGCCCTCGTAGCCAAGGCTTTTGATCTCCCGAGCAAGCACCGGAGCGGGAATCCGATGCGGCAGCGCCGCCTTTACCCGCTCTTCGAGAAACGCTTTAAATGGGTCAAGCTTCCCCGGTCGCTTCACCCGTTCTTTGTAACGGGGATCGGCGGTCGACCTGAGAAACTTTCTGACCGTGTTTCGGCATAGCCCGGTGATCCGCGAGATCTCACGAATGCTCTTGCCCTGCTTCTTGAGAATTCTGACTTCCATACACTCTTCCTTTCCGATCATGCCGACCCTCCAGGTCGGCTAGGTTATCAGGAAGAGTGGGTCAATTTTCAATTTCCGAAGTGGGTCATTTTTACATTGCCGCTAACAGTTTGTGTTCAACCTACATCAGTACGATCTGGAAAAAGTACCAACGTGGCGGTCTGGATGCCATCAAGCCAGGGGTTCGTGGTCGCCGTCACGGGGAACAACGAGAACTGACAGCCATGCAAGAGGCTGATATCCAGAAGTTGCTAGTCGATAAGACGCCCGATCAGTTGAAATTGTCCTTCGCACTCTGGACCCGTGATGCCGTACGGTTGGCAATCAAGCAACATTACGGCATAGATTTGCCGCTACGAACCATCACCGACTATCTGAAGCGGTGGGGCTTTACCCCTCAGAAACCGACGAAAAGAGCCTACGAGCAAAACCCAAAGGCGGTTCAACAGTGGCATGAGACGGTCTACCCCCAGATTCAGGCCCGCGCCAAACAGGAAAAGGCCGAAATTCACTGGGGTGACGAGACCGGCATTCAGAACGATGCTTACAATACCAAAGGTTTTGCCCCCAAAGGGAAAACGCCAGTCGTGCGAATTAACGCCACGAAAAGCCGGGTCAACATGATCTCATCCATTACAAATCAGGGGAAAGTCCGGTTCATGATGTACCGGGAAACCATGACTGCCCAGGTGCTGATTAAATTCATGTCTCGGTTGATCAAGGATGCGGGCCGCAAGGTGTTTCTGATTTTGGACAACTTACGGGTGCACCACAGCAAAATGGTCAAAGACTGGCTGTTGGAGAACAAAGACCAAATCGAGGTCTTTTATCTCCCCTCGTACTCGCCGGAACTCAATCCCGATGAGTATCTCAATGGGGACCTCAAGCATTGTATCCGGTCTGGGCTTCCTCCTCGATCAGAGAAGGAACTGACCAAGAAAACCAGATCATTCATGCGAAAACTTCAAAATAGGCCACAACATGTCCGAAACTACTTCAGGCATCCAAAGATCGCCTATGCTGCCTGATTTGAACGTTTAATCACCGGAGCAATAAGATTAATTTTTCTTGGCTAGGCTCCACTGCTTTAACCTCACTGGAAGAAGTGGCAGGCTCCCTTAGTTCACCGTGAAGTAAATCTTTTGTTGGAATCATGTAGATTGGAGGCAAGTGGCTATTAACGGCCTTTATTAGGCTATTATATGTCCCTACTGTTTCCATAATTGGTTCTTGAAGCTCGTGACGAGGGTCTGCTGCTATCATCATTGAATCAACGTCCTTTACATGACCTTCTAAGTCAGAAATCCATCGAACACAGAGAGGGTATGAATACATTGTTTCTACGACTAGGTGTTGTTTATCCTCAAGAAGCCCAACAGGTCGAATCCAACAGAACAATTCAGATGGGTAATTGATCGAGAGCATGAGCAAAACAAGACAGTCACCAAGGGGTGCTAAAATATCATCATGGGTTAGTCGTGTGGTTCTGTCAGTAAAAATGTCTGAATCTAAATGTGCTGCAATTTTATTACGAACCTTTCGGAGAGACCTGTGAGCTTTGTTTTTTCTTAGACGCCTGGCAACCTTTTGGTAGGTGTCACGATCCTGAGGTGGCCAGGAATTGTCCCGAATCTTACGAGCCCCTTCATGGTTTGTTACTGTTAGAAGTTGCAATACAACGTCTATCATGCTGCAAACTGGTACCGCCATGCGGTTAATTGCACGTCTTCTGGTTTTTTGGTCAAGAAACTGATTTATGTAAAATAGTACATCACGACACGCTTCCGCGCCGAGGACCAACTGCCTCGTGAGATCATTTCCTGGTTGCCAGCGATCCGATATCCCTTCTTCGCCAAGAATATCTACTATACCAGGTGTGAATAAGCCGCCACCTGGCGCAGCATAGATCGGATGTCCAGACAATTTTGGTATAAGATTTTCCATTGTAGCTTCGTCGAAAATCAATTTAAACGCCATCTAGCACCTCAAAGCGTAGAGCGATTCCTGCTTATTTTTCCCTTCTGGGTCACCGATCCAACTCGTGATTGACCGGTTCACGCACGCGCGTGAACCGGTGATCTACCCAAACAGAATATTTAGTCTGTGCACATTAAAACAGCTCAACTACAAGAAGGCAAGAAATCAGCGTCTTTCTTATTGTGGCATTGATGGATGGCAACTCTACGGCGCTTCCCACCGCGCAGTGGGAAACGAGAAGGTCCCGCCGTGCTCGCGGCGCCAGATGGCCTCGGTTCCGGTAACGACGAGGTGCCACGTCTGCATGGCGCTGTCCGGCTCTTTCATCGAAAAGGCCGTGGGCGTCAGGACCGCCGCGCACCAGCTGGGCTCCGCCGCCCTGACGGAGCGGTAGATGATCGTCTCGATGCCGGCCTCGCGCGCAATTCTGCCGAAGGCTTGGGTGGCGCCGTAGTCCGATGGATGCATCCACTCCGCCTCGCAGCGGTCGAAGGGGGGGAGCCGAAGATCGACGCATCGGCCATGGATGGAAACGCTGAATGCTGTGTGGGAAACGGGTCCGAGGCGTTCAAGGCCTTCGGTTTCCTGGAGGAATTTCCACCGCCAGTAGCCCACTTCTGCCGCAGCGGTCCGCACCGATTCGGCTCCGTAGAAAACCCCCGGATCCGTGGGGGACCGGAACCGGGAACCGGGGTGAAAGGGGATGTAGCGAAAGGGGGCCGTGAGGAGATAGTCGAATTCGCGGGCAGCGGGGAGGAGCGGCGGCTTGCTCTGTTCGAGGATGTCTTCGAGCAACTCCTGTTCCGCCAGGGTGTCCACGAGCTTCATGGTGGAGGCGATGTGCTGGGATTCGACTATTCGCCAGATCCGCTCGGTGCGGAGGCAGGCCTCAGACGATACCGCGTCTGGCGTCCAGGTAGGAAACGACACGGACAAGTCCCTCCGTCGAGGTGATCAGGTCGGCAGGCTTCTGCCCGGCAAGGGCATGGTTTGCGCTGTTCAGCCAGCGCCGGGCGTCTTTGGCATCGCCGCCGACGATGGCGTCGAGGGAGCGGAACAGCCTGACAAGGAGCACGGCGAACTCCCATTCCTTTTTTTCAGGGGAAAGGAGATAGGTGCCGGCGTGGAGCCTCGACACGGTGGAGGTGCTAACCCCGAGGATCTGTGCCAGCCTCACCTGGGGCAGGCCAAGGATTCCCGCAGCGGAAACGGCAGCCTTTGAAAGGACTGCTTCCCTGCCGGTGATTTGTGCGGCACGGTTTGCCAGGGCCATTGCCTTCTCCTGATTGTTTGGTTGCTGTCTGAAGCAATAATACATGATAATAATTTCTGCTGCAATATGGAATCGTTAAGTTCCCGTGCCAGTTCCCCCTCGGTCATCCCCCCAGCTTCGGGAACTCCGCCGGCAGCAGCGGCCGCGGGGTGAGGTGCTCGGGGAGGCGGATCAGCCGGGTTTCCGGCGAAAGGGCCAGCTCGTCATAGATGAGGTGGCCCTTCGTGTTGTAGCTCTTTGAGAGGTGCATGGGGAGAAGCCAGCCGGGACTGAGCTCCCGGGCAAGGGCTGATACATCCGTCGTGCAGAGGTGGTGCGAGTTGCGGGCTTTGTCCCGGTCGGCGGCCAGAAACGAGCACTCGCAGGCAAGGAGCGTGACGCCGGTCAGGAGCCGCCGTGCCGTGGCCAGGTTTTCGGGGCTTGCTCCGATGTCGGTGAGGTAGCCGATGCTGGCCGGCGCCTGTGCGCGCCGGATCGCTTCGAAGAGCTGCCGTCCTTCCATGGAGCGCACTGTCTCGCCGCCTGCCGCTATTGCCGGGACGGCGATAGTTCTTCCGTCCAGTTCCCCCCGGTAAAAGCGGCTCTTCAGCTCCCGCAGCCACTCCCCCGGCACGATCCCTTCCGCCGCAATTTTCCCCCCGTCGATCCAGAAGGAGGGGCGTTCCGTAATCCGGAAAGCGAGGGTAGGGATGGCGTTGTGGTCGCAGATGGCGGCGTCCACCGTGAGGAATTCGTTGCGGTAGATTTCCGCCCCTTGTCGTGGCGTTTCCCCCTCCGGCAAGCACGGGAAACCTTCAGCGCCGGGAAAGGAGAAGTGGAGAACACGGCCGGGATGGACCTCGTGAACCCGGAAGGCGCACCAGTAGGATTCGGTGAGGTTCCAGTCGTAGCCGGCGAGTTTCGCCGCCACCTTCCCGGCGATCCCCGGTGGGCCGAAGAGGTCGACGGTTCGGGGGGAGACGTGGATATGGCGGACCAGGGTGTCGAACCCCATGAAGTGGTCCATGTGGGCGTGGGTTACGAAGATGGCGTCGAGGGATTTCAGTACCCGCTTTGCCAGGTGATGGAGTTGGCCGCAGTCGATGAGGATCGCGCGCCCCAGGGGACGGACGTTCACCAGGAGGACCGGGTCGTCCAGGAGCCCGGCGCAGAAGGTGGGTTCCAGGTAGCGGAAGGGAAGGCGTTTCATGGTGGTGCCTCGGGGAAGAATTCGTGGGTCCGGGAACCCGTCTCCGCTCAGAGTGCCCTGTTTCTGCCAATCCAGGGCTCATTCCGCTTTGGCCGATCAACTCGCCCTCCGGGCTCAGACACGATCGGCCTTGACGCTCCATTCGCCGGGATTGGCCACGAAGCAGGACACATTCGCTCCATCGGGTTCCCCGGACCCACGAATTCGGTGGATATGAAAAAGGCCTGCTCAAACGAGCAGGCCTTTTCAGTGTAGCACAGAAACGACGGGCTAGCCTCTCTTGAGGACCCGCGCCGCTTCCTTGGCGTGGTAGGTGAGGATGAGGTCCGCCCCGGCCCGCTTGAAGGAGAGGAGCGTTTCCATCATGACCCGCTCTTCGTCGATCCAGCCGGCCCGGCCCGCGGCCTTGATCATGCTGTACTCGCCGGAGACGTTGTAGACCGCCACGGGAAGATCGAACTCTTCCCGCAGGTCCCGGACGATGTCGAGATACGGCAGCCCCGGCTTCACCATGATGATGTCGGCCCCTTCCTCCACATCCATGCGGGCCTCGCGGATGGCTTCCCGGCGGTTCCCCGCGTCCATCTGGTAGGAGCGGCGGTCGCCGAACTGGGGAGTAGACTCGGCTGCTTCCCGGAACGGGCCGTAGTAGCCCGAGGCGTACTTCACTGCGTAGCTCATGAGGGGAATGTGCTTGTAGCCGTGGTTGTCGAGGATCTCGCGGATTGCCATGACCCGGCCGTCCATCATGTCCGACGGCGCCACCATGTCGGCCCCGGCCTCGGCGTGGGAGAGGGCCTCTTTTGCCAGGAGCTCCAGGGTCTCGTCGTTGTCCACGTCGCCGTCCTTGATAATGCCGCAGTGGCCGTGGTCGGTGTATTCGCACATGCAGACGTCGGTGATGACCGCAAGCCCCGGCACCTGCTTCTTCAGTGCCCGGATCGTCTCCTGGATGATTCCGTGCTCGGCGTAGGCGTCGCTCCCCACTGCGTCCTTGGTCTCGGGGATGCCGAAGAGGATGACCGCTGGAACTCCCAGCTCATAAACCTCCTGGGCCTCCTCGACGATGTGCTCGATGGATTGCTGATAGATCCCCGGCATGGAGGATATTTCTTTTTTGATGCCCTTGCCGAAGGCGGAAAACATGGGATAGATCAAGTCGTTGGCGGACAGGGCGGTCTCGCGGACCATCCGGCGGAAAACCTCTTTGCCCCTGATTCTGCGGGCGCGGAATGTGGGAAAGAACATGTTTCGTATCTCCTTGCTGTCTGATGGGATGCGCTTTGCAGTCACCGGACCATATTACTCCATGTGACAGGTCTCCCTCAAATATATTATTGGCGGCAATCGGATGGTATCTTTTCCTCCGTGGCTTTTACCGTTGCGGAGAGCCGGTATTTTGTGGCAAAAATAGCAATGGCCGACGGTGGTTTTTCGAGGATGCCGGCACGCTTATCAAGCAGGAGGTTTCTCCCCCATGGCAAGGTCAAACATGGGCGCCGCAGTAGACTCCCTGGCGCTTCTCATGATCCGGATTCCCCTTGGCGTCATCTTTATCGCCCATGGTTCCCAGAAGCTCCTTGGAGCCTTCGGCGGCCAGGGGCTCACGGCAACTTTCAGCACGTTTGAAGCAAAACTCGGTATCCCGCCGATTCTCACGCTCCTTGCCATCATTGCCGAATTCGGCGGAGGGATCGGAGTCCTTTGCGGCTTCCTGACCCGGCTGTCGGCCTTCGGCATCGCCTCAACCATGGCGGTTGCCATTTATAAGGTTCACTGGGCAGGCGGGTTTTTCCTGAACGCCTCCTGCGCTCCCGGCCGAGTAAATGGTATCGAGTACAACCTGGCGCTTTTGGGCATGGCGCTGGCGCTGATCTTTACCGGCGCAGGGGCCTGGTCGGTGGATCGCTATCTGTTCAGGCGGTAGGGGCGGGAGCTTTCTAGAAGATTGAATCCTTCAACTCGCGAATAATTTCCACTTGCCGCTGGAAGATATACTGCGAAACCCCCTTCTCGGATCTGGCGTCGGGTTGGATTTCGCAGATGGCGATGTTTTTCTCCGGTGTGGTTATGACCCGCAGGAGCGTGGCGGGCATTTCGAAGGGGCCGCCGGGCAGCCCCAGGCGAGCGGATCCCTTCAGGGCGTTTTCCGGCGGGTTCGGGATGGCGGCGACGATGGCGATGCCGCCGATGGAGATATCGTTCAGGGTGCCGGTTACCGTTACGCCGGGGGCGCTGAACGTCGCCGCGATCGGGTCCTTCACCTCAACCCTCACGAACTGGCGCCGCTCGGCCCGTATCACCGCATAGGCGAACTTGGTCGCCATCGCCACGCTCTTGTCGATGTTAACGTAGCTTACGGCGGCCAGTACGTCATGGGGAAAGTGGCTGCTCTTGAGAAAAGTCTGCTTTTCCAGGTGCATGACCACTGCCTGCTGTTGATGGACCGCAAGCTCCACCGTGTCGCCGTCGATGGACTCCACCGTCGCCCCGAAGTTGACAGGGATCGACTGGTAGTAATTGAGGAGCCGCAGGTCGTTGGGAAGTGTCCCTTTTTTGATGGCTGCGAGGATTTCAATGATCTGGCGGCTGTCTTCACGGGCATCGGCAACGGACACGAGCTGGTAGTGATCGTTCATCGTCTCATCCTTGCTGGGAGATAGATAGAGGGCATACTATTGGTTGTCAGGGCACGGCGTGTTCGTGTATAGTTAATTCCGGCGAAGATATCCTCTTCGCCTTTCGTTTGTCCAGCGCTTTTAGATACTTTAATGAATATGGAGTAGACATTGAAGAAGCATAACGAGCAGGAAGTCGACCGCCGGCGCACATTCGCCATCGTAAGCCACCCGGACGCGGGCAAGACCACCATTACCGAAAAGCTGCTGCTTTTCGGCGGCGCCATCCAGCAGGCCGGGGAGGTGCGCGCCCGGAAAGCGGCCCGCCATGCCACCTCGGACTGGATGGAGATGGAGAAGCAGCGGGGCATTTCGGTTACTTCGTCGGTCATGAAGTTCACCTACCGGGACTACGAGGTGAACCTTCTGGATACCCCGGGCCACAACGATTTTTCCGAGGATACCTACCGGGTTCTGACCGCCGTGGACTCGGCCCTCATGGTAATCGACGCCGTGAAAGGGGTGGAGAGCCAGACCATCAAGCTCCTGGATGTCTGCCGTCTCCGCCACACCCCCATTATGACCTTCGTCAACAAACTGGACCGGGAAGGGCGGGATCCCTTTGAACTTATCGACGAAATCGAGAAAGTCTTGAGGATCCAGTGCGCCCCCATGACCTGGCCCATCGGCATGGGGAAGAGGTTCCGGGGGACCTACCACCTCTACACCAAGGAACTCATCATCTTCGACGCCGAGGCTGAGCGGGGGACCGGCAGCGTCATTTCGCTCTCCGGTCTTGATGACCCCCGCCTCGACGAAATCCTCGGCTCCCAGGCCGCGGAGCTCCGCGCCGACATCGAACTCCTGGAGGGAGCGGCCCATCCCTTCGAGGAGGAGGCGTACCTGGCCGGCCTTCAGACGCCGGTATTCTTCGGGAGCGCCATCAATACCTTCGGGGTCCAGCAGCTCCTCGACACCTTCGTGGAGAACGCCCCGGCGCCGCTTCCCCGGGAGGCGGTCAGCCGCACGGTCTCTCCCTACGAGGAGCCCTTCTCCGCCTTCGCCTTCAAGATCCAGGCGAACATGGACCCGGCCCACCGGGACCGGATCGCCTTCTTCCGCATCTGTTCCGGCAAGTTCACCCGGGGGATGAAGGTGCGCCACGTCCGCCTCGGCCGCGAAGTGGCCATCAACAACGCCACCATCTTCATGGCCCAGGACCGGACCAACGTGGACGAGGCGTTTCCCGGCGACATCATCGGCATCCACAACCATGGCACCATCAAGATCGGCGACACCTTCACCATGGGTGAAGAGCTGAAATTCACCGGCATCCCCAATTTCGCCCCGGAACATTTCCGCAAGGTGCGGCTCCTGGACCCTCTCAAGTCCAAGGCGCTGGAGAAGGGGCTGACCCAGTTGGCCGAGGAGGGGACCACCCAGGTCTTCCGGCCGCTCATGGGGGCCGACTGGATTGTCGGCGCCGTGGGGGTGCTCCAGTTCGACGTGGTCATGCACCGCCTGGAACACGAATACAACGTGAGGGCCACCTACGAGCCCGCCGCCTATGCGACGGCCCGGTGGGTGACCGGCGACAGGAAAAAGCTGGAGGAGTTCCAGAAGAAGGAAGTCATGAGCTGCTACATCGACGGCGAGGGGAATCTGGCCTACCTGGCCGGCTCCCAGTGGCGGCTCGACAACACCATGGACAACTGGAAAGACCTGCAGTTCCACGCCACGCGCGAACACAGTTAACCCGCTTGCCAGTTGCCGGGGGCGGTTTAGTCCGCCCCCTCCCATCGCTTCTTTCTCAATTTTCCTCTGTTTTTATTCATAAATCCTTCCTTTTCAGCACCTGCAGTGTTATTTTTTGGTAAAATTATTCCGATGATCGGCAGGATTTCATGGACCCGCAAGAACTCAAGAATCTCCTGAATGCATTCAAGGACGGCGCCCTCGGCGAGGACGAGGTACTGGCGCGGCTGCGGCATCTCCCCTTCGAAGATGTGGGGGATGCCATGGTGGATCACCACCGGAGCTTGCGCCAAGGGTTCCCCGAGGTGATTTTCGGCGCCGGCAAGAGCGCCGGACAGATCGAGCGGATTATGGCATCCCTGTCCGCCCGGGGGAGCAACGTCCTCGTGACCCGGCTGGACGAGGCCAAGGCCCTGGCGGTGAAAGAAGCGTTTCCCGCCGCGGTCTGGCATGCCGATGCCCGTTGCCTCACCCTGGAGGAAAAACCGGTTGAAAAGCGGGGGCGGGGGACAGTGCTCGTCATTTCGGCGGGGACGTCCGACCTGCCGGTGGCGGCTGAGGCGCTGGTTACTCTCCGGATGCTGGGAAACGACGCCGAACACCTCTACGACGTGGGGGTGGCGGGGATTCACCGGCTCCTGGCGCGCCGCGAGACGCTCTTCGCCGCCAGTGTCCTCATCGTGGTGGCTGGAATGGAAGGTGCTCTTCCGTCGGTGGTGGGAGGTCTGGTGGACCGGCCGGTCATTGCCGTGCCCACGTCGGTGGGGTACGGTGCCTCATTCGGCGGCATCGCCGCCCTCCTCGGGATGCTCAACTCCTGCGCCGCCGGGGTCACCGTGGTGAACATCGACAACGGTTTCGGCGCCGCCGTGGCGGCCAGTACCATCAACAGGGTATGAGGATTTCGTGAAGATACTTTATTTCGACTGCTTTGCCGGCATTGCCGGCGACATGACCGTAGCCGCCCTGCTTGATCTGGGGGTACCCTTCGAGGTGGTGCGGGAGGCCGTCGAGAGCCTCCCTCTCCCAAGGTCGAGCTACTCCCTGGCCGTTGAGCGGACGAGCCGCAAGGGGATTGCCGCCACCCGTTTTGTGGTTCATGTGGAGGAGCACCAGCCCCATCGCCACTATGCAGGCATCGCAGCCATGATTGAGGAGAGCACCCTTCCGGAGGGGGTGAAGGATAAAGCCCAGCGCATCTTCTTCCGCCTGGCCGAGGCCGAGGCTAAGGTCCACGGGGTTGATATCGAGCGGGTCCATTTCCATGAGGTGGGAGCAGTCGACTCCATCATCGATATCGTCGGTGCTGCGGCCGCCCTGGAGTGGTTCGGCGTTGACGCAATCCACGGCGCGCCCCTCCCCCTGGGGAGCGGTTTCGTGGAGACTGCCCACGGCCGTCTGCCGGTGCCTGCACCGGCCACGGCGGAGCTTCTGCGGGGGATTCCGGTCCACGGCGAGGCCGGCGCAGGCGAGCGGGTGACTCCCACCGGAGCCGCCATCCTGGCCGCCCTGGCCGACGGCTTCGGCCGGGCCCCGGCCATGACCGTAACCGGCATCGGCTGCGGGGCGGGCACCAAGGACTTCGACGATATGCCCAACGTCCTGAGGCTCTTCCTGGGGGAGGCGGATTCCGGTCTCCAGCGGGACGAGGTGGCGGTCATCGAGACCCACATCGACGACATGAACCCGGAGATCCTGGGTCACGTACTGGAGCGGCTCATGGAGGCGGGGGCACTCGATGCTGCCTACTCGCCCCTGCAGATGAAGAAAAACCGTCCGGCGGTGAAGCTAACCGTCATCGCCCGCCCCGAAGGGCGAGACGAACTTGCCTCCCTGGTGCTGCGGGAGACGTCTGCCATCGGGGTCCGTTTCTACCCCGCAGCCCGCCTGAAGCTGGCCCGGGAAAAGGAGGAGCGCCCCACATCCCTCGGTGCGGTGACGGTGAAGGTGATCCGCGACGGCGAGACCGTGGTCAGGGTGACCCCTGAGTATGATGCCTGCCGCCGTATCGCTGCCGAGCGGGGGATGCCGCTGCTGGAAGTCTACCGGATCGTGGAGCGGGAGGCGGGGCAGCCATGAGGGGATTCGTCATCGCCGCGGCAAGCTGGTTCGGCACCGGGTTTTTCCCCGTGGCGTCGGGAACGGTGGGGACCCTGGGGGCCATCCCGCTCTATATTCTTCTGGCAAGGATGCCCCTCTGGCTTTATCTCTCGACCCTAGTGCCGTTCTTTTTTCTGGCCTCGTGGGTCTCCGGGGCGGCGGAGCGGGAATTCGGCGAGAAGGATTCGGGAAAGATCGTCATCGATGAGGTGATGGGCTATCTCATTACCATGGCAGGGGCTCCGCTGAACTGGCAGAGCATCTTGATCGGCTTTCTACTCTTCCGGTTTTTCGACATCGTCAAGGTTCCGCCGGCCCGCTACTTCGACCGCCAGGTTAAAAACGGCTATGGCGTGGTTCTCGATGACGTGGTGGCTGGAATCTATGCCTGCGCCGGGCTTCACGTTGCGCTGAGGTTCCTGTGAAGACGGCAATTCTCTCCATTGGCGACGAGCTTCTGCTTGGGGAGGTGGTGGACACCAACTCCGCCCGGATTGCGGCGCGCCTGGCCGATGAGGGGATCGCCACGGTGCGCAAGCTGACCGTGGGGGATGACGAGGCTGGAATTGCCGCCGCCCTTCAGGAGCTTGCCCGGGGGCACGATGTGGTCATTGCCACCGGCGGCCTCGGTCCCACCGACGACGATGTGACCGCCCGGGCTGCTGCCCGCGCGACCGGGCGGCGCCTCGTTCTCAATGATGAGGCCATGGCGCGGCTTAAGGAGTTCTTTGCCCGGCTGGGGCGGGAGATGCATCCGGCCAATGGCCGCCAGTGCCTTTTGCCGGCCAAGGGCGAACTTATTCCGAATCCCGCAGGCACCGCCAGCGGCTTTCATCTGCTGCTGGACGGCTGCCTCCTCATCTTCCTGCCCGGCGTTCCCTCGGAGATGGCCGTGATGCTGGAGGAGTCGGTCGTTTCCCTGGTGCTTGCCCGCCGCAGCGGCCGTCAACACACCAGGACCTCGACCCTCACGGTTTTCGGACTCTCCGAGGCGGAGATCGGCGCCCGGCTTTCGGATATCGACCGCTCCCGGCCGGGGCTCGGTGTTGCCTACTGCGTAGAGTACCCCATGGTTCAGGTGAAGCTCCGGGCCACGGGGGAGGATGAGACAGCGCTGACGGCGTTGCTGGAGGACGGGGCGGCCATGGTGAGGGAGCGGCTCGGAGACCACGTGGTCGCCGGGGGCGGCGAAACCATCGACACGGTGGTGGCCCGGCTCTTCCGGGAAACGGGGATGACCCTGGCCCTGGCAGAGTCGTGTACCGGGGGGCTCATTGCCGGACGGATTACGGCCATTGCCGGCAGCTCGGGTTATTTCCTCCTGGGTGCGGTTACCTATTCAAACGATGCAAAGTCCAACCTACTCGGCGTGCCCGGAGACATTCTGGCAGAGCAGGGGGCCGTGAGCGCCGAAGTGGCCAGGGCCATGGCCCGGGGCGCCCGGAAGCTTGCCGGCAGCGATCTGGCCCTTGCCGTTACCGGCATAGCCGGCCCTGAGGGGGGGAGCCCCGACAAGCCGGTGGGGACCGTGTTCATCGCCCTTGCCGACCGGGCCGGTTGCTCGGCCAAGGTATATCACTTTTCGGGAGACCGTGAGAAGATCAGGACGATCACAGCGATTACGGCCATGGATTGGCTGAGAAGGCGGCTTCTGGCATACCCGATCGATAGGTAGTCATGTCTTCAACAAAGGATTGGAAATATATTGTGTTCGGCTGGAGAGGCGCCATTGTGCTCCTTTTGGGGTTCGTCGGCACGTTCTTCGCCTACAGCTTCCATGGCGCCCCCATCTTTGGCTTCCTTTCCTTTGTCCTTATTCTCTTCATCACCTGCTTCAGTTTCATGGCCGTGAACTTCCGCCGCATGAAAAGCATTGAGGCGTTGGCCCATGTCCACGAGTTGATGCAGGTGCAGAGGGAACTGGATAAAACTGTGCGCCGTTACCGCAGTCTTCTCGAGGGGGCCGGAACGGCCATTTTTGTGTTCAGCGCCGATACGGGAATGCTGGTGGAGGCGAATCGCCGCGGAACCGAGCTCTTTGGTTACGACAAGGAGGAGATGGCCCTGTTGCGGGGGAAAGATCTTGTTCTGGAGGAGGACCAGGAGAAATTCGTCGCGCTGGTTCACCGGGTGGCCAGGCGCGGCCGGGGGCGCTCCGACGGGATCAACTTCCGCCGCAAAGTGGGGGAGCGGTTCCTGGGGGAGATCGAGGCCCGCCTCATTGACCTCGGGGACGAGAAGGTGGTTCACGCCGCCGTCCGGGACATTACCTACAAGCACCGGGCCGAGCGTGAACTGCGCCAGAGGAACAAGGAACTCTCCACGCTAATCGGCATCATTGCCAGAGCCAATCAGGATATGGATCTGGAGACCGTGCTCGATGTGACGCTGCGTGAAACCATCGAGGCCTTCGGTGCTGACGCCGGCGGAATACATCTTCGGGAGCGGGATGGAACGCTGCGTCCCACCGCTTCCGTCAATCTTCCCGAACAGCTGCGCTTTATCCTCGCCCGCCGGGAGGAGGAGAGCCCTCTGGAGCGAATCGCCGCAACCGCTGCCCCTCTATCCCTGGAAAACCTGGCTGCCGGAATTGCCGGATGCTCTTCTCCGGAGGTTTTGCAGGGATGGAAGGGGTTTGCCGGCGTCCCCCTGTCCGTCCGTAACCGCGTTACCGGCGTCATGTACCTGCTGAGCAAAAAAGAGCGGCGTTTCAGCGAAGACGATGTTGCCCATTTCCTTTCCATAGCCGGCCAGATGGGGATTGTCATCGAGAATGCCCGGCTCTTCCATGAACTCAAGTGGAAGAGCGATGAACTCATGGGGTCGCTCCGGCTCCTGGAGCGCAACAGCCATGAGTTGGCCTTCTCCCAGCACCGGCTCCGCACCAATCTGATGCTTGTGGAACGGGCCAATCAGGAACTGGAGCGAATCGACCGGATGAAGTCGAACTTCCTCGGCATGGTTTCCCACGAGTTCCGCACCCCGCTGACCAGCATCATGAGCGGCACCGAGTTTCTCATCTCCTCCCCATCCTTCAGCCTCGACGGCAATTCCCGCAAGGTCCTCGCCATGATCCACCAGGGAGGAGAGCGGCTATCCGAGATTGTCAGCGATATTCTCAAGGTGGCGAAGCTGGAGGCTGACTGCACCACGGTCAACCGTTCTCCGCTCCATATTGTCCAGGTTTTCGAAGAGGTTCTGGCCGCGGTGGAATCTCTCCGTATCGAGCGGGATCTCACCATTGTCTTTGCCAACATGGAAGGACTTCCCTACTGCAGCGGCGACCAGGAATGCTTCAGGGATATTTTTACCGAGTTGCTGGAAAACTCCATAAAGTTCACCCCGGACGGCGGGACCATAATGGTGGACGCGCGGGTTGTGGACCGTCAGGTGCTTGAGCGGAAGGAGCAGATTATCACCCGCTTCAATCCAGGGTTCCTGGCCCAGGTTGAGGACCGGAGCTATCTGGAAGTGGAGGTGCGGGACAGCGGAATCGGTGTCAGCCATGAGGAGCAGGTGAAAATCTTCGACAAGTTCTATGAAGTGGGCGATATCCGTCATCACTCCAGCGGCAAACACAAATTCCAGGGGAAGGGGACCGGCCTGGGGCTTGCCATCGTGAAGGGGATGGTTGAAGCCCATGGCGGCATGGTCTGGGTGGAAAGCCACGGGGGGGCGGAGGGCGCTCAGTTCGGCAGCGCTTTTTTCGTGCTCCTTCCCCTGGAGGATTGCCTCACGCAGCCGCCGCTCCCCCTCGCCGAAGCCGGTATGCCCGGCACCGGTGGCGGGTATCCGCAGAACGGCGACTCGGGCCCAGAAGATACCCATTGAAAAAGACGAAACACCTGTGCTATCTCTGATCAACTATCCCGGACAGGGCCGATTTTCCGCCCCTGTTACTACCAAGTAGGAGGATTTCGTGACCCAGGAACGCGAGAAGGCGATTGAACTGGCGCTCAGCCAGATAGAGAAGCAGTTCGGCAAAGGTGCCATCATGCGGCTGGGTGCCGGCGAGGCCCTGCCGGACATCGACGCAATCCCCACCGGTGCCCTTTCCCTTGATATCGCCCTCGGTGTTGGGGGGGTCCCCAGGGGGCGGGTGATAGAGATATATGGTCCCGAGTCGTCGGGCAAGACGACCCTTGCCCTTCACATTGCCGCCGAAGCCCAGAAGCTGGGCGGAATCGCGGCGTTCGTGGACGCCGAGCACGCCCTCGACATCGGCTATGCCCGCAAACTGGGGGTTAAAACCGATGACCTCCTGGTCTCCCAGCCCGATACCGGGGAGCAGGCCCTTGAGATCGCCGAGATGCTCGTGCGCAGCGGCGCCGTGGACGTCCTCGTCATCGACTCGGTGGCGGCCCTGGTGCCCAAGGCGGAGATCGAGGGGGATATGGGGGACTCCCACGTGGGTCTCCAGGCCCGGCTCATGTCCCAGGCCCTGCGCAAGCTCACCGGCATCATCTCCAAGTCCAACTGCTGCGTCATCTTCATCAACCAGATCCGGATGAAGATCGGCGTCATGTTCGGCAGCCCCGAGACCACCACCGGCGGCAACGCCCTCAAGTTCTACGCCTCGGTCCGTCTCGACATCCGCAAGATCGCCACCCTCAAGCAGGGGGATGCGGTTGTCGGCTCCCGCACCAAGGTGAAGGTGGTGAAGAACAAGGTCGCTCCCCCCTTCAAGGAAGTGGAGTTCGATATCTATTACGGCGAGGGGATATCCCGGCTGGGGGACCTCCTGGACCTGGCCGTCGACCGCAAGATCATCGACAAGAGCGGCGCCTGGTTCTCCTACGGTTCGGACCGGATCGGCCAGGGGCGCGAGAATTCCCGGAACTTCCTCAGGGAGCATCCGGAGATGGTGGCCGAGATCGAGGACAAGATTTACGAAACGGCCGGCATTCCCCGCAAAGGGGGAAAGGAAGAGGCGGCGTAGCCCATGGAACTCAATGACATTCTTGCCATAGCGGTTAAGGCTAAAGCGTCGGATATCCACATCAAGACCGGGCTTCCGCCGGTCGTCCGGATCGACGGACGGCTGCGGCCCATTCCCAATGCCCAGCGCCTTGCCCCGGACCAGGTGCGCGCCATGGCCTTTGCCATCATGAATGAGCGGCAAAAGGGGATCTTCGAAGAGCACTACGAGTGCGACGTGGCCTACGGGGTGCCGGGACTCGGCCGTTTCCGGGTTAGTATCTATTCCCAGCGGGGGACTGTGGCCATGGTTTTCCGGTCCATCCCCTTCGGCATCCCTTCCATTGAGAACCTGACCCTCCCCCCGGTCATCAAGAAGCTGGCCCTGGAGGAGCGGGGGCTCATCCTCGTCACCGGCACCACGGGAAGCGGCAAGTCCACGACCCTGGCCGCCATGATCGACTACATCAACGAGCACCGGACCTGCAACATCATCACCGTCGAGGACCCGGTGGAGTTCCTTCATCGGGACAAGAAAAGCATCCTCTCCCAGCGGGAGGTGGGGTTCGATACCCTTTCCTTCGCCACCGCCCTCAAGGGCGCCCTGCGCCAGGACCCGGACGTGGTCCTCGTGGGGGAGATGCGGGACCTGGAAACCATCGAGACCGCCATGCATGCCGCCGAGACCGGGCACCTGGTCATGTCCACCCTCCATACCCTGGACGCCGCCGAGACCATCAACCGGATCATCTCCGTATTCCCCCCCTTCCATCAGCGTCAGGTCCGGCTCCAGCTCTCCGGGGTCATCAAAGGGGTCATATCCCAGCGGCTCGTTCCCCGGGCCGACGGCAAGGGGCGGGTCCCTGCCGTGGAGGTGATGATCGGCACTGCCCGAATCAAGGAATACATCGACGACAAGGACAAGACGAAGCTTCTTTCCGAGGCCATTGCCCAAGGTTTCACCACCTACGGGATGCAGACCTTCGACCAGTCCCTCATGCAGCTCTATACCGGCAAGCTCATCACCTATGAAGAGGCGCTCCGGCAGTCCACCAACCCGGATGATTTCGCCCTCAAGGTGTCGGGCATCTCTTCCACGTCCGACAGCACGTGGGACAATTTCGTCCACGACGAAGCACCCCCTGCGGCTGCTGGAGATACGCCCGGCGAGGGGATCGAGAAGTTTTAGATGGGAGAGGAGCGGAGCGGATTCAGCCGCGCCCTCGATATTCTCTCCCGGCGGGACCACAGCGAGGCGGAACTGGCCCTGAAGCTGCGGCGCAAGGGTGTCGGCGAAGAGGAGATCACATCCGTAGTGGCCCGCCTGCGGGAACTGGGGTATCTCAACGACCGGCGCCTTGCCGAGCGGATAGCGGAAACGGCCATGGCCGGCGGCAGGATGGTGGGGCCGCGGCTCAGCCGGGAACTCATCCGGCGCGGAATCCCCCGGGAGCTTGCGGCCGAGGCCCTGGCCCTGGCCGCCGAGGGGCGCGATCTGCGGAGTGACATCAGGGAGCTGCTGGCCGGCAAGTTCCCCTCCTTTGACCCAAGGGAGGCGGATTTACGGGAGAAGCGGCGGGTGATCGGCTGGTTCCAGCGCCGGGGCTACCCCCTCTCAGCCATCCTGGATGCCCTGCGGGTTTCCGCCGACGAGTGACATTATCTTTTCAATTCAATCCAGAATACAGAGGAACCGATGACCGGAAACGAACTACGCGCCAGATTCCTGAAATTTTTTGCGGACCGCGGACACACCGTGGTCCCCAGTTCCCTCCTCATTCCCCACAACGACCCGACGCTCCTCTTCGCCAACGCCGGCATGAACCAGTTCAAGGACTGTTTCCTCGGCATGGAGGACCGGGGATACACCCGGGCAACCAGTTCCCAGAAGTGTGTGCGGGCCGGGGGGAAACACAACGACCTGGAGAACGTGGGGCGCACCGCCCGGCACCATACCTTCTTCGAGATGCTCGGCAACTTCTCCTTCGGCGACTACTTCAAGAAGGAGGCCATCGCCTACGCCTGGGAGTTCCTCACCAGGGACCTGGGGCTCGACAAGGAGCGCCTCTACGTGACGGTCTACACCGATGACGACGAGGCCGCCGACATCTGGCACCTCCAGGAGGGGGTTCCCCGGGAGCGGATTTTCCGCTTCGGCGAGAAAGACAACTTCTGGTCCATGGGGGATACCGGTCCCTGCGGACCCTGCTCCGAGATCTTCTGGGACAACGGCCCCGAGGTGGGGTGCGGTAGCCCCGACTGCGCCGTGGGGTGCGACTGCGACCGCTACATGGAGATCTGGAACAACGTCTTCATGCAGTTCAACCGCTCCGCCGACGGCACCATGACCCCGCTCCCCAAACCCTCCGTCGACACCGGCATGGGGCTAGAGCGGATCTGCACCGTCATGCAGGGGGTGAAATCCAACTACGACACCGACCTCCTCCAGGGGGTCATCAGGCATGTGGAGCGGCTCTCGGGGAAACGGTACCGGGAGAACGAGAAGGACGACGTCTCCATGCGGGTCATTGCCGACCACGCCCGGGCCACCACCTTCCTCATCTGCGATGGCGTCCTTCCCTCAAACGAAGGGCGGGGCTATGTGCTGCGCCGGATCATGCGCCGGGCAGCCCGCCACGCCAAGATGCTCGGCTTTGCCGAGCCGGTTCTCTACCGGACCGTGGACGCCGTGAACGAGATGATGGGGGGCTCATACCCGGAGTTGTTGGAGCGTGAGGAGTACATCAAGAAGGTGATCCGGGCTGAAGAGGAGCGCTTCGCCGAAACCCTCGACCGGGGCCTCGCCATCCTTAATGATGCCGTGGCCCAGTTGAAGGTGGAGGGGAAAACGGTGATCCCCGGCGAGACCCTTTTCCGCCTTTACGACACCTTCGGTTTCCCCACGGACCTCACGGCCGATATCGTCCGGGCCGAAGGGTTCACCATCGACGAGCCCGGCTTCGAGGCGTGCATGGAGCGCCAGCGGGAGCAGGCCCGGGAGCACTGGAAAGGTTCCGGCGAAGAGGGGATTGCCGCCGTCCACAAGGGCCTCCACAACCGTGGGGCCAGAAGCGTCTTTGTGGGTTATGACGAGAAGTGCAGCTACGCAGCGATCGGCAGCATCCTCCGTGGCGGCGCCGAGGTGGCCGAGGCGAAGGCCGGCGAAGAGGTGGAAATTATCACCGACAGGACCCCCTTTTACGGCGAGTCCGGCGGCCAGGCAGGGGATACCGGCACCATCTCCACCGGTTCGGCCCATGTGCGGGTGACCGGCACGATCCGTCCCTATCCCGACCTCATCGTCCACCGGGGAACCGTCGTCGAGGGGACCATCAAGACCGGCGAGGCGTGCGACCTGAAGGTGGCGTCCGTGGATCGCGACGCCACGGCCCGCAACCATACCGCCACCCACCTCCTCCAGACGGCGCTCCGCCGGGTGCTGGGCGAGCACGTGAAGCAGGCCGGCTCCCTGGTGGCGCCGGACCGGCTCCGCTTTGACTTTACTCACTTCGCCGCCATGGCCCCGGAGGAGATCCGCCGGGTGGAGGAGATCGTCAATACGTTCATTATGGAAAACGATCCGGTCCATGCCCGGGAAATGGCCGTAGAGGACGCCATGGAGAGCGGCGCCACGGCCCTCTTCGGCGAGAAGTACGGCGATCGGGTAAGGGTGGTCAAGGTGGGGGAGGTGAGCGCCGAGCTCTGCGGCGGCACCCACGTCCGGGCCGCCGGCGACATCGGCTCATTCAAGATACTCTCCGAGGCGGGGATTGCCGCCGGGGTGCGCCGTATCGAGGCCCTGACCGGCATGGGGGCACTGCGCTACACCCAGGAGCTGGAGGAGGAGAAGCGGCAGATCGCTGCCCTCATGAAGGCCGAGGGGGGGGACAATATCGACCGGCTCCAGAAGCTTCTCGCCCGCCAGCGGGAGATGCAGCGGGAGATCGAGACGCTCCAGGGGCAACTCAACGCGGCCCGTTCCGGGGATCTCCTGGCGGATGTCCGGGAGGTGAACGGCGTGAAGGTCCTCGCCACGACAGTTGAGGTGGACGATCCGAAGAAGCTTCGGGAGTTGGCCGATACCCTCAAGGACCGCATCGGTTCCGGGGTTGTGGCCCTCGGGTGTGAGAAGGACGGCAGGGCCAACCTCCTCGTGGCGGTGACGAAAGATTTGGCGGGCCGCATCAAGGCCGGCGACATCATCCGGCAGCTGGCTCCGGTCATCGGCGGGAGCGGCGGCGGCAAGCCGGAGCTGGCCCAGGCGGGGGGGAGCGAGCCGGGCAGGCTGGCCGAGGCCCTCGGCATGGTGTGCGGACTCATAGGCTGACAGGGTCGCCAGAGAGGGATAGGGCATAGCCCCATGGACGTGGTGATGAAATTCCAGGCTGAACGGAGCGTGAAAACGATCCTCGTCGTTGATGACGAAGGGGTGATCCGTGAGCTTTGCGCCCGGGCACTCAAGGGATACAGCGTCCTCCAGGCGGCCGATGGCGAGGAGGCCCTGCGCCTCTTCGAAAAGGGGGGGATCGACGTCATTCTCACTGACGTCATGATGCCGAAACTTAACGGCATCGATCTCCTGCGCCGGCTGAAAGAGATTGAACCGACCATCGTGGTCATCGTCATGACCGGCTATGCCGAGAAGGAGATCATCCTTAACGCCCTCAAGGCAGATGCCGACGACTTCATCACCAAGCCCCTCAATATCCTCCAGCTCAAGACGGCGGTGGACAAGGCCCTGGACAAGAAGGCCCTCAAGGAGGAGATCGCCAACCTCAAGAGCATGGACCGGTTGAAGAACAACTTCCTTTCCCTGGTGTCCCACAAGTTCCGCACGCCGCTCACGGCCATCTCCCTTTTTCTCCAGAATCTCGCAGGGGGGGTGTATGACCCGGAAGACCCGGAATTCAGCCGTAACCTGAAACTCATCTGCGGCCAGTCCCACTATCTGGAGAGTCTGGTGGCGGAACTCCTGGTCTTCAGCCGTTTCATAACGGCCGGGGGGGTGCTTCATCTGGAGCAGTGCAATTTCTGCGAGCTTATTCGTTCCATTGTTTCCACTTCCAGGGAGTCGGCCGCCAAACCGGACGTTGATGAGGTCCTCGATCTGGACCCGGTTCCTCCGTTCCCGCTGGACCGGGAGAAAATTGCCTTTGCCGTCGGACAGGTGATTGACAATGCCTTCAAATTTTCGAACTCGACGGGCAGCGTAACCATCACCCTGCGGGAGGAGGACGGCGTTTGCCGCCTGATTGTGGAGGACTGCGGCGTCGGTATTCCCAGGGAAGAACTGCCCAAAATCTTCGAAAAGTTTTATCAGGTGGATCCCCAGGGGACCGGCCAGATCCGGGGATTCGGCCTCGGCCTCTTCTATGCCCGCGAGTTCATTAAGCTTCATGGTGGTGCCATTATCGTCGAGAGCGAACCCGGCAAAGGGACCCGGGTCACCATTTCCCTCCCCCGTACGTTACCCGGTGCTTCCTGAGAGCATTGCCCCGCCGCCTGCTTTTTGCCGGGATTCCGGAGCAGCGGTAACTTCGCCTTTCATATTGATTATTTCCCCCCATCTGCTATAGTTACACCTTTCTTTCGCCCCTTCCGGCACCACTTTGCGACTAGCTGGAGGTCCAACCGCGTGCAGCATCTCATCGAAAAAGCCAATACCCTCATGGAAGCGCTCCCCTATATCCGGCGCTTCTCCGGGAAAACCATCGTCATCAAGTACGGCGGCCACGCCATGGCCGACGAAGCCCTGAAGAAATCCTTCGCCCTGGACGTCATTCTCCTGAAATCCCTCGGCATCAATACCGTGGTGGTTCACGGCGGAGGCCCCCAGATCAACGAGACTCTCCAGCGCTACGGCATAGTTTCCGAATTCGTCAAGGGGATGCGCGTTACCGACGCCGCCACAATGCAGGTGGTGGAGATGGTTCTCACCGGCCAGGTGAACAAGGAAGTGGTCGGATACCTGAACCAGCACGGCGGGCGGGCCGTGGGGCTCTCCGGCAAGGACGGCGGGCTCCTCCTCTGCGAGAAGCTCCTCCAGGATGTGAAGCGGGAGGACGGCACCGTGGAGAAGGTGGACATCGGCTTCGTGGGGGATGTGATCAAGGTGAACCAGGAGCTGATCCAGACCCTGGAGCACGGCAAGTTCATTCCGGTCATCGCCCCAGTCGGGGTGGGCGAGAATGGCGAGAGCTACAATGTGAACGCCGATCTCGTGGCCGGCAGGGTCGCCGGCGCCCTCAAGGCCGAGAAGCTGATTCTTCTCACCGATGTGGAGGGGGTAAAGGACAAGGGTGGAATGCTTCTTTCCAGTATTGCCCTCGATGCGGTTCCTACTCTCATTGACGACGGCGTTATCACCGGTGGGATGATTCCCAAGGTGAACTGCTGCGTCGATGCCGTTGAAGAAGGGGTCAAGAAGGCGCACATCATCGATGGGCGCGTGCTCCATGCGGTTCTCCTCGAAATTTTCACCGACGTCGGCGTAGGGACCGAGATCCGACGATAGGCATGGGTTGGTGAACAGTGCCACTGGACGAAAATTTGGAGGAAATGCGAATGAAATCTGCTGACTGGATGGCAAAGGGCGACAAATACATCATGAAAACCTATGGCCGGTACCCCCTGGTGCCGGTGCGGGGCGAAGGGTGCCGGGTCTGGGACGCGGACGGGAAGGAGTATCTGGACTTTCTCGCCGGCGTGGCGGTGAACAACCTGGGACACTGCCACCCGAAGGTGGTGGCGGCGATTCAGAAACAGGCCGCCGAGATGATCCACTGCTCCAACTACTACAATATTCCCACCCAGATCGAGCTGGCGGAACTGCTCTGCAGCAACTCCTTCGCCGACAAGGCTTTCTTCTGCAACAGCGGCGCCGAGGCCAACGAGGCAGCCATCAAGCTTGCCCGCAAGTACGCCAGGGAAAAGACCGGCAATGTCGAGCGCTACGAGATCATTACGGCCATTGCTTCGTTCCACGGCCGGACCATGGCCACCATCTCCGCCACCGGGCAGGAGAAGGTGCAAAAATTCTTCGATCCGCTCCTGCACGGATTCTCCTACGTCCCCTTTAATGACGCCGAGGCTCTGGAGGCTGCCGTTACGCCGAAAACCTGCGCGGTGATGCTGGAGCCGATCCAGGGTGAGGGGGGCGTAGTCATCCCCTCGGCCGACTACTTCCGGAAGGTGCGGGAAATCTGCGATCGCCACGGGCTCCTTCTCATCTTCGACGAGGTTCAGGTGGGGATAGGGCGGACCGGCAAGCTCTTTGCCCACGAACATTTCGACGTGACCCCCGACATCATGACCCTGGCCAAGGCCCTGGCCGGCGGCGCCCCCATTGGCGCCATGCTGGCGAAAGACGAAGTGGCCGCCTCCTTCTCCCCCGGCACCCACGGCTCCACCTTCGGGGGGAATCCCCTGGTCACCGCCGCCGGCGTGGCCGCCATCCGGGCGGTGCTTGAGGAAGGGCTCCTGAACCGGGCCGAGGAGATGGGGGAATACCTTGTGGGCGAGCTGGAGCGGCTCAAGGAGAAGTATTCGTTCATCACCGACGTTCGGGGGATCGGGCTCATGATCGGCATGGAACTCTCGGTGCCGGGGGGCGAAATCGTGCTCAAGGGGCTTGAGCGGGGCGTTCTCCTCAACGTAGCCCAGGATCGGGTTCTCCGGTTTGTGCCGCCGCTCATCGTGACCAAGCAGGAAGTGAATGAAATGATCGCCGTACTTGACGGCATCCTGGAGGAGATTAAGCAATGACCCGGCATTTTCTTGCCCTCAACCAGTATACCAAAGAGGCCCTTGACGCCCTCTTCGCCCTGACGCGGGAGCTGAAGGAAGAGCAGAAAAAGGGAATTCCCCACCGGATCCTGGAGGGGAAAAGCGTCGCCCTCATTTTCGACAAGTCGTCCACCCGGACCCGTGTTTCCTTCGAGGTGGGGGTTCACCAGCTGGGCGCCCATCCCCTCTTCATCTCCTCGGCCACGTCCCAGATGGGGCGGGGCGAGCCCGTCAGGGACACCGCCCGCGTCATGGCCCGCTACTGCGACGGCGTCATGATCCGCACTTACGGCCAGGAGATCGTGGAGGAGTTTGCCCGCTACTCATCGGTGCCGGTCATAAATGGCCTCACCGACCTGTTCCACCCCTGCCAGATAATGGCTGACCTCTTTACGGTCATGGAGCACAAGGGGAAATACGACGGGCTGAAATTTGCCTGGGTCGGCGACGGCAACAACATGGCCAATACCTGGATCGAGGCCGCCGCCATCCTCGGCTTCGACCTGGCTCTGGCCTGCCCGGCAGGGTATGAGCCCGACCGCACTGTCTGGGACTGGGCTCAGAAGAAGGCCACTTCGTCCATCATTCTTACCCAGGACCCGAAAGAGGCCGTGCGCGATGCCGATGTCGTCAATACCGATGTCTGGGCCAGCATGGGGCAGGAGCAGGAGCAGAAGGTGCGCGAGGCGGCGTTCAAGGGGTACTGTCTCGACGACGCCCTGGTTTCCCTTGCCAAGCCCGACTGCATGGTTCTCCATTGCCTCCCGGCCCACCGGGGTGAGGAAATCACCGACAGCGTCATCGAAGGACCCCGTTCCGCCGTCTGGGACGAGGCCGAGAACCGGCTCCACGTACAGAAAGCCATCATGGCTTCGTTGTTGAAGTAACTGATTCCATTCCGATCCAAAAGGAGACTCACATGGCCAAAGTGCACAAAGACGTGAAAAAGATCGTCCTCGCCTATTCGGGCGGGCTCGACACCTCCATCATCCTCAAGTGGCTCAAGAACGAGTACGGCTGTGAGGTCATCGCCTTCTCCGCCGACCTGGGCCAGGGCGACGAGCTGGCGCCGATCCGGGACAAGGCCTTCGCCACCGGTGCCGACAAGGTTTACATCGACGACCTGAAGGAAGAGTTCGTCCGGGATTTCGTATTCCCCATGTTCCGCGCCAATGCCATTTACGAAGGGCACTATCTCCTGGGCACCTCCATCGCCCGGCCCCTCATCGCCAAGCGCCAGATGGAGATCGCGAAGATCGAGGGGGCCGACTCCGTTTCCCACGGTGCCACCGGCAAGGGGAATGACCAGGTCCGCTTCGAGCTGGCCTACTACCACTTCGACCCGGCCATCACTGTTGTGGTTCCGTGGCGGGAGTGGAAGCTGAACAGCCGCCAGGCCCTGGTGAACTACGCCAAGAAGAACGGGATTCCGATCCCGGTCACCAAGAAGCGTCCCTGGTCCTCGGACCGCAACATGCTCCACATTTCCTTCGAAGGGGGCATCCTGGAGGATACCTGGGCCGAGCCTCCCGAGAACATGTACGTGCTCACCAAGGCGCCGGAGAAGGCCCCCAACAAGCCCCAGTTCGTGGAGATCGAGTTCAAGAACGGCAACGCCGTGGCCGTTGACGGCGAGAAGATGAGCCCGGCCCAACTCCTGGCCCACCTGAACTTCATCGGCGGCGAGCACGGCATCGGCCGTGTGGACCTCCTGGAGAACCGTTCCGTGGGGATGAAGTCCAGGGGCGTGTACGAGACCCCCGGCGGCACCATCCTGCGCGAGGCCCACTCGGCGGTGGAGCAGATTACCATGGACCGCGAAGTCATGCGGATTCGGGACTCCCTCATTCCCGAGTACGCCCGCCAGGTCTACTCCGGCTACTGGTTCTCCCCGGAGCGGGAAATGCTCCAGACCCTCATCGACGACTCACAGAAGTGCGTGAACGGCGTAGCCCGGGTGAAGCTCTACAAGGGGCATTGCCGCACCGTTGGCCGCAAGTCCGAGACCAACTCCCTCTTTAACCTGGATTTCGCCACCTTCGAGAAGGATCAGGTCTTCAACCAGGCCGATGCCACCGGCTTCATCAAGATCAACTCCCTGCGGCTGCGGATCAGGGCGCTCATGCAGGGGAAGAAGTAGAAAACGCGCCTTTTCCGCAATCTCTGAATCATGACATCAGGGACACGGTTCGCCGTGTCCCTTCGTCTATCCCATGACCAACAAGACTTTCAAGAAAGACCACATTGTTACCTCCGTCGTTGCGGTCATCGTGGACGATGACGGGCAGGTGCTCCTCACCAAGCGGAACGTGAGCCCCTTCAAGGGCGAATGGGTCATGCCGGGGGGGAAGATCGATCTGGGCGAGCCGATTATCGCGGCCCTCCAGCGGGAGGTTATGGAGGAGGTGGGGCTCCAGGTTGAGGTGGAGGACCTGGTCGACGTCTTCGAGCATGTGACGCCCGGTGAGGACAACTACCATTTCATCATCCTTTACTATCTCTGCCATCCCCTCTACTGTGACATCAACCACAACCTGGACGAGGTGGAGGAGGCCCGCTGGGTTCCCCGCGGGGAATTGATGAACTACAAGATGCCCCAGGGAGCCAGATTCATCCTTGGGAAAATTTTCCCGGAGCTCTGCAGCTGCGAGACGTGACGAGGTCTCCATGGTCCAGATCATCGACAAAAAGGTGAATCTCGAATACGCGCTGGGGCACCACCTCCACTGCATGATCGCCCAGGTGCCGAACCGGATCCGCCGGGCGGAGAAGGGGTTTTCCGTCATGGAGCCCGACCGCCAGTGGGAAACGGTCCGGTCGATCCTGGAACTGGTGGCGGCGGGGGAGGGGAACCTGAAGAAGCTCCACTTCCTCATGCTTCCCGAAACCCATGTTCCCGTTGCCCGTTTCGACGAGATGCTTGGGATCATCGACGGCACCTTCCGCCCCAATACCGTCACCATGTTCGGGGTGGAGCACGTGAGCCTCAAGACCTACCGGGAGCTGCTGGAGCGGTTCCGGGAGGACAACTCCGAGGCCATCGAGTTGGTTGACCGGGACATCGACTCGGGCGACGTGCTGGAAATGCCGGTGAACTGGTGCTGTGTGGCGGTGAAGGAGACTACGGGAAAACTGCGGGTCTTTCTGGAGGCCAAGAGCCACCCCTTCCACGGGGAGGAGTTTCTGGACAAGTTCCACGACCTCTACCGCGGGCGTCACTTCTACCTCTTCCGGAGCCGTCCCGCCTGTTTCAATTTCATGGTCCTGATCTGCCTCGACTACCTCTACCGGGATCTCTACAGCTCCAACATCCGGCAGATCATTGACCATGCGAACCAGCTCTACTTCTCTACCCGCCAGACACTGGATACCATCTTCGTGGTCCAGTGCAATCCCAAGCCCGAGCACCGGGCGTACCGGGACGTCCTGTCGGGGTTCTACGGCGAGTATCTGGAGGATACGCCAGGGGTGCGGGAGACGGTGACCGTTTTCGGCAACACCTCCGACGAGACGCGAATCGAGGATGCCCCTGGAGATCGGGGATTCGGTAATTCCTCCGTAATCATCAACAGGACACACCGGTTGGCTTCGGTGCAGCTGTCGGAGTTCTCCACCGACGACTTCGGCGGCGCGCCGGTCTGCCGGCTCCGGTTCGGCACGGGGACGCGCCTTTACTACTTCAACCTGCCGCTCCATCACGAACTTGATCCCCGCACCACGCGGGTTCCCCTCAAGGTGCACACCATCATGCGTCCGTCACCGGACAGCGGCTGGGTGCGGGTGAGTGGGGATGAGATGGTGGCCGGGTTCGAGATCGGGCAGGAAGGATGAGGAACGAGCCTTTTCCGCCGTGGCTGCGTAAGTCTTCGGGATAGCTTGTGCGGCGTAGCGCTGCTACGCCTCCGCGCAATCCCTCGACAGCCTTGCCAGGACGAAAAAATCTCGTTCCTGAAAATACCAGCAAAATCGCTCTGATATTGTAAGGAGACACACCATGACACACGAAAAACTATGGGGCGGCCGCTTTTCCGAGCCCACCGACAAATTCGTCGAGGAGTTCACCGCTTCCATCGATTTCGACAAGCGGCTCTACCACCAGGATATCCGCGGCTCCATCGCCCACGCCCGGATGCTGGGCAAGCAGGGGATAATCCCCATGGACGACGTCGAGAAGATCACGGCCGGCCTCCAGGAGGTCCTTCGCCAGATCCAGGCGGGCCAGTTCAAGTTCTCGGTGGCCCTGGAAGATATCCACATGAACATCGAGGCCCGCCTTTCCGAAAAAATCGGCGAGGCAGGGAAGCGCCTCCACACCGGCCGCTCCCGCAACGACCAGGTGGCCCTCGACATCCGCCTCTATCTGCGTGACGAGATCGTGGAGGTGTCGGCCTACCTCGATCTGCTGGTGGATTCCCTCATTTCCCAGGCCGAAAAGAACCTGGGGGTCATCATGCCGGGGTATACCCACCTCCAGACCGCCCAGCCGATTCTCTTCTCCCACCACATGATGGCCTACGTGGAGATGTTCAGCCGGGACAAGGGGCGGATGGAGGACTGCCTGCGGCGGATGAACGTCCTTCCCCTGGGGGCAGGGGCTCTGGCCGGGACCACCTTCCCCATCGACCGGGAACACGTGGCCGAGATACTGGATTTCCCCGAGGTGACCCGCAACTCCCTCGACTCGGTGTCGGACCGGGATTTCGCCCTGGAGTTCATGGCGGCCTCGTCGATACTGATGATGCACCTCTCCCGCTTCTCCGAGGAGCTGATCCTCTGGTCCACCAGCGAGTTTAAGTTCGTGGATCTCTCCGACTCCTTCTGCACCGGCTCCTCCATCATGCCCCAGAAGAAAAACCCGGACGTGCCCGAACTGGTCCGCGGCAAGACCGGTCGGGTCTACGGCAACCTCATGGCGCTCCTCACGGTCATGAAGGCCCTGCCCCTGGCCTACAACAAGGACATGCAGGAGGACAAGGAGCCCCTCTTCGACACCATCGACACCGTGAAGGGGAGCCTCAAGATCTTTGCCGACATGGTGGGCGAGATGCGGATCAACACCGGGAACATGCGCAGTGCGGCGGCCAAGGGGTTCTCCACCGCCACCGACGTGGCCGATTACCTCGTCCGCAAGGGGATGCCGTTCCGCGATGCCCATGAGGTGGTGGGCAAGACGGTTGCCTATTGCCTCTCCAACGGCAAGGACCTCCCCGACCTGACCCTTGGGGAGTGGCAGGGGTTCTCGGACAAAATCGGTGAGGATATCTTCGACTGCATCACCCTCGAGGCGTCGGTAAACGCCCGGTCCGCCACCGGCGGCACCGCCCTGGAGCGGGTGAAGGCGGAGATAGCGCGGGTCAAGGCGGGCAGATAGCCTTTGGGATAACCATCAACGGGCGGGCGGGGGAATGCCACGCCCCACGGACGGACAGATGATAGCCAGATATCTTGTGATAGTAGGTTTTTTCCTTCTTGCCGCATGCGGCAAGAAGGGGCCGCTGGTCCCCCCCGAAAGCTTTGCGCCGGCGCCGGTGAGCGCCCTGTCGGTGGAGCAGAAGGAGGATGCGTTCTATGTTTCCTGGCCCGCCCCCTCCAAGGATGAGGCGGGGCGGCCGCTGAAGGAGCTGGCCGGCTTCAGGGTCTTTCGCCGTCCGGTACTCCCCCCCGACCAGGATTGCGAGGAGTGCCCCACGGCCTACACCCTCGTGAAGACCGTCGATCTCGAATACCCGCAGGATGTGCGGTTCTATAACAACCGTTACGTCTTTGCCGACCGCAACGTGACGAACGGCGTGACTTACCAGTACAAGGTGGTTTCCTTCCGCAAGGACGGCTCCGAGAGCGCTGCTTCCAACCGGGCGCGCCGCGCCAAGGTTGCGGCACCACCCGCCCCGCACCTCTCTGGGGCTGCCGGCCCCACCAGTGTGGTGCTGCAATGGGAAACCCCCGCCGGTACTGTCGGCAAACCCGCCGGAGCCTATGTCTATCGCCGCCGCGGCGATGATGTTTCCACCCTGGTCCTCCTAACGCCAACGCCGGTCGTAGAACGTCAGTATGAAGACCTTAGGCTGGAGCGGGGCGTCACCTATGTTTACACGGTGCGTGCGGTCGTTGATATCGACGGTATGACGATTGAGAGCGCTGTTTCCAATGAAGCCAGGGGAATGCTGGCTGAGCCGGAGTGATGGGAAAGGGGTAGCTGTCATGGCCGGTAAGCCTCTAATCTTTTGACTTTTTAATGGCTCCCATGGTAAAAATATCCACTTTTGTTTACGACGTGGCAATGAAACACCTTTTTATACATCGAGTAAGCTAGGGATTACAGGACAGATCTTTGCAAAACGGGCGATCACAAAGATCGCTCCTACATAGGAGGTTTCATATGTTCAAGGGAAGCATTGTCGCCATCGTCACCCCGTTCAATAACGGTCAGGTGGATTTTGAG
Organism: Geobacter benzoatilyticus; assembly: GCF_017338855.1. Classification (NCBI taxonomy): domain Bacteria; kingdom Pseudomonadati; phylum Thermodesulfobacteriota; class Desulfuromonadia; order Geobacterales; family Geobacteraceae; genus Geobacter; species Geobacter benzoatilyticus. The sequence continues at coordinate 1,463,847 of NZ_CP071382.1, forward strand.
AAACTGCGGGAACTGGTCGAATTCCAGATCTCTAACGGTACCGATGCCATCGTCCCCTGCGGCACCACCGGCGAGGCCTCGACCCTGGACTACGACGAGCACATGGATGTGGTGAAGACCGTCATCGAGCAGGTCAACAAGCGGGTTCCGGTCATTGCCGGCACCGGCTCCAACTCCACCGCCGAGGCCATCGAGCTCTCCCAGAAGGCCAAGGAGGTCGGGGCCGACGGCGTGCTGCTGGTGACCCCCTACTACAACAAGCCGACCCAGGAGGGGCTAGTCCGCCACTACACCGCCATCGCCGATGCCGTGGCCATTCCCCAGATACTTTACAACGTGCCGGGGCGCACCGGCGTCAACATGCTCCCCGAGACCGTGGCGCGGCTGGCTCCCCACAAGAACATCGTCGCCATCAAGGAAGCCACCGGCTCACTCCAGCAGGCTTCGGAGATCCTTGCTCTGTGCGGCGACCAGATCGACGTCCTCTCCGGTGATGACTTCATCACCTTCCCCATGATGGCCTGCGGCGCCAAGGGGGTCATCTCGGTGCTGGCCAACATCATGCCGAAGACCGTGGCCGAACTGACCGACGCCTTCTACGCCGGGGACATGGAGAAGGCCCGTCAGCTTCACCTGCAAACCCTCAAGATCGGCAACGCCATGTTCATCGAGTCGAACCCGATTCCGGTGAAGACCGCCCTCGGCCTCATGGGCAAGTGCTCCGACGAGGTGCGGCTCCCCCTCTGCCCCATGGGCGAGGCCAACAAGGCGAAGTTGGCTGCCATCATGAAAGAGTACAAACTTATTTAAATTCAAAGCCTACCACGGAGACACAGAGGCACAGAGAAAAGCAATAGTGAGTAAAAATTGGTTTTTCTGTTCAAGCACAAAATTTGATTTTGTATTTCTCTTTAAATCTCTGTGCCTCTGTGTCTCTGTGGTGAAAAAGAGGTTTTCCCATGATTAAAGTAGCTGTCTGCGGCGCCGCCGGGCGCATGGGCCAGAGGATTATCGTTGCCGCCAAAGAGGCGGGGTGCACCGTCTCCGGCGCCCTGGAGCGGCCGGGTCACGAGCTGGTGGGGCAGGATGCCGGCCTCATCGCCGGTTGCGGCTCCCTGGGGGTCGCCATTTCCGACGATCTCAACGCCGTGGTGGAAGGGTGCGACGTTCTCATCGACTTCACCACCCCCAAGGTCTCCCTCAAGAACCTGGAGGCCTGCGCCCTCAAGAAAAAGGCCATCGTCATCGGCTCCACCGGTTTCACCCCCGAGGAGCGTGCCCTGGCCGCCGAACTGGCGAAGGATATCCCCGCGGTGCTCGCCCCCAACATGAGCGTCGGGGTCAACGTCTGCTTCAAGATACTGAAAGACGTGGCCAAGACCCTGGGAGACGACTTCGACGTGGAGATCGTGGAACTGCACCACAACAAGAAGAAGGACGCCCCTTCAGGCACCGCCGTCCGCATGGGCGAAGTGGTGGCCGAGGCTCTGGGCCGCGACTACAACAAGGTGGCCAACTACCACCGCGAGGGAATCTGCGGCGAGCGGACCAAGGAAGAGATCGGCATGCAGACCGTGCGGGGCGGCGACATAGTCGGCGAGCACACCGTCTACTTCATCGGCATGGGGGAGCGGATCGAGATCAGCCACCGGGCCATGACAAGGGACATGTTCTCCCGCGGCTCCGTTCGCGCCGCCCAGTGGGTGGTGGGGAAGGCGCCGGGGCTGTACGACATGCAGGATGTCCTGGGGCTTAGATAGGAGGAATGCCGCTTTTTGCCAATCTCGGCGTTGTCTGCGTCATCGCGTGTGCGACGTAGCGCTGCTACGTCTCTGTGCTCTTCCTTGACGCCTTGACCTTGGCGAAAAATCGACATCCCGTAGGTCAAACCGAAAACCTTGAAACCGATTTGCCGCTCCATGCGGCATTTCCTTTATAAAAACGAATCTGGAGGAATTACCGAAGATGGCAAAAATCAACGACAACTACCTGAAACTCAAGGCGGGCTACCTCTTTCCCGAGATCGGCCGCCGCGTGCGGGAGTTCTCCGCCGCCAACCCCGATGCCAAGGTGATCCGCCTCGGCATCGGCGACGTCACCCGTCCCCTGGCCCCGGCCATCATCAAGGCGTTCCATGACGCCGTGGACGATCTGGCCACCATCGACAACTTCGCCGGCTACGGCCCGGAGCAGGGGTATGACTGGCTCATCAACGCCATCATCGAGAAATCCTACAAGCCCCTGGGCGTTGACCTCAAGACCGAGGAGATGTTCATCTCCGACGGCTCCAAGTGCGACTGCGCCAACATCCTCGACATCTTCGCCCTGGACAACGTCGTTGCCATCGGCGACCCGGTCTACCCGGTCTACAACGACACCAACGTCATGATCGGCCGCACCGGCGATGCCGACGAGAAGGGGTACTACAAAGGTATCGTCTACATGCCCTGCACCGAGGAGAACGGCTTCATCCCGTCGCTCCCCACTGAGAAGGTGGACATCATCTACCTCTGCTTCCCCAATAACCCCACCGGTACCGTTGCCACCAAGGCCGAGCTGAAGAAGTGGGTGGACTACGCCAACTCCAACGACGCGGTCATATTCTTCGACGCCGCCTACGAGGCCTTCATCACCGATCCCGCAATCCCCCACTCCATCTACGAGATCGAAGGGGCCAAGAAGTGCGCCATCGAGTTCCGCTCCTTCTCCAAGACCGCCGGCTTCACCGGCGTCCGCTGCGGCCTCGTGGTCGTGCCGGAAGAGGTCATGGGGACCACGCCGACTGGCGAGAAGTACAGCTTCAACAAGCTCTGGCTCCGCCGCACCACCACCAAGTTCAACGGCGCCTCCTACCCGGTCCAGAAGGCTGCCGCTGCCGTTTACTCCGACGAGGGGTGGAAGCAGAACAAAGAGATCATCGACTATTACATGGAGAACGCCCGGATAATCCGCGAAGGGCTGGCCGCTGCCGGCCTCACCGTCTACGGCGGGGTGAACGCCCCCTACATCTGGCTGAAAACGCCGGGCGGCATGAGCAGCTGGGACTTCTTCGACAAGCTCCTCACCGAGTGCAACGTAGTGGGGACGCCGGGAAGCGGCTTCGGCCCCAGCGGCGAAGGGTTCTTCCGGCTCTCGGCCTTCGGCCACCGCGAGAATGTGATTGAGGCGGTGGAGAGGATAAAGAAGAATCTGAAGTAGGATGAGCGATTGTGAAGGGCAGCCGATGGGCTGCCCTTCTTGCGTTTCGGGAATCGCGGAAGTATACTCCGGTTAGAAGACTTCAAGGGGTGGCGCTATGGTCAGGAACAAAAACGATATAATCATGTTCTTGCAAAAGCACAAGGATGAACTTGCGCAGCGTTTCGGCGTTGTGAGTGTCGGTCTCTTCGGCAGTTACGCCCGTGGTGAGGCACGCGAAGATTCAGATATCGACATCGCCATCGAACTGACCCCCGACAAGAAATCCCTGAGCAATTTTCTCGGTATCCGGCGGTACCTCGAAGAACAGTTCGGCAAGACGGTAGACTTGGGGATAGAAAGCACTTTGAAGCCGCTGGTTCGGGAACTGGTTGCCAAGGAAATAATCCATGTCTAAACGTTCACAGTTGCTCTATTGTCGGGATATCCTCGAATCAGGTGGAGCTACGAACGGCAAAGGGGTCGCGTCTACACATTTCACAAAATCTCTACTTGATTCATAAGGCGGCCAAACGGCCGCCTTTGCTGTTGCAAAATACTACACCTCCGGATGATCGCGTGAAAAATCCCTATGGTGCAGCAGGGTTCCCGATCAGCTTCACGAAATCCTCATAGCCGGTAAAACCGATCAGACGTTTCCCTTCGAAGAGATGGGCCGGTACTGCGGTGATGCGCAAATCCCTGGACCGCTGCCAATCGGCATCCACCGCTGCTGCATAGCTTCGCTCCGCCAGCACCGCCTGCGCCTCATCCGCCGCCAGGCCGGCAGTGACGGCGATCCGCACCAACTCGTCACGCTGGGCGATGTTGACCCCGTCCACAAAATAGGCCCGGTAGACGGCATGATGGAACTGCTCTCCGCGTCCCTGATCTTCGGCCCATTTCCCCAGTTCCTGGGCGAGACGGCTGTTGTAGGTGCGGCTTCGCGTGGTCAGGGGCAGGCCTTCTGCTGCGGCAACCTGTTGTAGCCGGGCCTGCATATCCCGGATCATCGCCTCCCGACCGGCAAAGAGCTCGGCAAGCTCTCTCCCTTCCAGCGGGGTTTCGGGGTGAAGCGGGAAGCAGCTCCAGCGAATCTGGATCCCGTATTCTTTCACGAGGCGGTCGGTACGCACGGTACCGAGGTAGCACCAGGGTCAGACGTAATCGAAAAAGACCTCCAGTACGGGTGCACTGTTCATGGTATCCCCCTTGCTGTGGACGGTCACAGCAGTTTTAAGAGCTCCCGGGCCGCCGGTTCCGACGAGGCGGGGTTCTGGCCGGTGATCAGGTTGCCATCCCTGACCACGTGGGGCTGCCAGTCGGCCGCTTTGGAATAGGTGCCACCAGCCTTGCTCAGTTCATCCTCCACCAGGAACGGCACAACCTCGACCAGGCCGACGGCGGCTTCCTCGCTGTTGGAAAATCCGGTGACGGCTTTGCCCCGTACCAGGGGCGAGCCGTCGCCGGCACGGGCGTGGCGCAGTACCCCGGGGGCGTGGCATACCGCGGCAACCGGCTTCCCTTGGGCATGCATGGCCTCGATCAGGGCGATGGAGTCCTTGTCTTCGGCCAGGTCCCACAACGGGCCATGGCCGCCGGGATAGAAGAGTGCGTCAAAGTCTGCGGCTGAAACCGTATTCAGTGCTGCGGTATGGGCCAATGCGGCCTGTGCCTCCGCATCGTTGTTGAACCGTTCGGTGGCCGGGGTCTGGAAATCCTTCTCCGCGCTCTTCGGGTCCAGCGGCGGTTGTCCCCCTTTGGGCGAAGCCAGGGTGATTTCCGCCCCGGCATCCTTGAAGACGTAATAGGGGGCGGCAAACTCCTCCAGCCAGAATCCGGTCTTGTGGCCGGTGGTGCCGAGTTCATCGTGCGATGTAAGAACCATCAGTATCTTCATGACCGTACCTCCTTGTGTGTGCTGTCACCGGCGGCGCTTGTTCCCGCCCCCAGTAGATATAGAATACCGGGTCACACCGATTTATCTCTACCGGTCAATTGTACCGCTCTCCGGCGAATAATTTAATCTGAAAGTTCAGGACCGTGATTCACAAGACCGCCAATCTGCAACCTTTTCCTGTCTTCTCAACCCATAACTGCAGGCCGTTCTTCACTTCTCGTACGCAAATTCGCCCACATCACTAATAAACGGAAATCACTTTCCGTTACATAGGCCTCTTGACTAATAAATAATAAGGCCTTAAAGTTTATTAGCGAGTCGAGCTATGAAACTATCGTTACATTACAACAGCGCCTAAGAAACGAAAACCCTCCAAACATTACGAGGTGTCCCCATGTTTACCGAGGTATCGCCGCGCGGCGGCAGACTGGTGGTACAGCAGAAAGGGGCGGACGGTTACAGCGCCTTTGTGCCGAATCCGCTGCCGCCCAATCCGCCGCTGCAGATCGACGACGAAATGAGCCGGCTGATGGAGCGGGCCAACCGGGCGCTGGGGCGGCTGGACGGCTGCACCTATACCCTTCCCAACCCTGACCTGTTCCTCTACATGTACGTCCGCAAGGAGGCGGTGCTCAGTTCACAGATCGAGGGGACGCAGGCCTCGTTGGACGATCTCCTGGAGTACGAAGGAGAAATTGAGGGGAAGAGCTCACCGGAAGACATCAACGAGGTGTCCAATTACGTGGATGCCATGAATTACGGCCTGGAGCGGCTGCAAGAGCTGCCCTTGAGCCTGCGGCTGATCAAGGAGATTCATGCCCGGTTGATGGCCGGCATCAGGGGGGGGCACAAGGGTCCCGGCGAGTTCCGCGCATCCCAGAACTGGATCGGCGGTACCAGGCCGGGCAATGCCGTATTCGTGCCGCCGCCGGCCAATGAGGTGCTTCCCTGCCTGGGGGAGCTGGAAAAATTTCTCCACGACGAAGCCATCCCGTCGTTGCTCAAGGCCGGTCTGGCCCATGCCCAGTTCGAGACCATCCACCCGTTTCTTGACGGCAACGGCAGAATGGGGCGGCTGTTGATCGCCTTCATTCTCTGCCACGATCAGGTACTGGAAAAACCTCTGCTTTATCTGAGCCTCTTCTTTAAAAAGCACCGCCAGGAATACTACGAGCGACTCAACGCGGTGCGGCGCGACGGCGACTGGGAGGGGTGGATCAAGTACTACCTGCAGGGGGTCTACGAGATATCGAAGCAGGCGACAGATGCCGCTAAAGCCATCATGGACCTGATTGCCGCTGACCGGCAGAAGGTGGCAGGACTTGGGAAAGCGGCGCCGACGGCGCTGGCACTCCTGGAGCTGCTCTATCGCCGGCCATACGTCACCATACCGTACGTGGCGCGGGAACTCGACATCAGTTCCCCGGCGGCAGGTAAAGCGGTGAACAATCTGGTCACACTCGGCATCCTGACCGAGGTAAGCGGCAAAAAACGGGATCGGGTGTTCCTGCACGAGTACTATCTAGCCATCATCAGGGAAGGGACTGAGTTGTACCGGTAAATGAGGAAATCCAGAGGGCATAATGCTAAGATGTCGCGCTAAACTACAAAAAGGGGGGACGATGCCCCCCCGAGTCATAATGTGACGACGGTCGAATATTGACTGTTATTTTTTGCGTGCCGTGGAATTCCGGGAATTCCGGGGACACCTTATTTAATTGAGAGGATAAAAGGGGACAGGCTACTTATCCAAAAAGTAGCCTGTCCCCTTTTATCCTTCCAGGCTACTTATCCAAAAAGTAGCCTGTCCCCTTTTATCCTTCCCTTTTATCCTTCTGTCCCCTTTTATCCTTCTTTTATGCTTTTCTTTTATCCTTCAACTACCATTTCCTCTGCCGGGAAATACATAGGCAATTCCGGGCATACTTAATAAAAAGGGCGGCCAAATGGCCGCCCTTTGCTGTTTCCCGAGAATCTGGGACGAATACTTTGAACGGTAAGTCAGCTCACCTCGATGAACGGTATCCTGCAAGCAGTTAGTTCTGTAGATTTGTATACAGGATTGGGCCGGTTCTTGCATTGAATTAGCAGATCTTAAGTCGATTATGTTCCCCAAGAATCCTGGTTATCATAGCCAGGCACTACCGGTTTACCAGAACCACAAAGGGAGAGAGGCCATGTTGATGCGACTGCTATTGCGAATGGTGGGAATTGGCGCCGTGATGGTTACCTTGCTGTTGTCCGGCTGCGGGTCGGATAACGATAATGATCCCCAGATCGAAACCGAGCCGCCGCTGCTGGGCGCCAGCCCAATCAACGTACGGTGGGTAGTTGTGGACGGGGCTGCCCAGCAGGCTGATCCCAACACCGGTTATATCGCCTTCAACGCGGTTGAATCGGCTGTGATCACCCTGCCCGTTGAAGCGGAGGTCGGCGATATCGTCGCCGTGACCGGCAGCGCCGACGGTGGTTGGAGGATTGCACAGAATCCGGACCAGACCATTGTTGCCGATGGCATTTTTGAGTACGGCACTGTCTGGTTCCAAAGTTCCGCCGGGCCCTGCTTTGACGTTGCTTCCTCCGCCGATGGAACCAGGCTGGTTGCCGCCCGCCCCCAAGGTCAGATTCAGCTTTCGCGGGATGCCGGCGCGACCTGGATCGGGCGGGGGCCGGAGAAAACCTGGTATTCGGTTGCATCGTCCGCCGATGGCAGCAAGCTGGTGGCGGTAGCAAGGGGTGATTACATCTATACTTCTGCCGATTACGGAGAGACGTGGACGCAACGGGGACCGAGCCGGACCTGGGCGAGTGTGACCTCCTCGGCAGATGGCACCAAGCTGGCTGCGGTGGCGGAAAATGATTATATCTATGTCTCCACCGATTCAGGGGTTACCTGGACCCAACGCGGGTTGAACAAGCCATGGCGGGCCGTGGCCTCCTCGGCCGACGGAACCCGACTCATCGCGCTCGGGGATTACACCAGCTACCGCTCGACAGATTCGGGGGCAACGTGGGACTACATGCTGTTCAACGTGCAAGGCAAACCGACGTATTCTTATTATCTCCAGTATTGGCAGTCCGTGGCCTGCTCGGCCGATGGTAAGCGGTGGATTGCCGGTTCCAGCTGGGATGATCTCTATCTCTCTTCGGATTACGGCTACACCTGGTACAAGGCCGGGGTGAGCGGTTATTGGAGCGGGGTTGCTTCCTCTGCTGACGGGCGGGTACTGCTGGCGGCACCCTATTACGATTTGCTTTATGTCTCAACCGATTACGGCCAGACCTGGCAGCGGCGGGGGGCGAAAAAAGCCTGGTATTCAGTGGCCACTGCGGCGGATGGCTCCTCTTCGGCCGCAGTCGATTTTGGCGGTCCGGTTTTCGTCTCCCATGACCTGTCCACTTCACTGACGGGCACGGCTGGATTTCTCTACGGGGAGAACCGGGGCAACGATGCCGTCCTGCAGTACGCCGGCAACGGCCAGTATGACCTGATCAGCTATAGGGGACGGGTGCTGTTTGACCGGCAAATCAAGTAGGCTTCCCGAGTGACCCGGTAGAGAAAAAAACTAATAAAAAAGGCGGCCAAATGGCCGCCTTTTGCTGTTTCTAAAGCATATGAGATGATGGACTACAGCGTCACGTCCAGTTCGTTCTGGGTAAGCTGCTCCCGTACCTGCTTCTTCCGGATCAGCACCAGGTCGCCGGTTTTGGTCCTCATGACGGCTCCCGGCTTGCGGTGGGAGTTGTAGTTTTCCGGCGACATGCTCTCGGAGTAGGCACCGGTGCCGCCGATGACGACGTAGTCGCCGATCTCCGGCTCCACAATCATGACCGGCACGATGTTACCCTCCTTGTCCAAGCGGACCGAGTCGCCGCTTTCGCAGCAGCGGCCGACGATGCCGAAGGGCTTCAGCCCCGCCGTGGGGGTCTGGTCGTACTCGCTGGAGAGGAGCGTTCCGTCCTGGCTGACGATGGCGATGGGGTGCTCGGAGCCGTACAGGAGCGGCCGGGTCAGCAGCTCCATGCCGCCGTCGACGATGAGGAAGTTCATCTCGTTGGTGAACTTCTTGTCGATGATGCGGGTGACGATGTGTCCCGAGTTGGCCACCACAAAGGTCCCCGGCTCGATCTCCATCACCAGTTCGCGGCCGGTGGCGGCCTTGAACTCCTCGATCCGCTGTTTTGCATAGGCCCCCAGGGAGGTGATGTCGGCCTGCTTCTCGCCCGGCATGCGGGCCACCTTGAGGCCGCCGCCGAAGCTGACGGTCGTGGCATCCGGGAAGTAGGTCTTGACGAAGCCGAGCTCCCGGTCGATGTTCTCCTGCCACTTCTCCGGGGCGCCGCCCGAGCCGATGTGGACATGGACCTGGGTAAAGCGGAGCCCTTTCTCGTCGGCCAGGGCCTTCACGGTCGGTACGTCGCGCAGGTGGACGCCGAAGCAGGAGTACTCGCTGCCGGTGTCGCGGGTGGCGCTTTCGCCGCCGCCGGCCGCACCCGGATGGACTCTCATGGAAAGGTCGATCTTGTTCTGGGCGGCAAAGTCGGCAATCAGCTGGTACTGCAGCATGGAGCAGACGTTGTACCTGAGACCGTCCTTGATCATGGCCTCAAGCTCGGTCCGCTCCTCGTCGGTGGGGACCTCCTGGGTGGTGAGCATCATGCGGCTGTAGGGGATGCCGGCGGCATGGGCCCGGGCCGCCTCGTCCAGGGAAGAGCAGTCCAGATCCAGCCCCTTGCCGGTGACGATGCGCAGAACGGTTCGGTCCGAGTTGGCCTTGATGGCGTAGCGTACGTGCAGGCCGTAGGCATTGGGCATGGCAAGCAGCTGGTCGCAGCTGTTCTCGATGTACTGCTGGTCGTGGAGGTAAATGGGGGTTCCCCACTCCCCGGCGATCTTCGGGATAATTGTTGCGTCGAGTCCGGTCGGACCAAAGGAAGTTATTGTCATTCGATCAACCTCATGGATGTGATGGTGATGTTTAGTTCCAGGATGCCGTCACGGCAGCGTGAAAATATTAATTTACTTTTTTAGCATTTTCCATGGTTGCGGCGCAACAGCTCTTTCGCTGTGGTTCAGGAAATGCCATGGGCCATGTGAACGGATTCCGGAAAACTCCGGAGGACATCTATATCGAACAGTTCAAGAGGTGGCCAAACTGCGCCTCTGCCGTATCCGGAGGAACGTTGAACCTCCCTGCTACTCCCGTACCCAGTGGCAGGTGTACCCTCCCGGGTTCTTCACCAGATAATCCTGATGATACTCTTCGGCCCGCCACCAGGGGCCGGCCGGGACGATCTCGGTGACGACGGGCCGTTTCCACTTGCCGCTGGCGTCCACTTCGGCCTTGACCTTTTCCGCGATCCGCTTCTGCTCGGCGTCATGGTAGAAGATGGCGCTCCGGTAGCTGCTGCCGATGTCATTCCCCTGGCGGTTCAGGGTGGTCGGATCGTGCATCCGGAAGAAGAACCGCAACAGGGCTTCGTAGCTGGTCTTCGTCGGGTCGAATTCGATCCGCACCGCTTCGGCGTGCCCCGCGTGGTTTTCGTAGGTGGCGTTGGGGACGTTGCCGCCGGTGTAGCCCACCTCCGTGGCGATCACCCCCGGCTGCTTGCGCAGCAGGTCCTGCATCCCCCAGAAGCAGCCGCCGGCCAGGGTTGTCACCTGGCGTGCCGCCGCCTCCCGGCCTAAGGGGGGCTCGGTCCCCGACTCCCTTGTCACGCGGTACTGCAGCGGCGTGAGGCGCTGCTTCAGCTCATCGTCGGAATATTTTTTCGCTGCCATCGTCGTCTCCTTTCCTGTTGTCCGGCCGCCGCAACGGGAGAGCCCGGCAATAACTGCCAATACAAGGCAGGTAACCGCAAATATCAGAATCGTAATTGTCCGAGTTTTCATCTTTCCTCCCCGATGTTATATATTATAGGCAATTCTCCGGGCATATCCCAGCTTCGAGGCACCAACTCTTTCTTGAGGTGCCGACCGCAAGACGGTGACCAATGGGTGGGGCAACTCCCCGGTCGAACGCCGGGCCGCTTCTTGACGGTCATGGGAGAATCAACTACAGTGCCACTTTCGCCTGGCTGCCGGCTTTCATCCTGGGCGAGTGGCAGCTCGGTCTTGTGGCGGTTGATGAAGTGTGGGGGAGACGCCGGCAGGGGGAAGCTTTACAGCCATCGTGGCTGAAAATCGTTGGGAGCAGTATGAAGATCTGGATTGATGCCGATGCCTGCCCGCGGGCGGTGAAAGAAATACTCTTCCGGGCTTCGGCCCGGTTGCAGGTGCCCCTCTGTCTGGTGGCCAACAAGAGCCTCGCCAAGCATGCCGGCCCGCTGGTGGAGTGCGTGGTGGTGGCCGATGGCTTCGACGTGGCGGATGACTACATAGCCGAACACTCAGCGCCGACTGACCTGGTGGTCACCGCCGATGTGCCCCTGGCCGCCCGGATCGTGGCCAAGGGGGGGCTGGCGCTCAACCCGCGGGGCGAGCTGTACTCAGAGGAGTCCATCGGCGACCGGCTGGCCATGCGCGATCTGTTGAGCGAATTGCGCGACACCGGCATGATCCAGGGGGGCGGCCCGGCGCCATTCAGCATGAGCGACCGCAACCGCTTTGCGTCGGCCCTGGACAGGCTTCTGCATAGTAAGAAATAGGGGAAAGCTCCGGGCCGTTCGGCATGGCCCTAATGCCTTTCATGATGACCTCCGATGGTCATAACCTGGATTTTATACGACTAAAACAGCTCCATTCCTGAAGGTACGAAGGAAACCCCCATGTTCTCTCTCGTCAGAATTTTTTGCATTTTCCTGTTCCTTGCAGGATGTTCGCCCGGTGGTTCTCCCGGGGGGGGATTCGGTGTCAGTTGAAATCCCTACCTTTTCGGTATCGCTCAAGATAGTGGGAGAGAATGGCGATCCCGTTCCGGGGGCAACCGTGGCGGCAAAAGGGGTGACATTGCCGGCTGATGCGCAGGGTGCAGTGCAGATCACCAGGTTGTCCGGGCCGCTGCATGCAACCGCCTCCGCACCCGGTCATCTGGCAGAACCTGTCGTTGCCGGCTGGGAGGATAAAGGAAAGGTGCTGACCATTCGCCTGCTCTCCGCCAAAGAGGGGCGGTGGGTGATGCATTCCGGCGGAGACATGATGCTGGGGAGGCGGTATCAGACCCCTGTGGAAGGTACCCCGCTGATTCCGCTCGATAATGCCGCCGAAGGGGCGCGCAACGTTGTGAAAGATGTGGCCCAAGCCTTTGCCCTTGGCGACCTGGGCACGGTGAACCTGGAGACGGCCGTCAGCGACCTGCCGTCTTCCGCTGCGTATCCGGGTAAGCGGTTTGTGCTCAATTCGCCCTCTGCGGCCATGTCCGCCTTGAAAGAGCTTGGAGTCGACGTTGCCTTTCTCGCCAATAACCACACTCGCGACTATGGCGAGGAGGGGCTGCGCCGGACAAAAACGGCCCTCGATGTTCAAGGGGTGAAGTATCAGGGGGCTTCCGACGTGGAAGCCGCTGCCTATGAACCGCTGGTAGTTTCCGTCAAGGGGGTGCGAGTGGGGCTGCTTTCCTGGACCTCCGTCACCGGTACGGTCGTGAATGACAGCTATCCCGTTGATGGCGACCCGGTGCCGGCGAACTTGCCGGCAGACGAGGCGTGGCAGTATCAGCCCCGCAGCTGGGGATACGCCGGCTTGAGCGTGCCGGTTGCATCACGCCGGATAGGTTCGGCCTGGCGACTGTTCCGTGATGGGGAAGCATCCCTGACGGAGCCGGAAAGAGCCGCGGCATGGGCCTCGCTCAGCGCAGTTTACCCCGAGCTGCAGGATTGGGTGGCGCGCCGGGGGCACGGCGGCGGCGCCATGTGGCGCGATTCGCAATCGCCTGCCGCAATCGCTGCTCTCAAGCAGCAGGCAGACCTGGCTGTCGTTCAGCTCCATTCTGGTTATCAGTATGCCGCGGTCCCGTCCGATACCCTCCGTGCAAATGCACATGCAGCAATAGACGCCGGAGCCGATATCGTCATCTGTCATCACCCCCACGTGACGCAGGGATTCGAGTGGTACAAGGGGCACCTGATCGCTTACAGCCTGGGAAACTTCGTATTCGACCAGGATTTTCTCGCCACCTTCTCCGGATTTTTCCTGAGGACGGTCTGGGATGGCTCCACGCTTGTGGAAGCGCGGCTCGTCCCGACGGAACTGAGCGCCTACCGGCCGGTCCCGACATCCGGTGCGGCTTCCTTGAGGACTGCTCTGGGCGTTTGGGAGAAGTGCCTGCTGGGGGCCGAATTCCGTCGTGACCCGGCGGATGATGTCACGAAAACCATCGAAATTGACCAGGATGCCGACACCGTGGCGGCCCACGTGATACGGGACGGTTCCTCTTACCTGATAACCTCCCAGGTGCCGCCGAGGGTCCCGGTAGATATGGTTCTTTCGCCCGGTGCATCCGCATCCGTGACGTTCGATGGGCTCATCGATTCGCGTCTGGGTCTAACTCCGGGAAGTGCTGCCGGGCTCCTCATCGGACGCGACCTGTTCGGATGGGGGAGATTCGAAGACGAAACGGCCGATGCCTCCGCCGACGGTTCCACCCACTGGACGACCGACGGAACCCGCAAGGAGGTAGTTTTCGGAGATGCGGCGCAGGGCCGGGGATTCCTGAGGCTGACGAGGTATTCCACCAGCGGTACTCTGGTACTTGTCCGACCGGTCGCGAGGGTGCCCCTTCAGCAGCACCGGTTGTACCGTTCGATAAATGGGGAAATAGTTCCCGCTGATCCTCCGGCAACCTACACCTTGCGGTTCATGGCCCGCATCTCGGCTCCGGCGGAAGCCAAGGTGAATTTCCAGAGTTTCCGGTTCGACGATACCGATCCTACGGCCGATCCGACCTCAACCGTTCTTGCCCAGCAAACGGTCGCTATCCAGATTGCTTCCGGCGGAACTTGGCAGCCGGTGGAAATCGCCATCCCGCCGGCACTGCTTGCAACCGGTGGCATCACCGCCAACCAGATACTTTTTTATATTCAACTGTTTCCTCCGACGCTGGGAAAGGCGATGCTGGACATAGACGAGCTTGAACTGATTGAATGGCGCTCCGCATCGGAAATGCCGGCACGGTTCGGTGCGTTTTCGCGGGTGAAAAATACCGGGAATGCCTCGGTGTCGCTCCAGTTCGACGGAATGCCGATTGAACGGTGAGGATGCTGGGGGTATTACTCTTGCCGAATAAGGAATAAGGATGAAAATTCAGAAACCGACCGCAGAAACCCGCCCCAAAGTCTACGCGCTTTTGCGCAGCGCATTTCCCGGCAGCGGTTACGAAGCCGCGCTGGTGCAGAAGCTCCACGAGAATGGCAGAGCCGTCCACGAATGGGTCTGCATCCATACCGGCAAGGTCATCGCCTACATCGCCTTCTCCAACGCTTACCACGGCAAAGAAATCTGCGGGCTGCACCTGGCCCCCATGGCCGTGGCCCCCGATTTCCAGAAGCGGGGGGTGGGAGCGGAGCTGCTCCGGTTCGCGCTGCGGCAGGAGGCTGTCAGCAGCCAGCCCCTCTTTGTCCTGGGCGAGCCCGCCTATTACGGCCGGTTCGGCTTCGAGCCGTGCAGCATGCCCATATGTCCCTTTGACAAGAACAATGCGCATTTCCTTAGCATGCGCAACACGGCTTCCGGCAGTTTTGTGGTGGGTTATGAGCCGGAGTTTACCACCGCTGCCGCACCTGCCGGCTCATCCAAAAGCAGGAAGCGCGGACGGCGATGAGCGTCAGGAAGGCACAGTCCTCCGGTGATATTTACCTTGTTCGGAGATTGATGTATTAGAGTGGGTAAAGTATAAAGAATAAAGAAGAATCTGAAATAACTGATATACTGGAAGCGGCCGGGCAGGCTCCGTTTCAATTTGTCAGTCACTGAATCGTGCATCAGGTTTCCCGCCAGACCAGAGGGCATATAGCACGAAATGAGAAAAATTCCAGTTCCGGGCCTTCTGGGTTCATTCATCATTTTCGTTACAGCCCTTTTCCTGCTCCATACGGCGCTGGACTACAACCGCACCTTTGCCGTTGCCAGGAAATCCAGCGCGCGCGTCCTCGACCAGTCGAGCCATACCGTCCATGCCGAACTCCGGCGCATTTCCTATGCCGTGCAGCAACTCTTCGCCGTAATTGACCGGGGCAACCAGGAAGCGGCGCTTGATTTTATCACCCCCGTGACGGTAAACCGGATAACAGTTCCCTTTCTCAAGAACGATGCATCGCTGACCTCGGTGAATTACGGCAATGCTTCGGGGGATGGCTATCTTGTACTGCAAACGGCCACCGGATTCCGCAACCGGTTGAAGCTTGCCGGAGAAGCCGGGAAGGTGACGTGGATCGAGCTTGACCCGCAGGGACGTGAAACCGCCCGGAATACGCAATCAGACGACTACGATCCCCGCAGCCGCCCCTGGTATCGGGAGGCCGCCAAGGGAAAAGGGGTCCGCTGGGGCGAGCCTTACATCTTCAGAACCACTGGAGACCTCGGCATCACCGCTTCAATTGCCTTATCTCCCCGGCCTGGAAAGGCCGGCGAAGTTGTCGGCGTTGACATCAAGCTCAAGGACTTTTCCCGGTTTCTGGCAAAGATTGCCGTCCATGAGCAGATTGGTATCGATGTATTCGACGGGCAGGGCTTTATTATAGCTTCATCGAGGTACGCCGATTTTGAGAAGCGGCCGGCCGGGCATGCCGCTACGCTGCCCCGGGTAAGCGATGCCGGGTACGGGCTCCAGAAGTCGATTTTGGATCGCTTCAGAACATCCGGCCAGGACCAGTTCGATCTCGGTTATGGGGGTAGGCGGTATTTTGCCAAGGTGGCGCCGTTTTCCCTGGGGGACGGCAAAACCGTCCTGACGGTCATGACGCTTCCCCGCAATGCCTTCATGGCAGAATTTCTGGCCGCTTTCTACCGCAACATTGCCTTGTTTGTGCTCTCTCTTTCCGTCCTGGCGGCGTATTTCCTGGGTCGCTATCTCATGCCGATGCGCCGGATTGCCTCCTATGCCCGCGAGTTCAATTTAGACACTCCCATGCTCCCCTTGCCGCTCAAGGGGGCAAGCGAGGTGGAGTCCCTGGCTGTGAGCGTCAACGCCATGGTGGATACGATCCGTCAAAAGGCTGCGGCCCTCCGCCTCAGTGAAGAACACTACCGTACTCTGGTACAGAGTGCCGGGTGCATCATCCTGCGCTGGGACACAACGGGAGCCATTACCTTTATTAATGAGCCCGGAGCGGAATTCTTCGGCTACCGTCCCGAAGAGTTGGCCGGGAAACATGTGATCGGCACCATCGTTGCGGAAATTGACAGCTCCGGAAAAGATCTGGTCGGGATGATCGAGGGGATCTGTGCCGACCCGCAGGCGTATGTCAGCAACCGGAACGAGAACGTGACGAAGGATGGGCGGAGGGTCTGGATCAACTGGAGCAATGTGGCGGTCCGTGATGAGCAGGGAATGCCCATCGAGATACTCAGTGTCGGCATTGACGTGACCTTCCAGGTGGAGGCGGAGCGGGAGATAAAGGCGCTGAATGATCGCCTGGAGCAGCGGGTTCGGGAAAGAACCGCCGCCTACGAGGCGTCGAACCGGGAGCTGGAGGCGTTCTGTTATTCGGTCTCCCATGACCTGCGGGCGCCGTTGCGGCATATCGACGGTTTCAGCCGCATTCTGCAGGAAGACTATGCTTCGGCCTTGCCGGACCAGGCGCGGTCGGTCCTGGAGAGAATCAGCCAGTCGGCCGGTCGGATGGCGGAGCTGATTGACGACCTCCTCAACCTGTCGCGGGTGGCACGGCAGGAGATGTCCCCCGTTCCCGTCAATCTGAGCGCCATTGCCCGGGAGGTGTCTGCGGAGCTGCATCAGAGGGATTCCCTGCGGCAAGTGTCCCTGACTATTGCCGATGGGGTGGAGGTGAAAGGAGATTCCCTTCTGCTGCGCCTTGTCCTCGAAAATCTTCTCGGCAATGCCTGGAAATACACGACCCATGCCGCGCCCGCCCGGATAGCCTTTGGCGTAGAGATGACTCCCGAAGGGCCGGCCTGCTTTGTGTCCGACAATGGCGTGGGATTCGACATGGCCTATGTCGGGAAACTGTTCCAGCCGTTCCAGCGGCTGCACCGCACCGACGAGTTTGAAGGAACCGGCATCGGTCTTGCCATCGTCCACAGGATCATCGCCCGCCATGGGGGGAGGGTCTGGGCAACCGGAGATATCGGCAAGGGGGCCACCGTTTTCTTCATGCTTCCCCCGTAAGCCCCCCTTTGCCCCGTACCTTTTAGAACTCTTTCTAGTTTATTGTTTTTAACACCTTAGCTCCTCAAGTAAAATTTCGTTCGTGCCGATATGTACCTTACGCACCAAGATTTTTTTCGATTTCCGTGGCGGTACGATGCGCACAACTCACAGAACGAACAAGATGATTGCACTGCTGGCGACGGCTCTGGTTGCCGGCCTGTTCTTTGTTCTCTACGACGATTTCAATCATCTGAGCGGCGTGCAGAGAGAGCGGGTCGTGGAAAAGCAGATCTTTTTCGACCAGATGGTGGCGATGAAGTCCGATCCGCTCCGCCGGCTGGTACTGGACTACAGCTTCTGGGACGACATGGTGAAGTTCGTTGCCAGACCCGATCCGCGCTGGGCCCAAGGGAACATCGATTCCAACTTTGCATCCTATCAGCATGACGCCCTATGGATTTTCCGCCCCAACGGGGAACTGGTCTATTCCGTCAACCGCGCAGGAAAGGGGCTCGAACACGGGGCGCCCTTTCCCCTGCCGACCGGGGATATGGGGCTGCTCTTCGCGGCAAAGGAGAAATTTACCCACTTCTTCGTGGCTACGGGACAAGGGGTAATGGAGGTTTTCGGGGCCGGCATCTATTCTCCCGGAAATGTAGAACGACGTGGAGAGCCGGCGGGGTTTTTCCTGTCAGGCATGCTCTGGGGCCGTGCGCATATTGGCGAGCTTTCCTATCTGACACGGGGCGTTGTCATGCTGTAGAGCCCGGAGCAGGCCGGTGCCGATGGGGAATGGGATCCCCGCAGCGGAGAGATTAGTTTCACTCGGGCCCTGGCCGGGATTGACGGTAAACCGGTAAAAACCCTGGTGGTCAGGATGGAAACCCCCGACATCCAGCAGCTCGCCAGGGAAATGGGCAACAACGCGCTCATTGGCACCGCCCTTGTTGCGGTCCTCGCCGTCCTGGTGGTTTTTGTCCTCGTTTCGCGGCAGCGGTTGAGAAATGCCAATAGTAATCTCGACGCCGCCCAGCGGACGGCACAGCTCGGGAGCTGGCAGCGGGAGGTGGAGCGCGGCATCTGCTCCTGGTCGGACAACCTCTACCGGGTTCTGGGCCTTCCGATTAAAGGGACCGTTCCCGGCCTGGAAACCTTCTATTCCCTTGTCCATCCAGAAGACCTCTCCCGTGTCCGGGAGACCATTGAACGTTCGGTGCGGGAAAAAAGCGGTTACGAGATCGAGTTCCGGCTTGTCCGTCCCGACGGCGCCGTCAGGACCATGCGATCCAAGGGAGAAGCCTGCCTTGTGGAGGGTGGCAACACCTGTGTGGTGGGGAGCACCCAGGACATTACCGAGCAGTCCCTTATGGAGAGCAAGCTGTCTACCCTTATCCGCCAGAAGGATGCATTCATAGTCCGCCTGGGGCATGACCTGAAATCGCCCCTTACCCCTCTCATGGCACTCCTTCCCCTTGTCCGGGAGCGGTGTGCCGATGCCGAGGCGGCCCGGATGCTGGATATCTGCCGCACCAGCGCAAGCCATATCGAGCGGATCACGGCAAAAACGCTGAAGCTGGTCCGTTTTTCATCTCCCCTTGCATCGGCTGACCTGGAGAGGGTCCCCCTTGCGGCGGTGGTGGATGGCGCCATCAATCGCTATGCCGGATTAATGGCCCGGGAGAGCATCGTCTGCAAAAATGAAATCTCCCCGGCCATTGGCGTTCATGCTGTCTCCACCCAGATCGAGGAGCTTTTTGCCAACCTTATTTCAAATGCCGTGCACTTCTCGCCAAAGGGAAGCGTCATTCGCATAACTGCGGGGGAGGATGCCCAGGGTGTCATGGCTTCCGTCCGCGATGAGGGGGCGGGGCTGGAACCTGACCAACTCGAAAATATTTTCGAAGAGTTTTACAAAGAGGATGAGGCCCGTCACGAACTGGGGCGCCCCGGCCTCGGCCTCACCATCTGCCGGCAGATAGTATTCAATCACGGGGGCAGCATATGGGCTGAAAGCCCCGGCAGGGGCAAGGGAACAACCATCCGGATACGATTGCCCCATGCAGAGAACGTAATGAACATAGTCCCAGAGGGAGCAAGCACATGTCTGACATCCAGGTCATGCTCGTCGATGACGAAGAATTGATTCGCGATGCGGTTTCGTTCTATTTTCAGGCAAAGGGATTCCGGATACTCACCGTCCCCGGGGGGGAGGAATGTCTCAGTCTGCTGGAGGATGGGTTTCGGGGAGTGATCCTCATGGACGTCATGATGCCCCGCATGGACGGTTGGCGAACCATTCGCGAAATGGTGGAGAGAGGGTTGCACCCGGGAAACGCCATCGTCATGCTCACGGCTTTGGACGAGCCCGACGAGCGCATGGAGGGGCTGCAGGAATACATTATCGACTACATGACCAAGCCGTTCGACCCGCAGGCGCTTCTCGACTCGGTTTTGTATTACTCAAAGCTTCTCGGCTCCGGATATCCCAACCATGTTTAATAACCGGATTGTCATGATCGCGGTCTCAACCGGCGGTCCCATAACCCTCAAAAAATTATTTGCCGATATGCCGCCCCTGAATGCCGCCGTCGTCATCATTCTGCACATTCAGCCGGGAATGGACCGGCTTGTGGCGAAGGGGCTTGCCGCCGTCGCATCCATGCCGGTCTCCGTGGCCGAACATGGTGAGTTTCTGGAGCGGGGACGTATTTACCTGGCCCCAGGCGGTTGCCACCTTACCCTGGAGGGGAACCGGCGGATTATGCTCCATGAAGGCCCACGGGTCAATTTCGTCCAACCTGCTGCCGATGTGGCGATGAAATCCCTGGGGCGGCCATTCATGGGAAAGATTGTCGGCGTGGTGCTTACCGGAATGGGCAATGACGGCGCGGCTGGAATTTATCACATCAAGGAGATCGGCGGCACCACCATTGCCCAGGACCGGAAAACATCGGCCATCTACAGCATGCCGAATTCTGCTTTACAAACAGGTGCCGTTGATTTTGTCTTTTCACCGGACAAGATTTGCTGGAAAATAGTCGAGTTGATGAATGAAGGGGCAAATTAAAGTCATTGAGCAACCTTGGGGCGCCCATGCATATTTGATGAAAGAAGGAGATGAGGCTATGGAAGTGAACTTGCGCGTGCTCCGCAACTTGCTCAGCAAGCGGACCGACGAAATTGAAGAGAGCGTTGCCGGCACCGGCTATCTGGCAAAGACGGTTATCGGAGTCGGGACTTTTCTGCTGGATAACGAAGGGGATCTCGATCTGCTGACGGCAAAACAACGGGCGACTTTCGAGAAATTCCTGAGACCGCTACTGGATAAGACGAACCGTTAAGGGAGTCCGGAACGGCGGCCGTCGGTCGCCGTTCCGGTAAATGGCTTGAAAAATCAGATGGGTACGTCATCAACCACTTCGGCGGCACTGTCGATACCATCGTGGATTGAGTTGCCGACGCCGGGAACGATTGAGACCACCGCCCCGGTCACCCTCATGGGGACCGACACCAGTTTTGTCAGCACACACCCCTGCAGCATGAGAAGCATTCCCAAAAGCAGCATCATTCTTAGTATCATCGCGTTATCCCCCTGGTCTGTCCTTAGCTTTAGCGCCGAGAACGTAGTCAATTAGACGGCTGCTCCTTACGTTTCTACAGTGTAGTCCTTTTTCGTGCAATGAAAAGCCTACAGGTCCCTGCTCTGCTTCAGCAGTTCCAGAAACACTTTCAGAAGCGTGGTCCGGTGCTCGCTGTGCCGGGTGAGCACTATCAAGGTTCTCCCCAGTTCCAGGGGGGTGTCGATTTCCACAAGCCAGCCATGGTCCAATTCTCTCTGGACGGCCATTCTCGACAGGCACCCCACGCCCAGCCCGGCCTCCGCCGCTTTTTTTATGGCCTCGGTGTGCCCAAGTTCCAGGGCAATCGAGAAACTTATTCCCATTTTGCCCATTGCTGCTTCGAATATCTCCCTCGTGCCGGAACCTTTTTCGCGCATGATCCAGGGGGCGTCCCGCAACATGTCGGGGGATGCTTTCCGTGAGTGTGCCCAGGCGTGCCCTTTCCCCGCAATGACAACCAGTTCGTCGTGCCGCCACGGCCTTGCGTCCAGAGAGCCGATGTGGGGAAGCCCCTCGATGAGCCCCAGGTCCAGATCGCCGGTTTCCACGGCACTTTCGATCTGCTGGGCGTTGCCCACCTGGAGCAATGCCCGCGCTTGCGGGTAGAGCCGCGAGAATTCCCCCACCACTGACGGCAGGATGTAGTTCCCGATGGTGGTGCTCGCCCCCACTTGCAGGGTGCCCTTCGGCTCCGCAACGGATTCCTGGAGAAACTGCTCCAGCCGGTGGGCCCTTGAGAGCAGCTCGCTTACTTCCGGAAGCATCCGGCGTCCCCGGTCGTTGAGAAGGAGCCGCCTCCCCCGACGTTCGAACAGGGGGGCGCCCGCAAGCCGCTCCAGTTCGGCGATCGCCATGCTGACGGCCGATTGGGTCAGCAGGAGCTCTCTGCCTGCTTGGGTAACATGCCCGCACCTGGCTACTTTTTCGAAAATCTCCATCTGCCGCAAGGTAATGGCCATTGCTGTCTCATAATTATTGTTGATGTTTTGTTTGAATATTACTCATTTTTATTTATATTCGCAAGGTCATATAATGCCGCCATTATTGATGTGGAGGAGGCGGTAATGGACAACGGGAAACGCAGGGTACTTTTCATCGCATGCGTGCTGACGTGCGCAACTCCCTGGATCGGGACCGCAACGGCTTTGGTCATGGGGGTGCTTTTCAGTTTCACGCTCGGCAACCCATGGCCTCAACAGTCCGCGCACTACAGCAAGGTGATTCTCCAGCTCTCGGTGGTGGGGCTAGGGTTCGGACTCAGTCTTGGCGAAGTCCTTCGCACCGGTAGTGATTCGATTATCTATACCGTTGCCGGAATCGGCTGTACGCTGATTGCGGGCAGCCTGCTGGGGAAACTGTTCAAGACGGACCGGAATACTTCGGCGCTCATCTCGTTCGGGACCGCCATCTGCGGGGGGAGCGCCATTGCCGCCATGGCTCCGGTTCTGAAGGCGAAGGATGACGAGACCGCCGTGGCGCTGGCAACTGTTTTTACCCTGAATTCCGTTGCCCTGCTGTTGTTCCCCGCCATGGGGCATCTGCTGAATCTGGATCAAACCGTTTTCGGAGCGTGGGCAGGGCTTGCCATCCACGACACGAGCAGCGTGGTCGGCGCGGCCTCTGTCTATGGCGCCCAGGCGCTGACCGTGGGGACGACGGTAAAGCTTACCCGGGCCATCTGGATTGCGCCGGTGGCCATGGGGACGGCACTGTTCATGAAATCGGAGCAAAAGGCCGGTGTGCCGCTGTTTATCATCGGCTTTGCCCTGGCGGCCACCCTTCATACGATATTGCCGCAGTTTGCGGTTTTATGGGGGGGGCTGACGGCTGTGGCCAAACAGTGTCTGGTGGTGTCGTTATTCCTGGTCGGTGCGGGTTTGAGCAGGGATGCCCTGAAAATCGTCGGCTTGCGCCCCTTGCTGCAGGGGGTTACCCTGTGGCTGCTGGTAAGCTGCCTGACCCTGGCTGCCCTGCTCTCCTTCGGGATGGCTTGAGAACGGGCCACAAAGACATTATCATATTTCCTGTCAACGCTTTGGATGTGGTAACGTTTAAATGCACAGATGGCAGATGGATTTTTTCGAGACGTCCCGCCGGCGCTCCCCGAGAGGGGAGGCTGGAGCAGGAAGGGGGATCATATGAACAAAATCGTGCGAATTGTCCTGGTGCTGACGGTTGCAATCATGGCAAGTTATCTCACAGCCGAGGCGCGGGGCCGGGGCGGCTATCACGGCCATGGCGGAGGGCATGTCGGGTTCGGGTTGTATCTCGGGCCGGGGTGGTGGGACCCATACCCTTATTATCCCTATTATTACAGGCCGCCGGTAATCGTGAGCCCTCCCCAGGAGATATATGTCCAGCCGGCTCCCGCTCCCCGGGCGGAAGAGCCCAACTATTGGTATTATTGCCAGAACCCTGAGGGGTACTATCCCTATGTGAAAAAGTGCCCGAAGGGGTGGATGAAGGTCGTTCCTCCGGATGAGCCGCCGGAGGAGCTGGAAGAAGAGGAGTGAGGCCATGATCGCCCAACGGATGAGAAGCTATGTGCTGGCGGCGGGATTGCTGGGGCTCACCGGATGCGCGGTGGTTCCGACGGGGCCGAGCGTGCTGGTGCTCCCTTCCCAGGGGAAATCCTTCGAGCAGTTCCAGTCTGAAGATTTTGCCTGCCGGCAGTGGGCCGGCCAGCAGATCGGCATGACTGCCCAGGATACCATCAATCAGAATACCGCCACGAGTGCGGCCGTCGGAACGGCAATAGGCGCCGGGGCCGGCGCGCTCCTCGGTGCGGCATCCGGTCATCCGGGGACCGGCGCGGCCATTGGCGCCGGGAGCGGGCTGCTCCTGGGGACGGCCACCGGTGCCGGTGCCGGGGAGTCTTACGGCTACGATGCACAGCAGAAATATGACTATGCGTATGTCCAGTGCATGTATGCCAAGGGGCACCAGGTTCCCGGCCAGGTGCACCGGTACCGGCTCCGGCGCGCAACCCCTTCGTATCCTCCGCCGCCACCCTCTTACGGGTACCCCGTACCCCCCGACTATGGTCCATCCTACCCGCCATACCGGTAACTCCGGCCGGGGGGAATCATGAAATTGAAATAGCACAAGGCGGCCGCTCGGCCGCCTTTTTTTGCCTTCGCGCAAAGAGCCGTTAAAATGCTTGTATAGAACGATGTGCGTTGAAAGGGAGGAGATCTGATGATTCAGCTGCCGTTGACGTTGCCAGAATGGGCTGCTTCATGTCTGGATGAGGCCCGCATATTTGCCGGCGATGCCGGGAAGATGTCCCTTGCCATCGGCCTTGCCCGCCGGAATGTGGAACAGGGGACCGGCGGGCCGTTCGGTGCGGCCATATTCAAGAGGGGAAGCGGAGAGTTGGTCAGCATAGGGATGAATCTTGTCGTTGCCGCCAACAACTCCGTGCTCCATGCCGAAATGGTGGCCATCATGCAGGCCGAGGCGAAGATAGGGAGCTTTACCCTGGCGTCCGGTGGGAGTTTTGAGCTGTTCACTTCCTGCGAGCCCTGCGCCATGTGCCTCGGGGGGATACTCTGGAGCGGGGTTGACCGGCTGGTGTGTGCCGCGGCTGCCGAAGACGCACGGGCAATCGGCTTCGATGAGGGGCCGGTGTACCCTGAGTCGTACCGCTATCTGGAAGAGCGGGGGATAGAGATCGTCAGAGGCTATATGCGGGATGAGGGACGGGAGGTGCTGGAGCTTTACCGAAAACGGGGGGGTGTTCTCTACAACCGCCGGTAGCCATTTCCGTGGGGCTGTTTTCACTGTATACTTGCTTAAATATTAACGCGTGACACGTGCGATGCCGCATCCGGCAAATTCGGGAGGTGCCCAATGGGACAGGTTCATGGGATGACGAGTTCGATGGTATGGTCGAGGCGGATTGCCCTCGTGATGCTCCTGCTTGTTGGGGGGATGCTGGCCGGTTGCGCTGCCTCGCGATCGGCGGTGACTGGCAAGTTCGACCGCCCCGCGGAAAAGAACGTCGGTGCGGAGAAGGTGAGTGCCTTTTTCCTGTTCCGGCACCTGGAGCAGCAGCATGGGTTCGACTCAATTCCGAAGCTGAAGGCCCAAGGGGTCAAGGACTTCGACAATCTTTTCCGTGATGCTCTCGGCGAGATCAGCAACGTTTCCCCCTATGTCACCTTCACCGAATCCCCCGCCGACGTCAACAACCCCAAGCGCCGCGAGGAACTCGACGGGTTCCGGCGTACCCACGACTATACCCTAGACATCGATTTTTTCGAGGAGTCTTCCTTTGCGGAGCAGTGCCTGAGCGGCACCGTCAGCCTCCTGTCCCTGACCCTTGTCCCGATGCCCTATACGTGGGATTACACCATAACCGCGACACTTTCCGACAGGTCCGGGAAAACGCTGCGGACCTACCAGCGCAAGGCGACCCTCAAAAACTGGACCCAGGCCGTGCTGATCTTCGCCTATCCCTTCCATCCGCTGGAGGGGAAGCGGGAGGAGATCTACTCGGAGTCGCTCCACGATATTTTCCGGCAGATTGAGGCGGAAAGAGTGCTTAAAAAGTAGCTGGATAATTTGCCGGATGAAGAAGATCAGGGGGGCAGGCCGTTCAGGCCTGCCCCCTTGCTTTATTGGTGACTTCAGGGCGATGGCAGCAATGAGATGGTGCCGAGATCGGTGGTTGCCCCGGTTACGACGGAAACGGCGGCGGACGAATAGGTCTGGAAGCCGTTGGCGGCGACGAATGCCTTGTAGGTGACAGGCAGGGTGTTGGGGGGCACGAATGCCGCAAAGGGGGCCTGCCACACGCCGCTGGTGTAATTGCTGAAAATTGTGCCGGCGGCGATGGGGGTGATGTCATCTGCGGAACCGCGGCGTTTCACCGATACCGTGGCGCTCGACCAGTTTGACAACGGAGAAACGACCATGCCGGAAATTGAACCGTAGCTCGGCAACAGTTCATCCATCTGGATTATCCGTATTCCCGTGGGCTTAAGGATATACTTCTCGTTTTGCGGGGTGTTGCCGCGTTCGACAATGGCGGTGTTCGGATCGAAGTCGATGGCGATGGCATTGATTACGCCCGGCTCAACCACGAACCTGCCGAGCACCTTGAGCCCCGATTGCTGCCCGCTGGGGGTCTTGAGGGGGATTTTTGTGGCCGGGTCGGTTTTGAGGGTTACGTAATTGACCGGCTCCCCTACATTGGGGTTAGGTTCCAGGATCAGCCGGACCTGGCTGTAGGTTCCTGCCGGCAGGGTCACCGTGCCGAGCAGTTCCTGGACATAGGCAAGATCGAGGACATTGAAGCTGGGTGATGGTACATCAAGGGGAACAGTGATCAGCAGCTGATCGTCGTCCTCTGCATCCTGGTCGTATTCGACCGGTATGATCTTGACCGCCTTGATTTTAATTCTCACTTCGGCAAAGTCGTCACTCAGTTTGTCGGTCAAGGCCACTTTCAAGGTGCCCGCAGTTGCTGAGCTGTCGCTGTCGCTCCCCCCGCCGCTGCACCCCTGGAGCAGGGCCAGGCCGAAAACGGCTGCTGACAGGGCCAGCACCACTTTGAGGGTTGACATCATCTTTCGTATCATCTCTTTCCTCCTTTCCCCGGCCGTTGTGTCTGGGCACAAAAAAGCCGGGGTGCCGAAAATATGGTGACATTTCGGCAACCCGGCTGTCTCGGTGAGACCCTGTGGGCTTTCCGCCCCATCCTCGCGGATGGTTTAGTATTGTCGTCTATCACGTCGATTATGGAGAAAAGTATACTGGCGACGCGGGCGAAGTCAAGCTGAGGCCGCGTTGGAGCGGGGAAGAGAGTAAGGCTCTGAAATAATTGGCTATGGCCTCCTGGGGGGAGTTTCATAACCTCCGGTAAGATTTGTGAACCGTATCCGCAGCACTTCGCTGAGCATCCTGAACGAATCCCGCACCAGGCGAACCTTTGTCCCCCCAACATCAGCCCAGTTCACCGGCACTTCGATGATCCGGTATCCGAAACGCCGGGCCAGGAAGAGGAGTTCCACGTCAAACCCGAAACCGGATATCCTCTGCCGGGGGAAAATGCCTTCGGCGGCAGAGGCCGTGAACAGCTTGAAACCGCACTGGGTATCGTGGATGCCCCGTACCGCCAGTGCCCTTATCAGCCCGTTGAAAACGGTTCCCATGATTTTGCGGTGCAAACGCCCCTTCACAACGCAGTGGCCGGACTTCATGGCCCGGGATCCGATTGCGATGTCGGCGCCGTTCCCGTTGGCTTCCAGCAGCCGCCGAATCTCCTCAACGGGCGTTGCCCCATCGGCATCGGCAAAAACGCGGAGTTGACCCTTTGCGGCGATCATCCCGGTTTTAACCGCAAATCCCTTCCCCCTGTTCCGGGGGAGCGCCTCCAGCCGCAGGCAGGAATGGCGCGCCATGAGCGCTTTCACCATCGCCGCCGTCCCGTCGGAGCTGCCGTCATCCACGACAATCACCTCGAAGGAGTATGGCTCTCCGGCAAGAAAGCCGATTACCCGTTCCAGATAGGGTGGAAGGCGCTGCTCTTCGTTGTAGGCAGGAATGATGAAAGACAAAAAGGGAGTTTCCACTGGGTCACCACCCGAAACGTCACTGCCGGACAAACCGGTAGACAATATAGGGGAGTCCCCCCGGTTCCTGGCCGATGTAGACCGGCTCAATGCCGGGAAGTGGGGGGGCGTTCCCGTTCGCTCCGAAAAGGGGCTGATAGAGTATCTCCAGCTGGGGGCGCATGGAGAGGAGCTGAATGGTCGCAATGAGATACTCCGCATTGTTCTTGCCGGCAAAGGCGATAAGTTCGGCAAGGCTTCCCTGGGGAGGCATCAGGTATGTGTGCCGGGAGTAGAAGCCGATCCTGCCGGAACGGGTTATGATTATCGCCCCACGGGGGATGATTTCCCTCAGTCGAAGCCCTATCTGCTTGTCGTCATACCGGGCGCCGTCCTGGGTATAGTGGTAGGGGGGCTTGGGAGCCGGGATGCTGCTGTAGATGTACCAGAGCCCGAGGAGTGCAGCGAGGGGGACGGCAATCCAGGTTTTCCGTGGGATGTATCGGTTTGCCCATGAATCGATGCGGGCGAAGCCGCCGCCTGCCGCCATGAGAAAGACCGGCACATAGGCATAGAATCCCCTGGGCTGCACAAAATAAACCACATACAGAGCCAGGGGGGAACAGACGGATGCAAGGAGCAGGCGGTCCATGAGCCCCTGGCGGGCAGGCGCCGCGCACTCTTCTCCGTCCCCCGGAGCACAGCGGGGGAGCCACAGGTACCCGATGCCTGCCAGCGCGAACAGGAACCACGGAAAGGCGCCGACAAGCTCCAGGGGGAGGGCGTGGAGATTGTCGCGGATGTTGCCCCAGAAAATATCCGGGGATTCCTTCATCAGATCCAGCAGCGTTGCATTCCCCCCCCCTACGGCCTGCCCCTGCTCATTGAGCCGCATGTGCTGGTCGGGTGGGGTTTCGCCCCGGTATTCGCGGATGATGCTGGAGTTCAGCCCTGTTTTGCCGCTCAACTGCCAGGCGCCGGTCACGTTGTGGAGGTAATTCATGTACGGTACTGCCGGCACCAGGAATCCGCACCAGAAAATCGCCAGCAGGAGAGTGGTCCGAAGTCTTCCCCCCCGGGGGGTGTTGAGGAGCAGCAACAGGAACAGGATGCCGGAAAACGCTGCGGCAACGATGAAACCTTCGGGGCGCGCCAGGTAGGCGATGCCCAGAAGGGCTCCGGTTGCGAAAGCGGTACCTTTGCCGCGGCGGGCGAGACAGCTTCTGAAAACCCATGCAGCGGCAAGGGCAAAGAAGGTGTAAGTGGGTTCGGTGATGTCGATGCCGGACATGCCGTGCAGAAAGGGTAGGGTGATGAACAGGATGGACGCGCATAGGGCGGCGCGCCGCCCCCAGAGCCCCAGGGTAAGGGCATGGAGGGGGAGGATGGTTAGGGCGTTGAAGAATACGGAGACCATTCTGGCCGAGGTCTCAAGATCGTTGAGCGCCACGTTGAACAGGCCCACGAGAAAGGGGTACAGCGGCGGGAACACCGTTCCGAAGTTCCGGGGATCACCGGTTTCGAAGAAAATCTTTCCCGAGACGGCATATCCGGCCCCGTCGGCCGAGATGACGTCGTACTGCCGCAAGCCGTAAATGCCATATGCGGCCGCAAGTGCTATCAGCAGTATCGCAAGTGCCGCATCCACCGGCTTTATCCTGCCGATGCCGGGTATCTGAAAAATCCGATCACCCACTGTCATCGTTTCATGTCCGTTGCCTTTCATTAAACATCATCTGTTTCCTTGAATCCTTTATCACAGGCAGGACGAAAGAAAAAGGGATTACGCAAGGGGCGCCCGGTAAAAAATGCTTGCATTTAAGGAGTCTGGAATAGTATAAAAAAGACCTATAAAGTCTTTTTTGTGGAGGGTGCCAATGAATGCGTCCGTAAAAAGAGTTGTCACGTTGTTCGGGATTGCAGTCTGCATGATTATTTCTTCGGCGATGGTTTCCTGGGGGGCCGCACCTCTGGTGCTGGTGGACCAGGGGCACGGCCAGCGTTTCGTGGTGGAGCAGGAGGGTGAGCTGCACCTGTCCGGTCTCGCCGCAATCCTCAAGGAGGAGGGGCTCCAGGTGGCCACGGGCCGGGAGCGGCTCACCGACGACTCCCTCCATAAGGTGGCGGCCCTGGTGATTTCCGGTCCCTTCGCACCCCTGGCGCCGGAGGAGGTGGAGGCGGTGGTCCGCTTCCTGGAGCGGGGTGGGAGAGTGGCGCTCATGCTCCACATCGGCCAGCCCCTTGCCGGGCTCATCCACCGGGTGGGGGCCGACTTTTCCAATAGCGTCCTCCATGAGCGCCAGAACGTCATTGCCGATAACGACATCACCTTCCGGGTGCGGGATCTGGCAACCCATCCCCTCTTCGGCGGCATGGAACAGTTCGGCCTTTATGGAGGCTGGGCCTTGAATGGCCTGACTCCCCTTGCCCGGACCAGCGCCGAGGCGTGGGTTGACCTGGACGGAAACCGGAAGCTGTCGGCACGGGATGCTGTGGACCGCTTTGCCGTGGTGGCCGAAGGGAACATCGGCGCCGGCCGCATCCTCATCTTCGGCGATGACGCCATCTTCCAGAACCGTTACCTGGACGACGGCAATACCCGCCTTGCCCGCAACCTGGCCCACTGGCTGGCGGGGGGGTAGCGGCCCTCACCGGCCGCCTTGCCTCCCGGCGCCGTTTCCCCCATAATAGGCGCCATGCTCCTCATTCATCCACCCGTAGCCAAACCGTCCGAGCCGCCGGCCGGCATCACCCTCCTCGCGGGGGCGCTCCTGGCCAATGGCGTCCCATGCCGTCTCCTGGACGCAAACCTTGAGGGGCTCCTCTGGCTCATGGAGCAACCGGAACCCGGTGAGGAGACCTGGACCCGCCGGGCGGTGAAGAACCGGGCCCGACACCTGTCCGCCCTGCGGGACCCCTCGACCTACAGTTCCCCGGACCGTTACGTCCGCGCCGTCAGCGACCTGAACCGGCTCCTCTCCGTGTCCGGCCGGGGGAGCGGGGCTACGGTGGGACTCGCGGACTACCAGCAGGAGCATTTTTCGCCGGTTTCCAGTGCCGATCTGCTGCGGGCGGCGGAAGAGCCGGAGCGCAACCCCTTCTACGGCTACTTCAGCGAACGGCTGCCCGAGGTTGTGGACGGCATCGGGTTTGTGGGGATCTCCCTCAACTACCTGAGCCAGGCGGTCAGCGCCTTTGCGCTGATGGGGTTTATCCGCCGGCGGTTCCCATCCCTGAAGATAGTCCTTGGCGGCGGGCTGGTGACGTCGTGGCTGCGGCGTCCCGGCTGGCAGAACCCCTTCGGCGGCCTCGTGGACCACATG
The DNA here is from genome assembly GCF_017338855.1 of Geobacter benzoatilyticus. NCBI lineage: Bacteria > Pseudomonadati > Thermodesulfobacteriota > Desulfuromonadia > Geobacterales > Geobacteraceae > Geobacter > Geobacter benzoatilyticus. Next base: position 1,494,690 of record NZ_CP071382.1, read on the forward strand.
ATTGCGGGGCCGGGGGAAGGGCCCCTCCTGGATCTCGCCGGAGTCCCGCCGGGAAACCGGGCGTCCGGAGCGCCGACCTATGATCTTCTGCCGCTTCCGGACTATTTTTCCCCCGGCCTTGTCCTCCCCTACAGCGCCGCCGGCGGCTGCTGGTGGAACCGCTGCTCCTTCTGCCCCGAGCGGGCCGAAGGTAACGCCTATCGCCCCCGGCCGACGTCCGGGGCCCTGGCAGATCTCCGGGGGCTGACCGCCAAGTATGGGCCGTCCCTTATTCACATTCTGGACAATGCCATAAGCCCGACGCTTCTGAATGCCCTGGCCGAGACCCCTCCGGGTGCCCCGTGGTACAGCTTTGCCCGGATCGGCGATAACCTGGACGACCCGGGTTTCTGCCGGGCCTTGAAGCGCTCGGGGTGCGTCATGCTGAAACTGGGGCTGGAATCGGGGGACCAGGGGGTTCTGGACCGGCTCCACAAGGGTATCGACCTCGCCATGGCGGAGCGGGTGCTGGAAAATCTCCGTCATGCGGGAATCGCGGTCTATGGCTACCTCCTCTTCGGCACCCCGGCCGAGTCCGAGGAAGATGCCCGAAGGACGCTGGAATTTGTGGTTCGCCACCGGGAGGCCATCACCTTCCTGAACCTGGCGGTTTTCAACATGCCCGCTTTCAGCGACGAGGCCGCGGGAATGGAGACCGAATCATTTTACGAGGGGGACCTCTCCCTCTACACCTCCTTCCGCCACCCAGGTGGGTGGGGCCGCCGGGAGGTGCGCCGTTTCCTCGACCGGGAGTTCACCCGGCACTCCGCAGTGGCGCCGATATTGCGCCGCGATCCGCTCATCTTTACCTCCAATCATGCCCCTTTTTTTTGCTGAGCGGTGAACTCCTTGGTTCCGGCGGTGAATGATGGTATTGTGCAAGCCATGACCGAAAACCCGCACCCATTCAGCACTCTGACCCCCGCCTTCATCATGGACGCCGTGGAGAGCCAGGGCTTTGTCTGCGATTGCCGCACCCTGGCCCTGAACAGTTACGAGAACCGGGTCTACCAGGTGGGGATCGAGGAGGGGGAGCCCCTGGTGGCCAAGTTCTACCGCCCCGGCCGCTGGAGCGACGGGCAGATCGCGGAGGAGCACGATTTCTGCGCCGAACTGGCGACCCACGAGCTCCCCGTGGTGGCCCCCTGGCGCAACGCCGAGGGGCAGAGCCTCTTTTGCCACGACGGCTTCCGCTTCGCCCTCTATCCACGCCAGGGGGGGCGGGCGCCGGAATTCGACAATCTGGACAACCTCCTGATCCTGGGGCGGTTTCTGGGGCGAATGCACCGGATCGGCGCCGTGGCGCCTTTCGTTCATCGTCCCGTTCTCGACAGCCGGAGCTTCGGCTACGATTCCGTGGAGCTGATCCGCGACCGCTTCATCCCCCCCGAGTTGCGGGAGAGCTACACGGCGGTGACCGCCATGCTCCTGGAAGCTGTCGACGCCATCATGGCGGAGACGGGGGCGGTCCGGTACCTGCGGACCCACGGCGACTGCCATGCGGGGAACATCCTCTGGCGGGACGATGCCCCCCACTTCGTGGACTTCGACGATGCCCGCATGGCCCCGGCGGTGCAGGACCTCTGGATGATGCTCTCCGGCGACCGCCCCCGGAAGCTGGCCCAGCTGGATGCGCTACTGGAGGGGTACACGGAGTTCAATGAGTTCGATCCCCGGGAGCTGCGGCTCGTGGAGCCCCTGCGGGCCCTGCGGGTTCTCCACTACAGCGCCTGGCTCGCCCGCCGCTGGGAAGACCCAATCTTCCCTGCCACCTTCCCCTGGTTCAATACTCCCCGCTACTGGAACGACCAGATAATCGAGCTGCGGGAGCAGGTAGCCGCCCTGGCGGAGCCGCCGCTGGAGCTCCCCTGACCGGATGGTTGGCGGTGTCGGCTGTTGTGGCATCGCTTTTTGTATGTTACAAAAGACGTGGATATTGACCGTGCCGATTAGCATGCGAAAACTGGGGAATGTACAGACCCCATGGAATTTATCGAGAAGAGGAAACTTGGTGCCATGAATCTACTGGACGGGAAAAAGTGCGCCGACAGCCTGGTTGCCGACATAGCCAGGAAGGTGGCGGGATATGTGGAATCGGGGCTGAGAAAGCCGCACATGACGGTAATCCTCGTGGGTGAGCACGCTCCGAGCGAATCCTACGTGAAGTCGAAAATCAAATCCTGCGAGAAGGCGGGGTTCGAGGGGGCGCTCCTGCGGTTTCCGGAAACCGTGACCGAAGAGGAGCTCCTGGCGAAAATCCGGGAGATCAACGCCAATCCGGCCACCGACGGTCTCATCGTCCAGTTGCCGCTCCCCCCACACATAAATCCCCAGAAAATAATAAACGCCATTGATCCCGACAAGGACATCGACGGATTCCACCCCACGAACTTCGGGAAGATGACCCTGGGGCAGAAGGCGTTCCGGCCGGCCACCGCCTACGGCATCTGCAAGCTCCTCCAGTTCTACGAGATCCCGGTCTGGGGGAAGCACTGCGTGGTCATCGGCCGCTCCAACATCGTGGGTAAGCCCATTTCCATCATGCTTGCCAACGATTTCGACATCGGCAACGCCACCGTCACCCTCACCCATATCGAAACCCCCCGGGAGCTTCTGCTGGACGAGACGCGGCGGGCCGACATCATCATCGTGGCCGTCGGCATTCCCGGCTTTGTCACCGACGATATGGTGAAGGAGGGGGCGGTCGTTATCGACGTGGGGATCAACCGGCTGGATGACGGCAAAATCGTCGGGGACGTGGACTTCGAGAACGTGAAGGGGAAATGCTCCTGGATCACCCCGGTTCCCGGCGGAGTCGGCCGGATGACGGTGGCGGCCCTCATGCTCAATACCCTCATGGCCTACCAGAATAATTTCAACCTGGACTGACACAGCCCGGCGGTCTTCCGCCGCAAGGCAACTCCCGTGAACGGCGGCCCCCTGGCCGTCGTTTTTTTGTGCCCGGCTTCCGCCCCGGCGGTTGCGAATGGCGTGGAGGGCGGTAAGGTATAGGGACGCTGCACTCACGCTCGGGGTGGTGACCAATGGAACGGTTGCATGGTGTACGATGGTCCGGGGTGTCTTTCCTCTGCTCTTTGCTGCTGCTGGCGGCCATGCTCGCGTCCGCCCGGGCCACGGCCGCGGCGGAAGAGCCGCTCCATGAGCATGGCCGTCCCGGCATCGACGCCGCAACTGGCGATGGGGCACGTTTCGGCCTCACCGAACGCCTGGGGGAGAAAATTCCCCTCGACGCCACCTTCGCGGACGAAACCGGCGCGCCGGTCCGCCTGGGAGACCTGGTAACCGCCCCCACCATAATCCTTCCCGTCTACTACCGTTGCACCAATGTCTGCAATTTTCTCCAGGGGGGGCTGGCCGGAGTCCTGAAAGATATCCGCCTTACGCCGGGAGAGCAGTACCGGGTCATTTCGGTGAGCTTCGACGAAACCGAAACGCCGGAGCTGGCCGCCAAGTACAAGAGAACCTACCTGGACGCCATCGGTGCCCCATTCCCCGAGGAGGGGTGGCGGTTCCTGACCGGCGACGTGAAAAACATCCGCCGCCTGACCGATGCTGCCGGGTTCCGGTTCGAGCGCCAGGGGAGGGATTTCATCCACCCGGTGGCGAGCATCATAGTTACCGGCGACGGCACCATCGTCCGCTACCTCTATGGCACGACCTTTCTCCCCAAGGATCTCGCCCTGGCCCTGCTTGAGGCCCGGAGCGGAACCGTGGGGACCACGGTCCGCAAGGTGGTGGGATACTGCTTCACCTACGACCCGAAGGCGAAGACCTACGTCTTCAATCTGCTGCGGGTGAGCGCAACCATCGTCATTATCTGCACGGGTGCCTTCCTTGCCTTCCTGTTCCTGACCGGGAAAAAACGCCCGACGCCTCCCGGGGGAAAACATGGAACCGACTGAGCCGACCACGACCGCCGCCGGCTTCTGGAGCGATACCGGCAGGAGCGGCATCGCTTCCTGGATATTCTCCACCGACCACAAGCGGATCGGCCTGCTCTATTTCTATTCGGTGTTCGGTTTTTTCCTGGTTGCGGTGGCGCTCGGCCTCCTGCTCCGTATCGAGCTAATGGCGCCGGGACGGACCATCATGGGGCCCCAGGCGTACAATGCCCTCTTTACCGTGCATGGGGTGGTGATGGTGTTCCTGTTCATCATCCCCGGATTTCAGGGCTCCTTCGGCAATCTCGTCATGCCGATCCAGATCGGTGCCAGGGACGTGGCTTTCCCCCGCCTGAACCTCCTTTCGTGGTGGCTCTATATGGCCGGCGCGGCCATTATCCTTACCTCGCTCTTCACGGGGGGCGGCCCCCCCGACACCGGCTGGACCTTCTACCTCCCCTTCAGCGGCCGGACCGGGACCAACGTCTCACTGGCGGTGTTCGGCGTATTTGTCGTGGGGTTCTCCTCCATCGTTACCGGGGTAAATTTCATCACCACGATCCACCGGTTGCGGGCCGAAGGGATGACCTGGGGTAGGCTGCCGCTCTTTGTCTGGTCCCTCTACGCCACGGCGTGGGTGCAGATCCTGGCGACCCCCATCCTCGGCATCACCCTGGTGCTGATAATCGCCGAACGGCTCCTGGGGACCGGCCTCTTCGAGCCGGGGCAGGGGGGGGATCCCCTCATGTACCAGCACCTGTTCTGGATTTACTCCCATCCGGCGGTCTATATCATGATTCTGCCGGCCATGGGGGTGATCTCGGAGATCATTCCGGTATTTGCCCGAAAGCCCATCTTCGGCTACAGGATGATCGCCTTTTCCAGCATCGCCATCGCCGCGGCGGGTTCCCTCGTCTGGGGGCACCACATGTTCACCAGCGGCATGAGCGATATGGCGATTCTGGTATTCTCCTTCCTCACCTTCATCGTAGCTATCCCCTCTGCCATCAAGGTCTTCAACTGGATATCAACCCTTTACCGGGGGTCCATTTCCCTGGAAGCCCCCATGCTCTTCTCACTTTCCTTCATCTTCCTCTTCTCCATCGGCGGGCTGACCGGGCTGGTGCAGGGGGCGGCGGCCACGGACATCCATGTCCACGACACCCAGTTCGTGGTGGGGCATTTTCATTACGTCATATTCGGCGGCTCGGGATTCGCCTTCTTCGCCGCCATGCACTACTGGCTCCCCAAGTTCTACGGCCGCCGCTACGCCGAAAAGCCGGCCATTATCGCCTGGGCGCTCATGTTCACCGGCTTCAACATCCTCTATTTCTCCATGATCGTGCTGGGGCTGGAAGGGATGCCGCGGCGTTACTACGATTACCTCCCCGAGTTCGCTCCCCTTAACCTGGTATCCACAATCGGGAGTTGGATCCTGGCCACAGGGCTCATGATTCTTCTGGTGAACCTGTTCATGGGGTTGCGGAGCGGGGCGCGGGCCGGGAGCAATCCGTGGGGAGGGGCAACCCTGGAATGGAGCATCCCGACGCCGCCACCCACGGAGAATTTTGCGGATGAGCCGGTGGTCACCCATGGCCCCTATGATTTCAGGGGGACGGGGGTCCCATGAGCCGGCCGCAACACAGAGACCATGCCGGGGCAAAGCTCGGGATGTGGCTTTTCCTCTTAACCGAATTATTCCTGTTTGGGGGGATGTTTCTCCTTTACGGGGCCTATCTCGTCCGCTATCCCCGGGAGTTTGCCGCCGCGGGGCGGGAGATGCAACTCTGGTTCGGCACGGTCAACACGGTCATTCTCATCACCAGCAGCCTGATGGCGGCCATGGCGGTCACCGCCATCCAGCGGGGGGGCCGGCGGTTGGCCGTCTGGCTGCTGGGGGGGGCGGTCATCTGCGGAGCCGTGTTCCTTATCAACAAGTACCTGGAGTGGAGCCACGAGTTCAGTCGCGGCATCTATCCCGGCTCGTCCCGGCTGGCTGCTGCGCCTCCCGGAGAGTCGGTCTTCTACAGCCTCTACTATGTGACCGCCGGCCTCCATGGCCTCCATGTGCTGATCGGCAGCGTACTGTTGGCGGTGGTGGCGGTATGGGCATGGCGGGGGACGATCCATGCCGGGGATTTTGCCTGGCTGGAGAACAGTGCTCTCTACTGGCATCTGGTGGATCTGGTCTGGATCTTCATCTTTCCGCTCTATTACCTAATCCTGTAGGGGCTGCGACTTTTACGCCATCTCGCCGCCGTCCTCGTCGCTCCTTTGTGCGGCGTAGCGCTGCTACGCCTCCGCAGTCTCTCCTCCGGGTGCGACGATCTGGCGCAAAATCCGCAGCCTCGGATAGGCAAACGGGGCCGGATTTTAGGAGAAGCAATGGGGAAAGATACTCATGGCAACACCACGCATATCATCGGGTACGGAACCCTGACGGCGGTTTGGGGCGTCCTCCTGTTGCTCACCGCCCTCACGGTATGGGCCGCCCGCCATGCCACGGGCTTCGGCCATGTCTGGGGTTCTCTGGCCATCGCTTCCGTCAAGGGGGGGCTGGTGATAGCCTTCTTCATGCACATGCGCTACGAGGGGAGGCTGCTCCGCTGGCTGCTGTTCGTGGCCCTGGTTACCCTGGCGCTTTTCATCGGGCTGACTTTTTTCGACGTTCTCTACCGGTAAGGATCTGTCGTGGACCCGAACTTCATAACCACAACCAGCGCAGTAGATCCGGTTTTCATATTCATCTTCGGGGTGAGCATTGTGCTCCTTCTGGGGATTACGGCGACCATGGTGGGGTTCGTCATCCGCTACCGCCGCTCCCGTGCGCCGGAGCCCACCTCCCGGGCGGACGGCAATGTCTGGCTGGAGATCGTCTGGACGGTCCTTCCAACCATCATAGTCCTGGCAATGTTCTACTACGGCTGGGCAGGTTATCTGACGCTCCGGAACGTGCCGAAGAACGCCATGGAGGTGACGGCGACGGCCCGCATGTGGTCGTGGAGCTTCACCTACGCCAACGGGAAGACCAGCCCGAAGCTCTACATCCCAGTCGGTAAGCCGGTGCTGGTGCACCTCGTTTCCATGGATGTGCTGCACGGGTTCTCAATTCCTGCGTTCCGGATAAAGCGCGATGTGGTGCCGGGAATGAAGAACCATGTCTGGTTCGTGGCGGAAAGGCCCGGCTCCCATGAACTTTTCTGCTCCGTCTACTGCGGCCTGGGGCATTCCTCCATGGTTGCCGCGGTGGAGGCGGTCCCGGAGAAGGAGTTCGATGCGTGGCTGGAACGTCGGGAGGATGACGGGGTGAAAGGTGAGGGGTCCCGTGGACGGGAGCTCCTGGAGAAGAACGGCTGCGTCGGTTGCCATTCCCTGGACGGTTCCCGCAAGGCTGGGCCAAGTTTCAAGGGAGTTTGGGGTAGGGCGGTTACGGTGGTGACTGGCGACGCCGAGCGGAGCGTCACCATGGATGGGGCATATCTGAAGCGCTCTCTCCGCGAGCCGGCGGCCGACGTGGTGAAGGGTTATCCGCCGGTAATGCCTCCTTATCCGAACCTGTCCGATGACGAAATCGAAGAGATCGGTGAGTTTTTGAAGGAGGTCCGGTGAGCAGGGGAGTCTCAAGGTTGCTTCGCCCCCGCCTGGCCCTGCTGAACGGGGCAGCGGCGGCCGGCGGGTGTCTCCTTGCCGCGGAAGGGGGGTGGGGGATGCTCCCTTGGGTGGCATGGGCGGGGGTGGCGCTTCTTGCCGCGGGGGGGTCGGCCCTCAACCAGGTGCTGGAGCGGGATCTGGACGGCCTCATGGAGAGAACCCGCCAGCGGCCCCTCCCTCGCGGGGATATCTCTCCGGCGGCAGCGGCCCTCGTGGGGGCGGCATGCATCGCCGCCGGCCTTCTGGCCCTTGGCGCCATGGGGGGACTTCTGCCGCCGTTCATCGGGGGGGGAGCGCTTGGGTGGTACCTGGCCGTTTATACCCCCCTCAAGCGCCGCACGTCCCTCGCCCTCCTGGCAGGGGCGGTGAGCGGGGCGGCTCCGCCCCTCGTCGGCTGGACCCTCGCCGGGGGAAACCCCGCCGACTACCGGATTGTGCTCCTTGCGGGCATTCTCTACCTCTGGCAGATTCCCCACTTCTGGCTTCTCCAGCGCCGCCACGCGGAGGATTACCGGCGGGCCGGCATCCCCCTCTTTGTGGAAGGCGTTAAGGATGGTGCCCGTTCTCCCATCTTCGCGGTCTGGCTCGGGGCGCTCGTGTCCGGGGCGCTGCTGCTCCCGGTTTTCGGAATCGTCGGTGGGGTGGCGGCGGCGGGGTTATCGGCATTTTCCCTTTTCCTGCTTATGGCTGCTTTCTTCCGTGCCGACGGGGCACTGTTCTCAAGCCTTAACCTCTTTCCCCTGTTGATCCTTCTGGCCCTTTCCATACAGCGTTGAGCCGTCGTTACTTGCCTCCTTCAGCCCGGGGGAGGGACCAGTTGTAGCGGATGGCTAGAAGGCGCAGGCCGATTACCGCCAGCGCCGCGGCGAGAAGCGACCATGTGTGGGGGAAGGAGAGCCTGTTCAGCAGGTAGAGAAGTGCCGCCCCCACAAGGCAGGCCGAGGCGTAGACCTCTTTTTGCAGCACCAGGGGGACCTGGGTGGAGAGAACGTCGCGGATCATTCCCCCGGCGACGGCGGTCATGACACCCATCATTACCGAGCCGACGAACCCCATCTTGAAGGCCAGGGCCTTCCCGGTGCCGATGACCACGAAAGTGCCGAGCCCTATGGCATCGAAGTAGAGGAGCGGGTGGTGCAGGAATTCCAGCCGCCGGTGAAAGAGGAAAATCGACAGGGAAACGGCGATGGAGATGTAGAGATAGGTTTCGTCCTTGAAAATGAAGGGGGGTGTGTCCCCCAGAAACAGGTCGCGCAGGGTGCCGCCTCCCGTGGCGGTAACCAGGCCGAGCATCAGCACGCCGAAGAGGTCCATGTCGCGGCGGATGCCGGCCCAGGCGCCGGAAGCGGCGAAGGCGGCGGTGCCGAGAAGGTCGAGGGCGTAAAGCAGGTTCATTGGCGTTCTCCTTTCGGCGAGAGATTACCTTCTCGACTCAGGGAATGCAATGCGAAGATTGTGTTTGCTGCCGGTACTATGAGAGGCCGGGGGGAGGGCGTTTGCCGGAGGGGGGGCGGAAAGGCGCTTTCACCCTTCCCGCCCCCCATGGAGTTGCTATCGTTGCGGAGTGCTGCTCTGGTCAACTACTGAACGTGGCATGCAAGGCAGAGAACGTTGCCTGCCATGGTGGTCCTCAGAAACGGCTTGGAATCATCATCGTGGACCGTATGGCAGGAACCGCACTCCAGGGTCCTATTGCCGCGGGGGGAGGTGAACAGCGGCATGCTCTGCTGGACACGGCTCGTCTTGATGGCAAAGTAGCCGGGGTATGTCTCGATGATTTCTCCCAGCCCATTGGCGGCTCCGCCAACGGTCACGTTGAAGTTCACCGGATGGTGATTTCTGAGGTCGGGACCTTTGTGAGTCTTTCTTTCCGGCGCGATCCCCATTTCCCCGTTCGGGCCCATGACGGTCGAAAGCCCGTCGACGGGCTGGATCCGAAGGCTCGCTCCCCCAAGGGGGCTCCCATCGTGGCAGTTGATGCAGAGCGACGAGACGCTTTGCTCGGATATGCCGCTGCTGTTGGCGATGTTTTTCATGGTGGGAGAGGTGGAGTAGAGGCGGTACGACGCAAGGGGCACGATCCCAGGGTACCGGTTCCACAAGGGAATGCCGATTGGAGAATGCGGGGTGTGACAGAAGACGCATACCATTGTCGTTCCGCCGCTTACCGCCCTGTAGTCGTTGATGGAGTTGGAGGCCATGTTGTGCTTTGTGACCGTAATGGCCGCTCCCCACGCAAGCTGGGTGGACATGAGAACTGTCGCGGCAATTATGGTTATACGCTGTACTATCGATTGGTTTATTTTACGTTCCATGGCTTGCCTCCCCTAGCGTGTCTTCTTGACGGGTTGCACAGCCACGGTGTTGACCGCACCGTTTACCGTCCGGATCTCAATGCTGTCGCCGGTCTTTACCCCCTTGAAAACAACGGTGATTTTGGTGTCCGACCAGGAACGCACCTCGGCAGCAGCGCCTTCCACGTACGCCCCGAGCCCCGATGAGTACTCTACGGACGGAGGAGGACCAAAACCGCTCCCCACTATGGTCAAGTTGCTCCTGGTGCCCAGTGTTGCTGTCCTGACCGACAGATAGGGAACCACGGTTATGCGCATCCGGTTGCTCTTTTTGTCCTCTTTCCGGATGCGGAGATCGTAGTTGCCCAAAGCCAGGGGAGGCAGCAGGACTTGCACTTCCCCCTCGGTGTAGGCGGTGGGCGAAAGCTCAATGGAACCGAGCTCGTTGCTCAGGACAACCGTCGGCATGAAGGTTATTCCGTTCGATTGATTGGTGAGGCCGGACCCCTGGATGGTGAGGCTGGCCTGGGTCCCCTGCGTGACGGTCCGGCTGCTGATCCCTGTCACGGCAGGCACCGTCGCGCCGGCCGGTACCATTGACATGGCGTTGACGGCCTTGAGGTGGCACCCGTTGCAATCGTAATTGTTGCCGACATGGCCCCATCCGGCGTCTTCCTCGCCGGGGATAACGGCGCCCACGCTTGCCGGGGAAGGCGTATCTTTTTGGATGTTGTGGAGGGATTTGATTCCGTGGCAGGTTTCGCAGTACCTGATGTCCTTGATGGCGCCATGGACCCCATGGCACGTGGCGCAGGCAATGTTAATGGCGTGGTGAGTCTGGGCGTTGGTGAAAATGGGCCTCACGGTCCCCGTTGCCGGGTCTATCGCCCCGTCGGCGCTCTGGTGGCATGCGGCGCATCCGCCGGTAATTTTCTGCTGGCCGGTGCCGGGATCGATATATGGGGTTCCGTAGGTGTCTGGAGTGACTGAGGATTTTGGATAGGTTGGTATGTAGTGCCCGTCATCATAATTGTCCACAAAGCTGCCGTGGCAGACGTTGCAGTGCCGTTCCTGGGCGGCAGGGGTGATGTGATGGGGCGACGTGGTATGGCAGTTTTCGCAGGTCCTGAAGTCCGCAAACGTGAAGCCGCCGGTGCCGTCCGGAATAAGGGTGTGGCAGGTGAGGCATTCATAGGTTTTAGCCGGCGATGCGTTGTTGAGGAGCGCATGGTGGCGCTGTACCAGGAGGGAATCGTCTCCGTGGCACTCAAGGCATTTGATTCGGGTCAAGCTTCCAAAAACCGTATCGTAGATTCCCAGAAACTGGTTGGCCGGGGGGGGCGGCACATTTGCCGACGCAATGGTCAGCAGCGCCAGAAGTAAGGTGCCGGTCAGACTTGCTGCAGCTGATACAAATTTTCCCTTTCTCATCCGATGCTCCTTTCATGGAGGATTTACGACGCCGGACCTGCTCAGTGGCGCACAATCATCTAATGCAGTGGTGGATTAGAAAACATGCATTACAATAAACAAACCACAAGCCAGTCTCTTTTGGAAATAACTTAAATAAGCGATAAATAAAGAAAATCGTCCGTAACGGCTGGAGATTATTAAATGTAATATGAGGTGGAGATATTTCTGCTCTTGTTGTCTTGGGGGCGGGGGGGAGTTTCTGCCCGACAAGCCACGTCATATGACCACCGATACGTCTTTTGCCGGACATAACCGGCAGCCGGATTCGTCCTCCTTCATTGGCGTCGCCGCTGCCGAAAAAACCGTCCATCATTCTTAAAATCATGATATAACCCGGCAAGTTGTTATCTATCTGAGGAGTACCATCCAGCCGGAGGAGCACCCATGACTGACACCCTGATTCCCCGTACTGCTTCTGCCTATGACTATCCCCTACTCATAAAGAATCTCCTCTTTTGCCCCGTGGTGGACAACCCGGATCAGGAGATCATCTACCGTAACCTCTATCGCGGCACCTACCGCACTCTGCGGGAGCGGGTCCGGCGGCTGGCCAACGTTCTGACCGGCCTGGGCGTAAAGCCCGGGGACACGGTGGCGGTCATGGACTGGGACAGTCACCGCTATCTGGAGCTCTTCTTCGCCGTGCCGATGATCGGCGCGGTGCTCCATACCATCAATGTCCGGCTTTCCCCCGAGCAGATCCTCTACACCATCGACCATGCCGAGGACGATCTCCTGCTGGTCAACAGCGAATTTCTCCCGATCCTAGAGCAGATCAGGGGACGGCTCGATACGGTCAAGGGGTATCTCCTTCTCACGGATGATCCGGCAGAGGTTGGGGAGAGCGCCATTCCTTTCCGCGGAGAATATGAAGCGCTGCTTGCGGACGCCTCCCCGGAGTTCGACTTCCCCGATTTCGATGAGAATACCCGCGCCACCACCTTTTACAGCACCGGCACCACCGGCATGCCCAAGGGGGTCTACTTCAGCCACCGCCAGCTGGTGCTCCACACCTTCGGCGTCATGACGGTGCTCTCGACTGCCGTGGGGCACGGCACGTTCCGCCGCACCGATGTCTACATGCCGATTACCCCCATGTTCCATGTCCATGCGTGGGGAATTCCCTACATTGCCACCATGCTCGGGGTTAAACAGGTCTATCCGGGCCGTTATGTACCGGAACAGCTCCTGGAGATGATCGAGAGGGAGAAGGTGACCTTTTCCCACTGTGTCCCCACCATCCTGCACATGCTGCTGAAGCACCCCCATGCCGAGCGTATCGATCTTTCGGGGTGGAAGATCATCATCGGGGGAGCAGCCATGTCCCGTGCCCTCTGCATCGAGGCGATGCGGCGCGGCATCGACGTCTTCACCGGCTATGGCATGTCCGAAACCTGCCCGATCCTGTCCATGTCCCACCTGACCCCGGAGATGCTGGAGTGCACGCCGGAGGAGCAGGCAGCCATCCGCTGCAAGACCGGAGTGGCCATTCCCCTCGTCGATTTGCGCGTGGTGGGGGCGGATATGCGCGAGCTTCCGCGCGACGGCGCGAGTGCCGGGGAGATCGTTGTCCGGGCCCCCTGGCTGACCCAGGGGTACCTGAAAGACCACAAGGCATCGGAGAGGCTCTGGGAGGGGGGATTCCTCCATACCGGCGACGTGGCCGTACGCGACGAGTTGGGATATGTACGGATAACCGACCGGACCAAGGATGTGATCAAAGTGGCCGGGGAGTGGGTTTCTTCCCTGGAGCTGGAGGATATCATCGCCCATCACCCGGCTGTGTCCGAGGTTGCGGTCATCGGGCAGCCCGACGAGAAGTGGGGGGAGCGCCCCCTGGCGCTGGTGGTGCCTAAGCCGGGCGAGGCCGGGCGGGTGACGGAAAAGGAGCTGGCCCACTACGTGCGGGAATATGCCGAAAAGGGAATGGTCAGCAAGCAGGTGGTCCTTGCCAGGGTGCGGCTGGTGGATTCGATTGACAAGACGAGTGTCGGCAAAATCAACAAGGTCGCTCTGCGGGAGAAGTATCTGTAGTCTTTCCGGCTGCGGGATGGAGAGCAAATGATCAACAGCCGTATCCGCCGCCAGCGCTGGGTGATCTTTTCGGTGCTGGCGCTCATGTATATACTCGTCTATTTCTACCGGGTTTCCCTGGCTGTCGTGGCAGGGGACATTTCCCGCGAGCTGAATCTGACCCCGCAGCAGCTGGGCTCCCTGTCGGGTATCCTCTTCTACGTCTACGCCTTGGCCCAACTGCCGCTCGGCCCCATGATCGACCGCTTGGGGAGCAGGCTGGTAATCAGCGGCTGCGGCGTTCTGACCACCATCGGTGGCATTCTCTTCTCCCGGGCCGACAGCCTCGCCATGGCCATGGCGGCCAGGGTGTTCATCGGTATCGGCACGGCGTCGGTGCTCATGGCCACCTTCACCATCTTCAGCCGCTGGTTTTCCAAACAGGAATTCGGCCGGGTATCCGGCTTCATGGTGGCCATCGGCAACCTGGGGAACCTTTCGGCCACGGCTCCCCTGGCCCTGGCGGTGGCTGCGGTTGGCTGGCGCTCTTCATTCCTGGCCATAGGGCTGCTCCAGGCGGTGGCTACGGTGCTGGTTTTCGGCATGGTCAGGGACCGCCCCCCGGTGACTGAGGAATGCGACACGGCAGATGCTTCCAAGCCCACCGGCATGCTGAGCGCATGGGGGGAAATCTTCGGCAATCCGCACTTTCTGCTCCTGGGGCTGATCTCCTTTTTCTGGTACGGAAACTATCTGGCCCTCCAGGGCTTGTGGGGCGGACCCTACCTGATGGAGGTGATGGGCCTCTCCCGGGCCGCCACCGGCCAAATGCTCATGTTTACCTCCCTTGGGTTCATTGCCGGAAGCACGGTGATCGATGTGGTCGCCCGGCGGATATTCCGTTCCTACAAAAAGACCCTACTTGCGGGGCAGTTCGTGCTTCTGCTGCTCATGTCCGGCTTTCTGGGGGTGGTTGAAACCTTTCCCCGTCCGCTTCTGGCCGCCGTATTCTTTGCCGTGGGGCTGGCCGTCTCCAGCGGGGTGATGATCTACCCCATCATCCGCTCCATGTTCTCCGTGCGGATCGTTGGTACGGCCCTCACCTCCCTCAACTTCTTCGTCCTCATGGGAGCGGCGGTGACCCAGCAGGTTATGGGGGTGATTGTCGGCTCCTGTGGGCGCGGTGCTGCGGCCGCCTACCATGCTGCATTTCTCTTTCCCGTGGCGGGGCTGGCCGCTGCCATTGTTGCGTTCTTTTTCGCGCGGGATTATTCGGAAAAGGGGTGAAGAAGGCAGGCTGACGCTCCGGTACATTCGCTCCACGGGGCGCACGCTCCCATCCCTTAAACGTGAAAAGGCCCGCCAAACGATTCGGCGGGCCTCTTTATTTCTACTTCCGTTCTCCCCATTTCAGGGTTATTCCGGCGTTTTGAAACCGCCGGCCGGGTACTGCGTCAGATTGTGTTCGGGAGTAGCTTCCCCTATAACGGTGCCCTCCTTGTGCTGACGATCTGTTTCCGGTAGCGCTACCTGTCTATACTATAGCGTTGTAAAAATTCCCTGCAAAGGCTGTTATAAAAAATTTTTCCATGTATAATGGCATATTGTGTCAAAGGCAGCGGGAACCCGCTGCCTTTTTTATGGGAGCTCGTCCAGGATGGCGCTGAAAGCCCGGATGGTCCTGGCTTTTTTGAGCTGTTTGAGGCTCCTTGCCAGGGATGGGTCATCCATGGTGGCAAGGACTCCCTTGATCTTGCCCAATACCTGCGTTTCGCCGCAGAACAATTTGCAGTAGCCTGCCAGCAGTTCCCCCATGTACTTCCGGAGCATTTCCTTCCGTTCTTCGTCGGTCGGTTCGGCCGGCGCTTTTCCCCTCAGCCGCTCAAAAAGCAGGGGGTCGGCGATGGCCCCTCTCCCCATCATGAGACCGGCAGCACCGGTTTCCCGTAGAACCCTCAGGCCGTCGGCTGCGGTGCGGATATCGCCATTGGCAATTACCGGCAGCCGCGTCTTGCTCACCACTGCGGCGGTAACGGCATGGTCGGCTCTGCCCTCGTATTCCTGCACAACGGTTCGTGGATGGAGCACCAGAAAGTCGATTCCGGCGGCTTCGAACAGGGGGAGGATTGTGGTGATCTGGGCGGGGTCGTCGTAGCCGGCCCGCACCTTGACGGAGAATGTCCCCTTGACGGCCGTGCGCAGAGCGGGGAGCAGTTCGCCCAGCGCCTCGGGGCGCCGCAGCATGCCGCCGCCGGTGAGGCCGGATGTCATCCGCCCGTAGGGGCAGCCGAGATTCAGGTTGATGTGGACGGCCCCTGCTTCCTGGGCCGCCTTGGCGGCGGTCACCAGGGCTTCATGGTCGTGCCCGATGAGTTGTACCACCAGCGGTACACCATCTTCTGCGGCAGCCACTTCCAGCAAATCACCCTCCCTGATCGGTTGTCGCGCTCCGGCAGGATTGACCCTGACAAACTCGGTGAAAACTGCATCGGGGCGGACCCAGTCGATGAACAGGGAGCGCAGCGCCCGGTTGGTCAGTCCCTGCATGGGGGCCAGCATCAGTGGGACGTGGCCGGTGGGCCAGGGGAGGGGGGTGTGCGCAGATGTTGCTGGTGATTGTGTAGTAACGTGCATGGATGTTCAGGAGGGAAAGAAGACAAAGGCGGCCGGGGGCCGCCTTTGCTGTTTCCGCAGTGGTGATTTTTGTGGGTGATTCTAGAGGATTTCCACCAGTTGGAACTCGTAGGTGAGGTCCTCGCCTGCCAGGGGGTGATTGGCGTCGAAGGTGACGCTGTCTTCGGTCACTTCGACCACGGCGACGCCGATCTCTTCCTCGTCATCGTTGGCAAGTACCAGTTCCTGGCCGACTTCGGGGATCATGTCTTCGGGGAGATCGCTCTTGGGGACCGTGAAGACCTTTTCCTCGTCGTACTCGCCGAAGGCGTCCTCGGCCGGTATCGTTACGGTTTTCTTCTCGCCGGGGGCCATGCCTACCAGGGCCTCCTCTATCTGCTCGAAAAAGTCGCCGCCGCCGATGGTGAGCTCCATGGGGCCCGCCTCGCAGCCGCAATCGTCATCGTCGCAGCATGAATCGGATTCGCACTCATGGGAGTCGCATCCCTCCGTTTCGAGGGTGCTGTCGAAAACGGTTCCATCTTCAAGCTTGCCGGTGAAGTCTATTTTTACCCGGTCGCCCTTCTGTGCCTGTTTCATTTGGTTCATCCTTCCGTGCTCTGAATATATCCGGCAGTGACCGGTCCATTGCATCGTACGCAAACTCGTGCCCGGCAGTCCAGTGAAAATTATTCCATCATTCAGTAAAGGCCAACTTGCGCTCAAGATCCATGGAGCGGGTGATGTGTTTCGCCTGGTCGAAGGTGATGATTTCCTTCTCGCAGAGCTCCAGCAGGTGCTGGTCCAGGGTCTGCATCTGGTAGAGGGAGCGGCCGTTCTCGATGTGCTTTTCGATCTCGTCGAGGCGCCCCTCACGGATGCAGGCCTGGATGGTCGTGGTCGCCCGCATGATCTCCACCACCGGAAGGATGTTTTCGCCGCTCTTGTCCTTGATGAGCCTCAGGGAGATGGTTGCCACCAGGATGTCGGCCAGCCGCTGGCGGATCACCTCCTGGCAGTCGGGCGGAAAGTGGCCCAGGAGGCGGTTGATGGTGGAGGCGGCACTCTGGGTATGGAGCGTGGAAAAGACCAGGTGCCCCGTTTCGGCCGCTTTGATGCAGGAGTCGATGGTCTCCTGGTCACGCATCTCGCCCACCATGATGACGTCGGGGTCCATGCGGAGCGACGAACGGAGCGCGGCGGTGAAGTTCTCCGTGTCGATCCCCACCTCCCGCTGGATGATGCAGCTTTTCCGGGAGGTGAAGAGGAATTCTACCGGATCTTCAATGGTGATGATGTTGAAGGTGCAGGTTTCGTTCAGATGGCGGATGATCGACGCCAGGGTCGTTGATTTGCCGTTGCCGGTGGGGCCGGTGACGAGAATGAGGCCGTTGGGGGCCTTGGCGATTTCGGACAGCACCGGCGGGAGGTTCAGCTCCTGGAATGTTCCCACGTGGGGGGGGATTACCCGCATGACGATGCCGATGGCCCCCCTTTGCCGGAAAATGCTGACCCGGAACCGGCCGCCGTTGGGGAGGGAGTAGGAGGCGTCAAGTTCGCGCAGGTTGTCGGGCAGGGTGCGCCGGTTCTGCTCCATGACGGTCTGGGCGATGAACTCCGTGTCCTGGGCGGTCAGGCGGGGGAGCTTGGAGCGGAGAAGCTGCCCCTTGGCCCGGAAAAAGGGGGGATTGTCCACCTCGAAGTGGAGGTCGGATACCCGCTTCTCGAAGGCGATTCCCAATATCTGGTTCAGAAGGTTCATGTCCATGAAAGATACCTCGTTTGCACCTCATCCCTGTGCCGGCTAGGGAGTCGGCTTTTCGCGCTTTCTGTGGTAGAGGGCATTTTCCAGTACGAGACCCGCTTCCCCGGCCAGAATCTCCAGCATGTCCACCTGGACGGGGGAGGGCTCCCGCTGGCCGAAGTCTCCGTAAATGAGGGAGATGGTCTTGCCGAAACCCCTCAGGGGGAGAAGGAATACTGTTGGCCGAAGCGGGGCGCCGATGGCGGTGAAAAGATGCCGTACTACTATCTCATCGTCCGTTCTTCCGAAAAATGCACCTGTTTTTTCAATAACCTCACTAAAAAGAGATGCTCGCTCCAGGGGGATTGCGAAGCGCAGCGGGGGGGTGGCACCTTCTTCGCGGCCGCCTCGAATGCCGATTGACCGTTCGGCAATCAGCCCCTTTTCCTGGACAATGAGGGTGAGTGACCGGTCAAAAACTTCGGCTACCGATTGCAAAAGGGACAGGGCCACATCCTGGGGCCGTTCGAGCCGCCTCAACGCTGTAAGCCCATGGGCTATCCGGGCGGTCGGCGTTCTGCCCTGCTCGCGCCCCATGGCCCTCAGATAGGAGGGGAGGGTTCCCAGGAAGCGGAGAGTGTCTTCAAGGAACGTCCCTTCCCGCCCTTCGCGAACGGGGCGCGGAAGAACCGCCCTGACCCCATCCCTGAGCGAGTCGAGGGCGAAAACGTAATCGCTGGGGGGGACGAGCTGAAGCGTGGCAATCCGGGGGTAGGCCTTCTTCTTCTGCTGGCGCAGTCCTTCGAGCTTTTGGGGCGAAAATCTGACACCTATGCTGTCGGGAGCGTCTAGGATGAGAACCGGCTGGGAATTTTTTGCCAGGAGCTGCTCGATGATGGGGTCCAGGTCCTGCTCTTCGGTGGTGGCGAAGACAAAGATCCCTTCCTGCCGGCAGACGGTGGTGACGCAGTAGGCCATGAGTTCGTCGGCGCTGAAGAATACCAGTGACGGGATTGCTTCCGCCCGCTCATTTCCCTCTTTTGGGGTGCCGGCATAACTCCCCAGAAAGTCAAGGAGTTCTTCCTGCTCCTTTTCCGAGAGATCGGCGCCCAGTTCCTGAATCTTCAGCTGCGGGGTGCGGTCCTCCAGGCCGGAAAACACCTGGGGGATGGCCTTTTCCAGGCTGTCAACATCGGCCAGCCCCAGGTCGTCGGCGGAAATTATCATCCCGGCCGCCTCGGCGGCAGCGTCGTGAGCCGGGATATCCTCGTCTTCCAGCTCATCCTCCAGCAGCAGCCCGCCGTGCTTCTTTTCATCGTAGATCCTGAGGGCGTCCATCAGGACGTTTTCGGTGTGCAGGGTGATCTCTTCGTGGAGTTTTTCCGGGAAATATCGGTATTCATCGGACACGGTAACGTTGGTTACGTCCAGGTTGAAGGACCCCCTCTTCCAGGTGAGGATTTCGACCACCGTCAGTTCGATGAGAGCTTCAAGTCCCCGGTAGGCATCGTCTTTCCCCACCTTCCCCCCCTCGATGAGGGTGGCGATCAAGGGGCGGCGGTTGCTGCCCGCGTTCCGCTGCTCGTCGAGGGCTGCGGAGAGTGTTTCGGCGGCGATGACCCCCGCTTCCACCAGGATATTGCCTATCCGGAGGCTGTTGTCGTAGTGGTTCGCGCTGATTATATAGCCGTCGTTGAAGACGAGCTGGCTCTCCCCTTTGCGCCCCTTGACCGTGAGAGTGCCCGATTTTCGCGTCGCGTGAAGGAGTTGAATGACATCGACGATGGACAGGTGTTCCAGGTCTCCAGTGAATGACATCCTTTTGCAATGCTCCTCTCTGGGCAGGTGCCGGGGCTTCCCCGAAAGCACTATTTAACTCGAAAAAGCGGCAGCATTCAAGCACTAACCAGCGGAAATCGCGGTGCTTGCCCAAAGTGCTGCATATTTTTGCCAAGGTCATTAATGAATGAACGACACCCTTGACCTGCGGCGGCGGTACCCTGTATGGTTTGCAGAGATTGCCGGAGGTGTCCCGCCTGAAAGGAGCTGCCCATTGGAAATAGTCCTGAATCCATTTGAAGTCCGAGTACTCGGCTGCCTGGTCGAGAAGGAGCTTGCGACCCCCGAGTATTACCCTCTGACCCTGAACGCCCTGACGGCTGCCTGCAATCAGAAATCGAACCGGGATCCGGTGATTTCCCTGGATGAAGCCGATGTGGTGCGCGCCCTCGATTCGCTCCGCGTGAAGGGGCTTGCCCGGCAGTCGGCCGAAGGGGTGCGGGCCATGAAGTACTGCCACTGCCTGGCCGAGAAGTTCCTGCTGGAGCCGCCGGAGCTGGCTGTTCTGGCCGAACTCCTCGTGCGGGGCCCCCAGACCGTGGGAGAGCTGAGGACCAGGGCGGAGCGGATGCGCCCCTTCGCCGATCTGGCGGCGGTGGAAGAGGTCCTGCGGCTGCTCATGGAGCGGGAAGAGCCCCTCGTCGTCCGGCTTCCCCGCCAGCCCGGGCGCAAGGAGCATCGTCATGCCCACCTCTTTGCCGGAGTGCCCGAGGCGGATGGAGATGAATGCGCCCCTCCAATGGAGGGGGCGCGGCTCCAGGTGAGGGCGGAGGAAGAGCGGGTGGCGCGCTTGGAGGAGGAAGTGGCCGCGCTGCGCACCGAAGTCGATGAGTTGCGCCGGGCCATGGAGGAATTCCGGTTGCAGTTCGAGTAGCGGCGGGCTCTGCCACGCCAGCCAGGGAGGCTCTTTATGAACGCGATCATCAACGGCATCAACCTCGCTTACGACGACCATGGCAGCGGACCGGCGGTGGTTCTCATTCACGGATTTCCCCTGTGCCGCCGGATGTGGTATCCGCAGGTCAAAGCGGTGACGGCGGCGGGGTTTCGACTCGTGACCATCGACCTGCGGGGATTCGGCGAGAGCGACGTTCCTGACAGTCCCTATTCCATGGATATCTTTTCCGACGATGTCGTGGGTCTCATGGACCATCTCGGGATCGAGCGGGCGGTTGTCGGCGGGATGTCCATGGGGGGGTATGTCCTCTTCAACCTTGCGGAGCGCCATGCCGGCCGCCTTGCCGGCGCCGCGTTCATCGCCACCCGTGCCACGGCCGACGATGAGGCTGGGAAGGCCCGCCGTCTCCGCCAGGCTCAGGATATGATGAAATTCGGCCCCCAGGTCATTGCCGACGCCTTCGTGCCGATTCTCTTTGCCGAGGCATCCCTGTCCGAGCGGCCGAGGCTTGTGGAGGAGGTTGGCGGGTGGATCGTCGGGACCGATTCGCGGGGGCTCGCGGGCGGGCTTCTCGCCATGCGGGAGCGCAAGGACTACAGCGGAATTATGGGCAATTTCGGGATGCCGTCCATTGCCATCGGCGCAGAAGGCGACCGGGCCGCACCGCCGGAGACGTCGCGGGCCATCGCTGCCGGAATCCCCGGCTGCCGGCTTGCGATTGTCACGGACGCCGGGCACATGGCCAATCTGGAGCACCCGGGGGCCTTTAACGATGCGCTGGTGGGGTTTCTGAAGGAGTTGGGGATGTGGTGATGACCGTTACGGCGGGCACTTGCCGCAGACGGACCGGAAGAGCACCGTGCTGAGATAACGGTCCCCGCGGTCGGGGAGGAGGACGACGATGGTGCTCCCCGCCGGGGCGTCCTTTGCCATCTGGACGGCGCCGGCCACCGCCGCGCCGCTGGACATCCCCACGAAGAGCCCTTCTCGGATCGCCAGGTCCCGCGCTGTATCGAAGGCGGGTTCATCGTGGACGGTGAGCTTCAGGTCGAGGGCGTCGGGGTTGTATATCGGCGGCACAATGGCCTCCTGCATGTTCTTGAGACCCTGCACCTTGTGCCCCAGGCGGGGTTCGACCCCGACTATGGTTACCCCGGGCTTTGCCTCCCGGAGATAGCGGCTCACCCCCATGAGGGTGCCGCCGGTCCCCATCCCTGCCACGAAAAAGTCCACGGTGCCGTCGGTGTCCCGGAAGATTTCCGGCCCGGTGGTTTCGTAATGGGCCAGGGGATTGTTGGGATTGGCATACTGGTTCGGCATATAGTAGTGCTCGGGCTCTTCATCCAGAATCCGGTGCGCCAGCCTGATGGCCCCGTCGGTGGCCTCCTGGGCCGGGGAGAGGACCAGTTCGGCGCCGTAGGCCTCCAACACCGCCCGCCGCTCCAGACTCACACAGGCAGGCATGACGAGTTTCACCCGGTATCCCTTTGCCGTCCCGAGCATGGCAATGGCGATGCCGGTGTTCCCCGAGGTGGGCTCCAGGATTGTCTTTGCGGCGGTCAATTCCCCGTCGGCCTCGGCCTTGGCGAGCATATAGAGGGCGGGACGATCCTTCACCGAGCCGCCGACGTTGTTTCCTTCGAGCTTGGCGAGGATTCTTACCCTCGGATTGGGGTTCAGGTGCCTGATCTCCACAAGGGGGGTGGAGCCGATGCTCTTGGACAGGGAAAAGGGGGGGTATTCCATGGATGATGCCCTCTGCTTGGTTGGTTAATAAGGGTTTATGCTATAGGAATGCGTGGGAAAATACAACAGTCGCGAATGATCTATCTCCCCAATGAGCCAAAAGCCATGACAATTCATGCTCCATCCCCCACGTTCCGTGGTCTTGCCGCCAGGCTCGCGGAGCGCTCCCCCGTTGAGATTCCCTCGACGGCGCTTTTTCATGCTGCCGTGGCGCTCATAATAAGGGAGGGGGACGATGGGAGCGAGATTCTTTTTATCGAGCGTGCTTCCCATGACGGCGATCCGTGGTCCGGAGACCTGGGATTCCCCGGAGGGAAAATCGAGCCGGGGGATGCCGGGCCGCGGGAAGCGGCGGAGCGGGAAACCCTGGAGGAGCTCGCCCTGGATCTTGGCGAGGCTTTTTACCTGGGGAGGCTGGATGACATTGCCGGTGCCAATCTGCCGGTTCGGGTATCCTGTTTTGTCTACGGCCTGGCCGGGGATCAGTCCCTCACGCTGAGTGGCGAGGTTCGGGACGCCTTCTGGGTTTCACTGGCCGATCTTTGCGATTCGCAGCGTCATGTGGATGCCATGGTCAGCTTTGACGGCAAATCCTTCCAGCGTCCGGCTATCGTTCTTCCCGTGGAAGGAAAACCGGTGTTGTGGGGCATTACCTACCGGCTGACCATGCAGTTTCTTGAGGTCGCGACGGGAGATGACTGCCCGCAGGCCTTAAGGGGGCGAGGGGAGTTAGACGGGGAGCTGTAGGGGTTACGTGACGATCCCTTCCTTGCCGGGGGCAAGGGTTCCCGCGTGGGAGAGGAATTCCTCCATAAGTTGGGGAGATTCGTACCCGAAGGATAAGACCGATTCGTAGCTGAGGAGCTGGAGCGGATCCAGGTGGGGCGAGGCGAAGCCGATGCCGTCCGTGCCGGTGCGGACAATGCGGCCCGGCATGGTAATGGTGAGGGTGGAGGTGCCGTTCAGGAAGTAAATGGAAACGAGAGCGTCCTCGTCGGGCTTATGGTCTCCCCGCACGGACAGGTATAGACCATGAAGGCTTATGTCCCGAACCTCTCCGAAGGTAATGATTGAATCTTTTTGTAAAAATGCCGGGGCTGAAAACGGAACCCGGGGGAAATGCCGCCGTTCGAATTGTCCCATGGCGTCCTCCATGCGTACATCGATTGTGTCGTATTATGCCGAACTTTCACTGGGAATTATAGCTCAAAATTAGAGTTTGTTGAGTTTTTTGAGTCCGCATTCTTGTGAGGCCGCAGTTGTCGCGACATCCCGGCACTTCTGTGTTACCCTTTTAACCGTGTTTGTGCAGGGGGGCGAGGAAACTGCAATTGGTGAATGGAAAGGAGCGATCCATGGCAGCAAGAGGTTTTATTGCGGGGATAGTTTTGTGGGTGGTAACGGCGATTTGCAATCCGGCCGGTGCCGGGGCGGAGGCGCGCCTCTCGAAGGGGCAGATTCTCTACGTGCCGGTCTACTCCCATGTCTATACCGGAGACAGGGCGCTTCCCTTCAATCTGGCGGCCACCATGGGAATTCGCAATATCGATTTGACGAATCCGATCACCGTCACCCGGGTGACCTACCATGATTCCAAGGGGAGGCTAGTGAAACGTTTTCTGTCCGGTCCCCTGACGCTTCCTCCCCAGGGATCCACCAGTTTTTACCTGAAGGAGCGGGATACGAGCGGTGGCTTCGGTGCCCATTTTATCGTCGAGTGGGAGGCTCCCCGGGAGATTAACGAGCCGATTGTGGAGAGCGTCATGATTGGCGCCCGGTCTGGCCAGGGAATCTCCTTCGTGAGTCCGGGCAGGGAGATCGGAACTCCGGCCGGCCGGTGAGGAGTAGGTGGGAACAATGAAAATCATTGACTTGCGGAGCGATACCGTCACCAGTCCCTGTCCTGCCATGCGCGCCGCCATGGCGGCAGCCGAGGTGGGTGACGACGTCTACGGAGAGGACCCCACCGTCAGACGCCTTGAGTCGGTGGCGGCGGAGATGCTCGGCACTGAAGCGGCTCTCTTCGTGACGAGCGGCACGCAGTCGAATCTTCTGGCCATAATGACCCACTGCGGGAGGGGGGACGAATATATCGCCGGCCAGACGGCCCACTGCTACCGCTTCGAGGGGGGCGGGGCCGCGGTCCTCGGCGGCGTCCAGCCCCAGCCCATTGATGTGGAGGCCGACGGCACCCTTGATCTGGAGAAAGTGTGCGCCGCCATCAAACCCGTGGATCCCCACTTCGCTCGCACGCGGCTCCTCTGCCTGGAAAACACCCAGGCGGGGAGGGCGCTCCCCCTCGACTATCTGGGCCGGGCCCGGGCCCTTGCCCGGGAAAAGGGCTTGGCATTTCATCTGGACGGGGCGCGGCTTTTCAATGCCGCCGTCGCCCTTGGCGTGGAACCGTGGCTGATTGCCGGCCATTTTGATTCTGTTTCGGTATGCCTCTCCAAGGGGCTTGGCGCGCCGGTGGGCTCCCTCCTTTGCGGAGGTGGCGAGTTTGTGGCCGAGGCCCGGCGGTGGCGAAAAATGTTGGGGGGCGGCATGCGCCAGGCGGGGGTCCTTGCTGCTGCTGGGATTGTCGCTCTTGGCGGGAATGTGGCGCGTCTCGCCGAGGATCACGCCAACGCCCGGCGCCTTGCCGATGGGCTATCCGCCATCAAAGGGGTTGCCGTCTTGCCCCCCGGTGCCCGGACCAACATGGTCTTTCTCTGCATTCACTCCGGCCTGGAAAGGCCGCTGGCAAGTTTCCTCCGGGAGAAAGGGATTCTTGTGGCCGGAAGGGAGAGCATCCGCCTCGTCACCCACCGGGATGTGACCGCTGAGGACATCGACCGGGTAGTGGCCGCCTTCGGGGACTTTTCCCGGACATTGTAATTTCTCCCGCGGCCGGACCGCTTAATTGAAAAAAACCTTCCCTGTGCTTTACTTGAAAGTGCTTCTTCACTACGCTGTCCGGAGATCGATCATGTCTATGAAGAAGATTGCTGGTTGGCTGTTGGCCGCAGTCGCTGGATGCCTCGCATCGTGCGCGTTCATCACCGTCAATGTCTACTTTCCCGAGAAAGAAGTCAAAAAAGCCTTCCAGACTTTGGACGAGAAGTACCTGGGGCAGGAAAATGAACAGAAGCCTGCTCCGGATGCCGATCCTGCCGGGGGAGAGGCCCCTTAGGCGCTGAGGTAAACAATCATGCCCGGCTGCACTGGCGTATGCGGCGGCCGGCAACTGCAAGGTGGATACAATTATGAGCCGATTCGTGAAAATAATACCGTGTGCAACCCTTGCCATCATGCTCGGCATTGGCGTTGCCGCACCCTGGGCCGCGGAACGGCCTAAGGGGGATGTGCCTCCTGTTGCCGGGAAAAATCTCTGCCTCCTTGAGTCAGAGGACTGCCCCAATCGTAAAATGACCATAGTTGAACTGATAGAAGCGCTGCGGCTGGAACTGTCCAAGGGGGAAGCGGTGTATACCCCTTCGGAGCTCCGCACTCTTGAAGGCAAACTTGGTGAGTACGAATTAATGTATGAGCGATTAATGTTCGGTAATAGCGAGTAGAAAAAATTTACGTTTGAATGATATTAAGGCGTTAGTCCGGAAAATAGTTAATCTCTATCAATTAGAGGTTTAGCAGTTATTGACTTTTAATGTAATGTTGTTTACTCTTGCGCGCTGATCGCAGGAGGCGACGGTACCTGATTATCCGCGAAGTTCTACGGACCCCTTCTGATTCCTTAGGGAATCATCTACAGGACAAATCCCCCCCATCCTGCAACACAATCACTCTGGCTACGTGTAAAACCATCAAGCCCAGGTGCCGGCTCGTAGGCGCGATGCTTTCCGTTTCCTCTGGACGGGCGGTGTGCCGGAGCCTGCATTTTACGAGGTTTTTCATGCACTTGACCGACTGCTTCATGGAGCTGGTGGCCTATGTCACCCATGTCCTCCGCACGGCTGCCGTGCGTCAGCCCCCCTATCAGGAAGTTCGTGGCGAAATCGACCGTCTCCTTGCCGCGGGGGGGTCGTGGGTCAAGCGGGAGGGATTTCCCCGTGACGACTTTGATCTGGCCCGCTTTGCCATCTGTGCCTGGATCGACGAGGCGATCCTTTCGTCGGCCTGGAACGAGAAGAGCCTCTGGCTCCGGGAGCAGCTCCAGCGCCTCCACTACAACACCACCGAGGCGGGCGAGGAATTCTTCACGAGATTGAATGCCCTGGGGCTCCACCAGCGGGAGGTGCGGGAGGTTTACTATCTCTGCCTCGCCCTTGGCTTCACTGGCAAATTCTGCAAGCCCGGCGACGAGTACCAGCTGGAGCAGGTTAAGACGGCCCAGCTGAAACTCCTGGTGGGGAGCTCCGTGGGACTCCCCTCCCTGGAGCGGAGCGAACTCTTTCCCGAGGCCTATCCGGGGGAGACGCCGGCCCTGGCCACGGCGCGGCGAGGAAAGGGCTTCTCCCCTCTGGCTGCCGCTTGTGTTGCCGGGCCGTTGGTGCTCTTTGTCATCCTCTTCTTCGTTTACCGCTTCACCCTCTCGGGGGTGGGGGAGAATTTTCTAAGGACGGTGCCTTACTGAGATGAAAACTAAACTTGCGACATTTCTCAAGTGGTTTCTACTGGCAGGGGGGACGGTGGTGGTCATCCTCCTCATCTTTGGTATTGTGCTTGCCCTTAACTGGCCCTGGTGGGTGGCCCTCTGCATCATGCTCCTCCTGGCGGGGGGCGGGGCAGGCATCGCGCTCCTGCGGAACTTGTGGCTCCGCAAGCGGGAGCAGAACTTCGTCCAGGAGGTGATCGCCCAGGACAAGGGGCTCCTGAAATCCCTTTCCGGCAAAGAGCGAGAACACCTGGCCCAGCTCCAGGAGCGCTGGAAGGACGCCGTCGGCACCCTGAAGAACTCCCACCTCAAAAAGCATGGCAACCCCCTCTACGTCCTCCCCTGGTATCTCGTGATCGGCGAGAGCGGCTCGGGGAAAACCACCTCCCTCAACAGCGCCCGCCTCTCCTCCCCCTTCATCGACGTCTGCAGCACCTCAGGCGTTTCCGGCACCCGCAACTGCGACTGGTGGTTCTTCGAGGAATCCATCGTCATCGACACGGCCGGCCGCTACGCGGTTCCCGTGGATGGGGAAAAGGACCGGGACGAGTGGCAGAAGTTTCTCTCCCTCCTCGTCAGGTACCGGAAGAAGGAGCCCCTGAACGGTCTCATCGTCACCGTGGCGGCAGACCGCCTGCTGGCGGCGGGGCGCGAGGAGAACGCGGAAGAGGGGCGCACCATGCGCAGCCGCATCGACGAGCTGATGCGGGCTTTGGGGGTCCGGTTCCCGGTCTACGTCCTCGTCACCAAATGCGATCTCGTGGAGGGGATGAACCGCTTCGCCGGGCTTTTGCCGGAAGCGGCCCTCAAGCAGCCCATGGGGATGGTGAACCAGGAACTGAGCACGGATGTGGCCTCATTCACCGGCAAGGCCGTTTCCGCCGTGGTGGAGCGGCTCCGGACCCTGCGGCTCCTCCTCCTGCACCAGCCCGAGGCCAGAAACGCGGAGCTGGGGCTCGTCCTCTTCCCCGAGGAGTTCGCGGCCCTGCGGGATTCCCTCGCCGCCTTCATGGAGGGGGCCTTCCGGGAGAACCCCTACCAGGAGACCCCGGTCCTGCGGGGGCTTTTCTTCTCCAGTGGCCGCCAGGAGGGGAGTCCCCATTCCCGTTTCTCCGAGGCCCTGGGTCTCGCCGGCGAGAGGGAGACCCTTCCCGGCACCAGCAAAGGACTCTTCCTCCACGACTTCTTCGCCAGGATACTCCCAGCCGACCGGGCGCTCCTGTCGCCGACCCGGCGGGCCGTGGAGTGGCGTGCCCTCACCGGCAACCTGGGGCTCGTTTCCTGGATGCTCCTCGGCGTGGCCCTCTGCGGGATACTCTCCTTCTCCTTCGTGAGAAACATGACCACCATCCGGCAGGTGGCGCGGCAGTTCGAGCGGACGCCCCGGTTTTCCGGCAATCCCACCAATGACCTTCTGGTTCTCGATTCCTTCCGCCAGGGTATCCTCAAGGTGGAAGAGCGCAACCGCTCTTGGTGGATTCCCCGCTTGGGGCTCACTGAAAGCGTTACCGTGGAGCGGGCACTGAAGGAGAAGTTCTGCCGCCAGTTCCGGGACGGTTTTCTCACCTCCTATGACCGGCAGCTGGCCGCCGGGGTCGCGGGACTATCCGCCGGCACCCCCGACGAGCTCTTTGCCCAGTACGCCATCCACCTGACCCGGCGGATCAATATCCTCAATGCCGGCATGAACGGTAAACAGCTGCCGGAGCTCTCCGCCATGCCCCAGCCCGCGTCGGTTTCGTTCCTGACCGGCGAAACAGCGGCCGGGGCCGATGCCCGCAAGCGGTTCGGCACCCTCTACCTCCACTACCTGGCCTGGCGGGGGGATTCCCCTGACCTTGCCAGGGAAACGGCCCAGCTTCAGGGGTGGCTTCGCCAGATCATCGGTCTCAAGGGGGGGAGCCTCACGTGGCTTGCCCCGTGGATCGACCGCCAGTCGGGCCTTCCGGCGGTTACCCTGGCCGAGTTCTGGGGGGGCGGCGTGCCGCTTCCGGGAGAGCCGGCGGTTCCCGCATCCTTCACCCGCAAGGGAAAGGCGGAACTGGAGAGCCTTGTGGCCGAGCTGGAGACGGCCCTGGGGGACGCGCGTTCCGTGGCCTCGGGCAAAGGGGGGCTCGGCACCTGGTACCGGGGAAGCTGCCTGGCGGCGTGGCAGCGCCTTGCCGCCGCCTTCCCCTCGGGGGCGGACCGGCTCCGCACCATTCGCGACTGGCAGCAGGTGGCCGTCAAGATGGCCACGGAGCAGGGACCCTATTTCGCCTTCATAAACCGCATGTCATCGGAGCTTGAAGCCTTGGTGGGGAAGGAGGGAACACCCCCCTTCGTCTCCCAGCTCTACGCATTCCAGGTGGCCAGGGCCGGGGGAGCCGTTCCCGGCGCCGTAGGCAAGGCTGCCGAGAGCGGCAAGCGCTTCTTCAATTCCCTGGGGGGAAAACTGCATCCCGACGCGGTTGCCAAGGGAATCGATACCCCCCTTGCGGCCCCCAGGGCGTGGCAGGAGTACCAGGCGGCCCTGGCGGCCATTGCCCCGGCAGCATCGTCGCGGCAGCAGGCCTTCCAGCTTGCTACCCAGGCGTTCACTGACGATCCCGTTACGGGGAAAACCCCCTTTGTGGCCGCCTGGGGTGCGGCGGGCCGGCTCCGGTCCGGTGTCGCCGGCAGCGGTGCCGATGACGCCTTCTGGCGCCTGGTGACCGGCCCCCTCGACTACCTCTGGAGCTATGTCCGGCGCGAGGCCGGCTGCCAGCTCCAGACCCTGTGGGAGGAGCAGGTGATTGCCGCCACCCTCGGCATGTCCCCCCAGCAGGCTGGCCCCATGCTCCTGGGCCCCGACGGTCTTGCCTGGCGTTTCGTCAAGGGTCCGGCAGCCCCCTTCATACGGGGTACCGCCGCCGGTTATGCACCCCGGCAGGCCCTCGGCGGGGCGCTTCCCCTCGAAGGCTCCCTCTTCGCCTTCCTCTCCAAAGGAGCCCAGGTACAGGCTTCTGCCGCCGGGCGCCAGCCCAACTACACCGTGGCCGTCAAGGGTCTTCCCACCGACGCCAACAGCGATGCCAGGATCAGGCCCCATGCCACCCGGCTGGAGCTTCAGTGCGCCGGCGCCCCCCAGACCCTTGTGAACCAGAACTTCCCTGTGGGGAAAACCTTCTACTGGTCACCGGAAACCTGTGGTGACGTCATCTTCCAGATCGAGGTGGGCGACCTGGTTCTCACCAGGCGTTACGGTGGCTCCCAGGCTTTCCCGGACTTCCTGAAGGAGTTTGCCGGCGGCTCCCGCACCTTCCCAATCCGGGAGTTCCCCGGCGAGAAGGATGCCCTGGCCAGGATGGGGATCAGGCAGATCCGCGTCAACTATCAGATCATCGGCGGCGCCCAGGTGGTGAAGCAGGGGAGCGCCATGGCCGGCGCCACGGCCCCCCGGGTGATCGCCCGGTGCTGGTAAAGCAGATCGGTTTAATTTGGGCCATTTATTAAAGGGGGAATGAAAATGCCATTTTCACGGGACAATTTTGCCTGTAAGTGCTGCGGCAAGAACAATATCGACGACAAGGTCGTGGAATTATGCAAACAAATTGAACAATCCGTCGGGATGCCATTGACAATCAACAGTGGCTATCGTTGTGGGACCCATAATAGGGCGGTGGGCGGAAAACCGAACTCGGAGCATACGAAGGGAAAGGCAGTCGACATTACCTGCGCCAGCATTTCCAAATTGACAAAGGTTTGTGAGACGAAGTGGCAGGAACTGGCAATTGGTGGTTTTGGCAAGTACTCCACTTTCTGCCATGTCGATATAGGTAGCCACAGAAAATGGGCCGGGGCGTAACTATGAAAAATTACGTGGTTTTGCTTTTTGTGTGTGGAGCTGTTGGCCTTGTTTCATTGGCCTTGAGCGGCTGTGCTGGCAACACAGCAAATCGCTCTGTCGATAACCTGGATATCGCCATAGTCGAGATGGCACAGCGTAACGAGCTGGATGATTTGATTCTTATGGATTTCGACGCGGCTGTTCGTGAGGACGTTTCATATCGATTCGGTAATCCTGTCGAGCAATTGAATCAGATCAGTTCTTCATTGAGCCAAGGCTATGCAAAACTCGCTGATGATATCGAAGGCGGCATATATGCCTGCATCGGCAAGAACGAACTATCGCAATACCAGGGATCGGAATGGACATACCGTAACATCGGCTTTCCGAACTGGATAAAGAGCATTCGAGGGCATCTTCTCCTGGAGGAGGCCCGTAGCCTCAAGTATCAGGTCATGCTGTTGAAGCTGGCAAAACGGAAAGACGCTGCCCCTTTGGTTAAGCAGCGAGAAGAAGCTCTCCGCAGCCTCATCGATCAGATCGCATCGCTGACAGGAGACGAAGAGTGGCGAGAGTAGTTTGAATTGAACCGAGAAGCCATGGACGGGATCCGGTGCGTGTTCACAGATCCTGCAAAACTACCATAGGAGCAGGTGAAACATGCTTACCATAAGTGACAACGCCGGCTGGCGCTGGTCCGCCTTCGGCAAGCACCCGGCGGCGGCCGACTACTTCCGCCTCGGCCACTCCTCCCCCTTCGTGGACGGCCTCACGAAATGGGTGGAGAGCGGCTACCGGCTCCTGGCGGAGCAAAGCGACATGTCTCCCCCCTTCTGCTCCTGGCGCTTCTGGGCCCGGGGGTTCGGCCGGGAATCCCTGGTGCTCGGCGTGGTGCGGGTCTCAAGCGACAGCCTCGGCCGCCCCTATCCCCTTCTCATCATGGGGAGCGGTCCCCTGGAGGAGTGGGAGGGACGGTGGGATCTCCTTCCCTTTGCCGGTGAGAAGAGCTGGTGCCAGATCGAATTCCTGGCGACCAACACCTTCGGCGATTTGAGGAAGCTGGAGGAGGGGCTCCAGGGGCTGCGCCCGCCTGCCGCCGACTGGGAGGAGCTGGCCGAACGGCGCCGGGGGCTGAACCGCCTCGGCTCATCCCTGGACCCCTATGCCTCGTTCCTCGATATGCCCCGCCTGGAAACGGTGGCCGCCGAGCGGGCCGGGAAGGACGAATTCTCGGTGCGGCTCGACCGGGGTCCCGTCAACGACAAAATCACCCTCGTGAGCCTCTGGCACCTTTTGGCCAAGGGGGCCGCGAAAGGGGTCCCCAACGCCCTCTTCATGGGGGGGACCCTGGAGCGCTCCTTCCTTGCCTCCTACCGCAGGGCCCTGGCGCCGGGGGATTTTCTCCACCTCTGGTCCGTTTCGGACGCCGGGGGGTGGCACACAAGCATCGGAACGGAGTACGCCATGGATATAGCAACCCTGGGAAAAGAACCGGTTCGCCCCGACCAGCCGGTGGGGGAGGACGTCCGCTACGACCCCCTCTTCGACACCCTCCAGGCGGAGGTGGACAAGCTCACCTCCCCGGCTGTCGCAGGTACCGTGGACTGGGAGAAGGTGGTGCGGCTTTCCGCCGACATCCTCGCCACCCGCTCCAAGGATCTCCTGGTGGCCGGCTACCTGGCCGTGGGGCTCGTCCAGACCCGGGGGGGGGACGGCCTGGCCCTGGGGCTTAAAGTCTGGCATGACCTCCTGGAGCGGTTCTGGAGCGACCTCTACCCCTCCCGGATGCGGGGCCGGCAGCGGAGCGTGGAATGGTGGCTGGACCGGACCGGAATCGCCCTTGGCCAGCAGCGGGACCGGACCCTTCCGGCGGAGCAGCACGGCATCGTGCTGGAAACCCTCGGCGCCATAGACCGCTTCCTCGGGGAGCACTTGGAGGATGCTCCGTCCCTTACCAAATTGCGGGAGCTGGTCGTGGACATGGCGCCGGAAGCGGTTACCGAAGCCGTTGCCTCACCGCCGGTTCAGGCAGAGGCGCCGGTTGCCGACCTCTTCACGCCTCCGAGCCAGGCAGCTTCGCCTCCCGTGGAGGTTTCCCGGCAGACAACCCCACCCGGCTCACCCCTCCAGGCCCTCGAAGCCGGGTTGCGGCAGGTGGGGGAGGCGGCCGGCGCGCTTCTCCAGCAGGATCCCGCTGGTCCGGTTCCCTACCGCCTTTCGCGGCTTGCCGCCTGGGGCCAGGTGACGGAGCTCCCGCCGGCCGTGAACGGCCGCACCCGCATCCCCCCGCCGGAGCGGCAGGTGCTGACCCTCCTCCAGGAGCTGGCCAGCCACGGCGACGGCGAGGCCCTCCTCAAGGCCGCCGAAGCGCGGCTCCCCCAGTTCATCTTCTGGCTCGACCTGAACCGCCTCTCCGCAGAGGCCCTCTCCCGCCTCGGCGACCGCTTCGCCGGAGCCCGTGAAGCGGTCTGCCGGGAGACCTCCGCGCTCCTCCGGCGGCTCCCCGGTCTTGAGGAGCTGGCCTTCGCCGACGGCACCCCCTTCGCCGACGCTGAGACCCGCCAGTGGCTCGCGGGCCTCATGCAGCGGGAGGCATCCGCCGCCGATTTCTCCGCCGCAGCGGAGAGCGACGGCCGGGCCGAGGCCATAGCCCGGGAGGTGGACGAGGGACAGGCCCTCATCCGCAGCGGCAAGCTTCTGGAGGCGGTGGAGCGGTTCCAGAAGCACCTGGGCAACGGCGCCTCCCGCCAGGAGAAGCTCCATTGGCGCCTGGCCCTGGCCCAACTCCTGGTGAACACCAACCGGGCGCGGCTGGCCCTTCCACACCTGGAACAGGTCGTGGCCGACATCGGAGCCTTCGGCCTCGAAGAGTACGACCCGGCCCTGGCCCTGCGGGGGCTCAAGCTGGCCTGGGCAGGATTCGACTCCCAGGCCGAGCCCCGCTTCAAGGATAAAGCCGCCGAGGCCCTCCACCGCATCGCCCGCCTCGACCCGGTGGAGATGGTGCGGCTCGCCAAGGGGTAAGAATATCTTGGAGGATGACAAGTGAAATTCATCTGGCTGGTAGGATTGACCATCATTCTTTTGCCACTTCTTGCCAAGCCCTGCGAGGCTTCCCGCAAGGCTGAGGGGAATCTTTCGATATGCAGCGGTCCCGGTTGCGAGGCTGTTGCGGTCGATACACCCTGGCCGGAAGCGTCATCACCGGATGAAAGCATTACGGTTCTGTTCAGGAAACTCTCTTTCCGGGTACCATCCGATGTGGATTCTGTGGGGATAGGGGATAACCTGTGCGTCTTCAGGTTCAAAAGCGGGGAGCCTTTGCTGCTCAGCAGTGAAACATTCAGTGCCCTTAATCTTCCTAAGCGCGGACTGTCGGTAATCGAGGCAGCCGACGTTCTCTTTACAAAAACGCCTAAAGATCCAGAGCCTTCCGGAAAGGATGATCGCAAGAGCTGGAGACTGATGCTGTCGATGAAACGTGGATTATTCCACACAATTCCCCGGCTGGCTGTGTACCGCAAGGGTCCGCTCACGATTTACCAGATAACGGAAGGTCCAGGCCCGTACCGAAATGTGGCCTTAGTCTCTCATGCGCATTACCAAAATTACCTTATGCGTCTGGAGAGCAATTGTGAAATCAAGAAGTTCATCGAAGTTTTGTCAACGATTTCCGTAAAGGAGAAATGACATTCATGGCATTGACCAATACAGAAGAACATGATCTGAGGGTTATCGCGGAAGCCTTCTGGGGAAAGCATGAGACTGCCAATTGGGAAATGAATGAAGAGCTTGTTGCAGTCATATCAAAAATGATTTCGGAAGTTAGAAGCTGTTCGCAGGCCATGGACTTTGTCCCTCGTCCTGGCGTTTACCTCAATCCCAAAGATGTTCAGCGTGAATTGCGCAAGATGGCACGGAGAGTCAAAGAGAGGGGGAGTTCCTACTGGGTCTGCATGCTCATGGGGGCAACCAATTGGAAGACTGAAGCTGCCAGGGTTGCTCAAGGTCTTTGATGAATTTGCATAACCCTTACGCTGATTGCGTCATCCACGGATGGATAAACAGTCACCGTTACGATCGTACGAAAGGAGAACGACATGTCGAAAGAAGCATCCGTAGCACCGAAGGAACGGGTCAACATCGTCTACCGTCCGGCCACGGACGGAGCATCGGAAGAGGTGGAACTGCCGCTGAAAATGCTCGTCATGGGGGACTTTACCGGCGCTCCCGACGATCGCCCCATCGAGAAGCGGGACCCCATCGCCATTGACAAAGACACCTTCAACGACGTCATGAAGGCCCAGGGGATCTCCCTGAACATCGCCGTCCCCAACCGGCTCGCCGGCACCGAGGGTGACGAATTGCCGGTCAGCCTGAAGGTGGAGTCCCTCAGTGACTTCGGCCCCGAGGCGGTCGTCGAGCAGGTGCCGGAGATGAAGCGGCTCCTGGAGCTGCGGGAGGCCCTGCGAGCCCTCAAGGGGCCGCTTTCCAACGTCCCCGACTTCCGCAAGAAGATTCAGGAACTGATCACCGACGATGCGGCCCGGGCCAAGCTCCTGGCCGAAATCGGCATCGAGGAAGGGTAAGGAGGAAGAGCCATGAGTACCGAAATGAACAGTGCAGCACCCCTTCAGGATCAGTCCGGCGCGGAAGTGTCGCTTCTCGAAGAGATCGTCCAGGCCACGAGGCTTCAGCCGGCAGACGAGGCATACTCCATCACCAAAAAAGGGGTCGAGGCCCTCATTGCCCAGCTCCTGGAGCCGGGGACCGAGACCCCGAAGGTCTCCAAGGCGGTCCTTGACGACATGATCGCCGAGATTGACAAAAAGCTCTCCCTCCAGATGGATGAGATTCTGCACCACGGAGATTTCCAGAAACTGGAGTCCTCTTGGCGTTCCCTCCACTTCCTCGTGGACCGGACCGACTTCCGGGAGAACAACCGGATCGAGATCATGAACGCCGCCAAAGAAGAGCTCCTGGACGACTTCGAGGACGCCCCCGAAGTGGCGAAATCCGGCCTCTACAAGACCGTCTATTCCGCCGAGTACGGTCAGTTCGGCGGCAAGCCCTACGGCGCCATCATCGGCAACTACGACTTCGGCCCCGGCCCCCAGGACATCAAGCTCCTCCAGAGCCTGGCCGCCGTCTCCGGCATGGCCCACGCCCCCTTCATCGCAGCCGCATCCCCCCAGTTCTTCGGTTGCGACGACTTCACGGCCCTGCCGAACCTCAAAGACATCAAGTCGATCCTGGAGGGGCCCCAGTACACCAAGTGGCAGTCGTTCCGGGAGAGCGAGGACGCCCGCTACGTGGGGCTGGCGCTCCCCCGGTTCCTGCTGCGGCTCCCCTACGGCGAGGCCACCAAGCCGGTGAAGAGCTTCAACTACGAGGAGAGCGTCTCCGACAGTCACGACCGCTACTGCTGGGGGAACGCCGCTTTCTCCTTCGCCACCCGGCTCACCGACAGCTTCGCCAATTTCCGTTGGTGCGCCAACATCATCGGACCCCAGGGGGGGGGCGCCGTCCACGATCTGCCGCTCCACCAGTACGAGGCCATGGGTGCCATCCAGACCAAAATTCCCACCGAAGTGCTCGTCAGCGAGCGGCGCGAATTCGAGCTGGCCGAGGAAGGGTTCATCGCCCTCACCATGCGCAAAGGGAGTGACAACGCCGCCTTTTTCTCCGCCAACTCGGTGCAGAAGCCGAAATACTTCGGCACCAGCAAAGAGGGGAAAGAGGCCGAGCTCAACTACAAACTGGGCTTGCAGCTGCCGTACATGTTCATCGTGAGCCGCCTCGCCCACTACCTGAAAGTCATCCAGCGGGAGCACATCGGCACCTGGAAGGAGCGGGGGGATCTGGAAAACGAGCTGAACCTCTGGATCCGCCAGTACGTCTCCGAGATGGACAACCCCATGCCGGGTGTCAGGAGCAGAAGGCCCCTGCGCCAGGCAGAAGTCACCGTTGAGGAAGTCCCCGGCGAGCCGGGCTGGTACCGGGTCGGTCTCAAGGTCACCCCCCACTTCAAGTACATGGGGGCGTACTTTACTTTATCTCTTGTCGGCAAGCTGGACAAAGAGTAAGCCGGGACCGGGAACATCCCATAATTATTTTGCAATGCGGCCCATCCCGGGCCGCGTATCCCACATCACAAGGAGGAAGTAATCAATGGCAATGCCCGCACACCTCACCCTCACCGGTGAAAAACAGGGGAAAATCGACGGTTCCTGCGAACTGCAGGGGCGTGAGAAAACCATCCTCGTCTATTCCATGAATCACGATATCCACATGCCGAAAGATCCCCACTCCGGGCTTCCCACCGGCAAGCGGGTTCACGGCCCCCTGAGCATCGTAAAGGAGTTCGACGCCAGCTCCCCCAAGATGTACCAGGCTCTCTGCACCGGCGAGCACCTCAAAGACGTCACCCTCAAGTTCTACCGCATCACCAAGCAGGGGACCGAGGAGCACTACTACACCATCATGCTCGAAGACGCCATCGTGGTCAGCATCAAGCCGTACATGCCCGTAACGCTTTTGGCCGAGAACGAGCCCTACCGCCACATGGAAGAAGTGGCCTACACCTACCGCAAGATCAAGTGGACCTGGGAGCCCAACGGCATCGAAGCCGAGGATTCCTGGAGCGTGCCCAAGTAGTTAGTTGTCTGAAGATCCGCCCTCCCCGGCGACGGGGAGGGTTACTTAGATTACCGACCAAGGAGAACGATAGATGTACCGGAAACTCGCCGTAACCGCAGCCATTACCCTGGCCCTCGGCCAGCCCGCCCATGCCGGGTTCAGCCTGAGCGGGCTTCTCGATGCGGGACAGGACCTGGCCAAGGCCGCCGTCCTCTCCGATGCCGACGTTAAGGCCGTCGCCGCCAACGCCAGCAGCCAGTACGACGGTTCCAACAAGGTGGCACCTGCTTCCAGCGCCTACGCCAAGCGCCTGACAAAGCTCACCAATGGGATCAAGATGGAAGGGGGCGTCAAGCCCAACTACAAAGTCTACCTGACCAAGGATATCAACGCCTTCGCCATGGCCGACGGCACCATCCGGGTCTACAGCGGCCTCATGGACGCCATGACCGACGACGAAGTGCGCTACGTCATAGGGCATGAAATCGGCCACGTGAGCCTCGGCCACAGCAAGAAAGCACTGCAGACCGCCTACGCCGCCTCCGCCGCCCGCAAGGTGGGAGCCGCCAGCGGCAGCGCCGCGGCCGCCCTGTCCGAATCGGCCCTGGGCGACCTGGCCGAAAGCCTCGTCAACGCCCAGTTCTCCCAATCCCAGGAGCGGGACGCCGACCAGTACGCCCTGAACCTGATGAAGGCGAACAAATACGACACCAAGGCCTCGGTAACGGCGCTGCGGAAACTGGAAAAGATGTTCGGCAACGACAAGAGCCTCTTTTCCAGCCACCCCGCCCCCGGCGACCGGGCCGATGCGTTGGAGAAGATGCTGTAGCGGGATGATTGATGTGCGGACCTCCCCGGTGACGGGGAGGGTGGTTCAAAAACTTTGTATGAGTAGGTTAAGAGGATGGACAGAGTATTTGCTTTTAAGCTCAATACTCCGGGGGATGGCATGAGATTTATGGGTAAGCTATTAACTTTTATCAGTATTTTGTTTTTGACAACAACGTCATTTGCCGCTGAGATCAGCGAATCCGACGCGAAGATATTCTTGAACGACTGGTTGTCCGCTCAGAACAAGGGTTCATATTCTGACTATGCAGCCATGTATTCGAAGAGCTTTGTAGGCATTAAGCGGTCAGGAAAAAGCACGCGTAAGTTAGACTATAATGCGTGGTTTAAAGATAGAAAAAATATGTTCAAGAAGAAAATGCTAGTTACAGCGAATAGCCCGGAAATTAAGATTTCAGGAACGGCAGCATCTATAAAGTTTGAGCAGACGTGGGAATCAGGCACTTATAAAGATAAGGGCGATAAAGTGCTTGATCTGGCTTTGGAGGGCAGAAAGCTAAGAATAATTCGGGAAGAGATGCTGTTTTCCAAAATCAATACAACAAGTTGCAAACAAAATTACACAACAATCGATAACCAAAAAGCAAATATTGCTAACAGGGATATATTTTCAACTAAATATACATCAATTCTTGACAAGAACTGTTCTAAAGTAGACATGAAGTTGTTAATGAATTTTACAGGTGCGGAATCGGCATTGGAATGTCCTGCGCCAAAGGGATGGCGATTGTTTAAAGTATATGATCGGGATTCAGAGCGTTCATGGTTTAATATTGCCAATAAACAGTCCGTATGGTCAACAGCAGAACAAGTAAGAATAAATCCAAAATACTTTTTTGGATATTTCCCTAATATTGATAGTTCTCCACGCGTCGAATGGAGAATGTCAAATGGCGATTTAGCAAAGACACTGATTTTTCGTGTCGCGGCTGCAGACCCAGAAAACGCAGATAAGTGGCTGAGCCGCTTATATATAATTAGTTTGGAAGAAAATAAACCTTATTTTTGTGGTTTTGCTACTACAAACGAAGAAGCAATTAAGATTACAAATTCAAACCTAAACTGTACTGAGTTGTTGAATAAAGAACTTGATTTCAAATAATCAATTTCTTTTGTTGAGGTCATTTATGGGAAAAAGAATAAGCAGAAAACATGACACACAAAAACCACCTAAATCAGAATACACTAAGCTTGTTAATATCGACAAAGATATAAATAATGGGTTGCATAGTGCTCCTGGAACATTTGTAGAACAATTGCTAGGGAATCAAAGTAATATTTTGCCATCGATCAAATATGTTAATGTGGGGCCATTTAAAGTCAATGGACATATTCAGGCGCTTGAAAGCTTGAAACAAATTATGTCGGTTGTTAAAACAAAGTATCCTGATCTCTATGGCCGGCTCGCTCACAATGGCATGCATGTTCCAAAAAATATTGCAGGTAAAAAATCAAAAAGCCTACACTCCTGGGGCATTGCTATAGATATAACCATTGATGGCATAGAGGATGTAAAGTGGAATGAGATGTCATTTTATGGATTAGCATTAATGGCTCCAATTTTTCACGACCACGGATGGTATTGGGGTGGTGCGTTCCGCGATCAGGAAACGGAGAAGGGATCAGGTGTATATTGGACTAACGAAGATGCCATGCACTTCGAAGTCAGCAAGGAAAAACTGCTGGAATGGCACAATGCCGGCTTATTGGGCCCGGTTTCAACGCGTCGACCGGAGGCGAAAATCCCCGAATCAACGAGACCGACAAGCACGAGCTCATCATCACATCACCGCTCCATGTTTGATTGGCTGCAGAGAGGCGATAAAGGCCCTAAGGTTGTTCGCCTGCAAGAGGCCTTGAAGTCCCATGGTCACAATTTGAAATCAGACGGAAATTTTGGCGGGAAAACGGAAGCTGCTCTCATAAAATATCAACGCCAATGCGGACTCCCAGCTAATGGAATCGTTGGTCCAAAGACAGCCGCGTATCTCTTGTTTTTCTAGTGTGTTCTCGTCATTCCAGAGACACATTGATTTAAAGATCAGTGATTGTTATGGCCCTTTCTCATTTTAAATCGGAGGAGCATCCGGTGGATTTACTCAATTTTTTTAACAATTCTTCCAAGGCAACGTTTTTATTTGAAGTTGTTGGCTCGACATCAGAGATGTCGGTAGTTAGTTTTTCCGCCAATGAGTGGATGTCCTTGCCGTATTCGTTTTCCGTTTCCATTGCCGTTCCATATGAAATCGAATCATTCGACGATTTGATCGGTAGCGAAGCCCTGCTGACAGTCATTAATAATGACTTGTTGGCTGGAGGAGAAGATCGCTACTTCCATGGACTCGTCAGGAGATTTGAGCACACTGGTATGAGTGGTGATAATTATTACCTTTACGAGACTGAGGTTGTTCCCGCCATTTTTAAGCTCGCTCTTCGCAAGAATTCCCGAATCTTCCAGAACATGAACACCCATGACATCGTAAAACAACTCCTGGAGGAAGCCGGTATTACCTCTGATCGTTATCGCTTTGCCCTCCAAGACAAAGAACGGATGCGCAAATTCTGTGTGCAGTACCGGGAGACGGATCTCGAGTTCATAACCCGCCTCCTTGAAGAAGAGGGAATTTTTTACTTTTTCGAACATTACGAAGATAAGCATGTCCTTGTCTTCGGCGATAGCAGCGTTGTCCATGTCCCCATAGGTGGCAACCCGGCCATCACGTTCAATTCTCATGGCGGAATGGTTGCAGAAACCGAAAGTATTAACGGCTTTACCTTTTCCCAGCGACTGACTCCGGAAGCCTTTACCCATAAGAACTTTAACTTCAAAAATCCCTCCGTTGACCTGACAGCGAAGAAAACCGGAGCAGAAGAGGCGAAGTCAGAAATTTACGAATACCCTGCCCTCCATGTGACAGAAGAGCGGGGAAGTGCGCTCGCCAGAGCCCGAATGGAAGGGCTTAAGTCGATGCAAAGGCAGGGGCATGGTCAGAGTTCTTCATGCCGGCTGACACCTGGCTACAATTTTACCCTGTCCGGCCACGAGTCCATGAGCCTGAATGCGGAATATCTGATTGTAGATGTTTCCCATTCGGGTGTTCAGCCGCAATCTCTTGAAGAAACTTCTCAGGGCTCATTCTCCTACGGAAATATGTTCACGGTTATCCCGGCAACAACGCCATTTCGTCCTGCCCTTACCCGACAGAAGCCGGTGGTCAAAGGACTTCAGACTGCTCTTGTGGTTGGTCCCAAGGGAGAGGAAATCCATACTGACGAGTATGGCCGGGTAAAGGTCCAATTCCACTGGGACCGCGAAGGCAAACGTGACGACAAAAGTTCATGCTGGTTACGCATTGGCCAGACCTGGAGTGGAAACGGCTGGGGAATGATTGCAATTCCGCGGATCGGAGACGAGGTGCTCGTCGACTTCATCGATGGGGACCCCGACCGGCCCATAATCGTCGGCAGCGTCAACAATGCCGAATCACCCGCCCTCTACCCCCTCCCCGCCAACAAGACCCAGAGCGGCATCCGCACCCGCAGCTACCCCAACGGCGGCCGCGACAACTACCACGAACTCCGTTTCGAGGACAAGAAAGGGAGCGAGGAGATCTATCTTCAGAGCGAGAAGGACTGGAATATCCTCGTCAAGAACAACAAGGGGCAGACCGTCGGCAACAACGAGACGCTGACGGTGAAGAGCAGCCGCTCCAAGAGTATCGGGGGGAGCCAGAACGAGACGGTGGGAGGCGACAGCACGGTGTCCGTGACCGGCGCCCTGTCAGAGACGGCCCGTGAGATCACCCTCACGGCTCAGTCTAAAATCACCCTCGTTTGCGGTGGGAGCACCATCGTCGTGGAGCCTTCGGGCGTAACGATCAAGGGTGCGACCATCAACATGAATTGACAATTCAATCGAACTACCAGGAGCTTAGATATGCTGTATCGGATGCAGGAGGGAACCCTCACCCTTGACGGGGAGTGGCAGGATAAGAGCGTGAATGTGCTGGTGCCGCAGGGGATGTCGCAGGGGATGAATCTCGTGGTATCCCGTGATGTGCTGCCGCCGGGGATGGGGCTTTCGGACTATCTCCGACAGCAGAAGAAGGTGTTTCAGGATGAGCTTGCCGCTTTCCGGTTCCGTGCCGATGAGCCAGCCGAGATTGACGGGCGCCACGGGTCCCTGCTGGAATTCGAGTGGGACAATCAGGGGAGCCTCGTGCATCAGCTGATGGTGGTCATTCAGGATAAGGAGCAGGTCCTGAGCATGACCGCCACGGCTCCGGGGGGGATAGACGACACGGTGCGCCAAGTGATGCTCGCGGCAATGCGGAGCTTCACCTTTGCCGAAACCGCCGGGACTGCCCCGTGAGCGAGGCGGCAGCGCAACAGCCCGAGGCATCGGCGGACCAGAAGCTGGCGGAGCTGGCCGGCAGAAAGAGCAATGCCGGAACCGTCCGGGCCATCGAGACCGGCGGGCATGTGGCCAGCACCGCTATCGGCGGCGCCCTGATCGCCAAGGGTGCGGTAGGGGCCTTCAGCGCCGGCGGCTCTTCTGCCGCCGCCTGTTTCGTGGCACCGCTGGCGGCGGGAATGATCGGCGTCATGGCCGGG
Organism: Geobacter benzoatilyticus; assembly: GCF_017338855.1. NCBI lineage: Bacteria > Pseudomonadati > Thermodesulfobacteriota > Desulfuromonadia > Geobacterales > Geobacteraceae > Geobacter > Geobacter benzoatilyticus. The sequence continues at coordinate 1,537,406 of NZ_CP071382.1, forward strand.
GCCGCCCTTGCCGAGAAACTGGGTGCGGCCGATCGCCTCGTCGATCTGCTGGGGCAGCCCCGGCGGGCCGGCCGAGGACCGCAGCCGGCGGTGATCGGGCACAAGGTCGCCCACAGTCGCGCCTTTGCCGGCGCCCTGGCCGGACTGCTGGCAGGGGTTGCGGTGGGGGCCGCCGTTGGGTTCGCAGTGGCGGCCACCGTGGCGTCGGGAGGACTTCTTGCCCCCATTGCCATTGGTGCGGCGGCCGGTCTTTCCGGCGGCTTCGTCGGCGCCATGATTGCCGGTGCCGGCGCCAAGATGGCCAATGTGACCGGGGCCATTCTCAGCGGCTCCCCCAATGTATTCTTCGAGGGAAAGCCGGTGGCGCGGGTGAGCGACAAGGTCTCCTGTAGCAAGGAGTCCGCGCCCGGCGCCATCATTGAAGGAAGCACGAAAATATTCGTCAACGGCCTCCCCCTGGCACGGATCGGCCACAAGATATCCTGTTCCGCCGTAGTTCAGGAGGGGTGCACCACCATCTTCGCCGACGACACAACCGGTCAGTACGGTGAGCCGGATGCGGACATGTCGGTGCTGGAGCAGTCGATCCTCTCCATGGCCGAGGTGGGGCTCGCCCTCGGCGCCATCCGGTTCAGAAGTTCCAAACTCGGCAAAAAGACCCTCGGCGAGCCCATCGACCCTTCGACCGGCGACTACGTAGACACCCGCACCGATTTCGAGTACCCGAGCGTCCTTCCATTGCGGCTCACCCGCACCTATTCCGGCAAGGAGCCGGTCGAGGGGCTCCTGGGCAGCCGCTGGATCTGCAACTGGTCGCCGCAACTCGTGTTCGACCGTGCCAAGCGCACCGCCGACCTCATCGATGGTGACGGCGACGGTCTCACCTTTTCCCTCGGCATGGGGGAGAAATTCACCGCCCGCCACCTGAAGGCCCCCCACTACCGGCTTTCGGGGACCATCGAATCGGCCCGGCTCTTCGACATCCGCACCCAGCAGACCCTTGTTTTCACCATGTCGGAAGACTCCGCCACCGGCATCCTCACCGCTATCGAAGACCGGAACGGCAACCGTATCGACTTCCGCTACGACAAGGGACATCTGCGTCGCGTCATCCACTCTGACGGCGTTGCCTTCAGCGTCAGGACCACCCCCGAAGGCCTCATCGAATCGGTTGCCATGGAGGGGGATCCGATTCCCGTAGTCCATTACCGCTACGATGACGGCGGGAGGCTCGCCGATGTCCATGGCCGATTCACCGGGGAGTTCCACTACACCTACACTGGCGAAGGATGGCTGAAACAGTGGCGGGACAGCGGCCCCACCCGGGTCGAGTTCGAATACGACGCGGCGGGTCGGGTAATTGCCACCCGGACCCCTGAAGGGCTATACAACGACCGGTTCATCTACTCCCCCGATGAGTGGAAAACCGAGTACATCGATGCCACCGGCGCCCGCAGCGTTTACTATTTCAACGAAAACGACCTTCTCATCCGCGAGGAGGACCCCCTAGGCAACGTCACCGAGCAGACCTTCGACGGGATTGAACGGAGGCTCTCCACCACCGACCCCCTGGGCCGCGTCACCACCTACGACTACGACACCCTGGGGCAGATGGTCGCCGAAACCGACAGCACCGGCCGAACCACCCGCTGCAGCTATGACCGTTACGGGCTCCTTACGGGCATTCAGCATCCGGACGGCAGCATGTCCGTGTGGGAGTACGACAGCCGCGGCAACGTCACCCTCGCCATGGGCCCCGACCGCGTCATCCATCGTTACGCCTACGATGAAAAGGGGCGGCTCGTCTCCGAAACCGCCCCCGACGGCGCGGAGACAAAATGGGCGTACGACCGCCGCGGGCGACTCACCGGCCTCATTGACCCCCTGGGCCACCGCACGACAATCGAGCAGGACCGGTGGGGCCGCATCCTCAGAACCACTGACGCGGCGGGGCACCCCACCCGCTACCTCTACGAGCCCGGCCCCGACAACCTCCGCGAGGACTTGAGCGCCGTCATCCACCCCGACGGCGGCACCGAGCGCTACGCCTATGACGCCGAAGGGCAGATCGCCCTCCACACCGGCGCCGAAGGGCAGACGACCAAGTACCGCCACGGCGCCTTCGACCTCCTGCGCAGCATCACCGACCCCGCCGGCCACGGCACTTCCCTCGACTACGACGGCGCCGCTCGCCTCGTACGGGTCACCAACGCCAAAGGCCGGCACTGGAGCTACGGCTATGACGCCGCCGGGCGGCTGCGGCACGAAACCGACTGGGCCGGACGCCAGACCGCCTACACCCGCGACCCCCTCGGCAGGGTAACGGCCAAGCGCCTCCCCGACGGTTTCGAACATCGCATCACCTGGGACGGCCACGACCGCGTTGCCGCCATCGAAACCGCCGACAGCCGCATCGGCTACGAGTACGACGCAAGCGACCGGCTCATCCGCGCCGCCACCTGGGCAATCGGCAGCGACACGCCGGAAACCGATCTCACCTTCACCTACGACGACCGGGGCCGCCTCGTAGCCGAGACCCAGAACGGCGTCGCCATCGACTACACCCGGGACGAGGCCGGCCGCTGCACCGGCCGCACGACGCCAAGCGGCGCCACCGAACTCACCTTCGACCCCGCCGGGCTTCTCGCCGAATATGCCACCAATGGCCACGCCGTGAGCTTCCGGCGCAACCTTCTCGGCCTCGAAACCGAGCGGTCGCTTCGGGGCGACGATGAGCGCGAGCGCTTCGCCCTGGCCCAAAGCCACGACCCCTGCGGCCGGCTCCGGGAGCAGGTGGCCGGGCGATTGCGGAACCTCACCCAGCCCTTCGGCAGCGCGGAGCTCTCCCGCCGCTACCGCTGGGACAAATCCTCCCGGCTGGTGGGGGTCGACGACACCATTCGCGGCAGCGCCCGCTACACCTACGACCCTCGCGACCAGGTGACCGGCGTCCAGCGCCGCAAGGGGCTCAACCCGGCCACCACCGAGCGCTACCACTATGACGCCATAAAAAACCTTACCTACACCCCCCACCGGCAGCACCACTACGAGGGGGACGTCGTCACCCGCATCGGCCTCACCTCCTACCGCCACGACAGCCGGGGCCGGGTCGTCGAAAAGATCCACGCCCGTCACGGCTTTCGCCCCCAAACCTGGCGCTACCGGTGGGACGATCTCGACCGGCTGAGGGAAGTCACCACCCCCCAAGGCGAAACCTGGCGCTACACCTACGACGCCTTCGGCCGGCGGGTGAAAAAAGAGTGTCTCGGCAAAGAAAAGAGCGTCACCTATCTCTGGCAGGGGGCCACCCTTGCCGAAGAGCACCGGACCACCGGCACGGAAACCGTCATCCACCGCTGGCACTTCGAGCCGGGCACCTTCGTCCCCATCGCCAAGGAAGTCGTCGAACAGGGCGCAAGCAGCATCTACCCCATCGTCACCGATCACCTCGGCACCCCCAAGGAACTCTTTGACGCCGAAGGGGAGTGCGTCTGGCAGGCCGACCACGCCCTGTGGGGCGCGGCAACCATCACCATACAGAGGAGAAAAGTCGTCAACGGTGAAGAGACGGTCTTTGCCGAAGTTGATTGCGCACTCAGATTCCAGAATCAGTGGGAGGATGAAGAGAGCGGGCTTTACTACAACCTCAACCGATACTATGATCCCGAAAGCGGCCAGTACCTGAGCCAGGACCCGATCCGGCTGGAGGGGGGATTAAGAACCCACGGTTATGTGCATGATCCCATGCAGTGGGTGGATCCGCTGGGGTTGGCGGGGTGTGGAGGAAAGACGGGTAGCAAAATCCGCAACCTTAGGAAAGGTGATAAAGTTTACCGAGTTTATGGGGGGGACGCTAAGCCTAATGGTGCCTCTTGGACAAGGACGAATCCTGCTAAGGTTCCTAATTTTAGGAACTCTGCTGGCTTGCCATCCGGAGGAGAAAGTGGAGCAAATAATACAGGTAGATTTGTCATAGAGGCCAAAGTCAAGGATCCCAATAAAGTAGTTCTTAAACGCAAAGCACTGCCATTGGATGGAATGGACGGTGGTCTTGATGAATACATTATACCTGATCCTTTTGACAGTGGTGCTATTGAGATCGTTAGAGTTAGTGGAGTAAATCCGGAGTTTTGAAATGAATTTGCCAACATATTATTTATCATCAATGGACAGTTACGAATTTGAAAAACCACGAAAGTGTGTATTTCTGAATAAAGTTTTTCTTAGCACCGGCAAGGAAGCTGCCATGGTTGAAATTGATCCTCCGCTGGTTGGGCAGAAATATGGCAGGCCAGGTGATGTTAAGTTAGTGGTTTTAACGCACCGACATGAGTCTTATGGTCTTTTCCCAATTACCTTTTTTCCATGCTTTGTTCACGTAGCTATTCCAACAGACTCAGATGTAACAAGAGAGGAACTGATAGACGCTTCATCCCTTCAAGGTATTGCGTGGGCTGAGTTGTATAGGACAGAAAATGATGCGCTAAATCATGTTTTTGATAAATCTTAACGAAAATAGTGAGCAGTAAATTAGAGATATTCCACATATTTCGCTATTGGGGAAATCTGAAGAGAATACCGCTGGGACAAATCCTCCCGGCTGGTGGGGGTCGACGACACCATTCGCGGCAGCGCCCGCTACACCTACGACCCCCGCGACCAGGTGACCGGCGTCCAGCGTCGCAAGGGGCTTGCCCCTGCCACCACCGAGCGCTACCAGTACGACGCCATAAAAAACCTCACCTACACCCCCCACCGGCAGCACCACTACGAGGGGGATGTCGTCACCCGCATCGGCCTCACCTCCTACCGCCACGACAGCCGCGGCCGGGTCGTCGAGAAAACCCACGCCCGCCACGGCTTCCGCCCCAAAACCTGGCGCTACCGGTGGGACGAACTGGACCGGCTGCGGGAAGTAACCACCCCCGAAGGCGAAACCTGGCGCTACACCTACGACGCCTTCGGCCGGCGGGTGAAAAAAGAGTGCCTCGGCAAAGAGAAGAGCGTCACCTACCTCTGGCAGGGGGCCACCCTTGCCGAAGAGCACCGAACCACCGGCACAGAAACCGTCATCCACCGCTGGCACTTCGAGCCGGGCACCTTCATCCCCATTGCCAAGGAAATCGTCGAACAGGGGGCAAGCAGCATCTACCCCATCGTCACCGACCACCTCGGCACCCCGAAGGAGCTCTTCGACGCCGAAGGGGAGTGCGTCTGGCAGGCCGACCATGCCCTGTGGGGTGCGGCAACCATCACCAGACAGAGGAGAAAAGTCGTCAACGGCGAAGAGACGATCTTTGCCGAAGTCGACTGCGAACTCCGGTTCCAGAACCAGTGGGAGGACGAAGAGAGCGGCCTTTACTACAACCTGAACCGGTACTATGATCCCGAAAGCAGCCAGTACCTGAGTCAGGACCCGATCCGGCTGGAGGGGGGATTAAGGACCCATGGTTATGTGCATGACCCGATGCAGTGGGTTGATCCGCTGGGGTTGGCGGGGTGTGGTGGGAAGGCATCTGACCATCGATATCGTAAGGCAAACGGGAAAATAGATTTTTATGTAACCCCTAATGGTCAAGCAGTACCTGCCCAATTTCATAGATATGCTAATTCCAAGTTTGCACCAATGCAAGATGCTCGGGCAGGGACTTTGCCAGCTAAACGTGGTGGTACATACGTATCTTTTGACAAAATTGATGATGGCATTGTCGCAAGTGATAAATTGCAAATCCCATATCGCCCTGATTATCGAGTTTCAGGCAATTCATTGGACATCATAGATAAAATGAAGATTCCAAACGGCAAATGGGGTACTGCAGATTATCCGGAACCGTTGACAAAAGATTACAAGATATATGGCCCGGGCAAGGCAACACAAGTCATTGTAGATGGCCCAATACCTGTTGACCCAGGAACAATAACTAAACTGTAACTATTGTAAGGATAATTATGGATCACATAGATATATTGATAGACGAGATAAAGAGTGTTCTTAAGCATGAGTTGCCACCGCAATATGCAGATAGTTATGATAAATTTGAAGATTTAACAAATAGAGACTTGCTACGAGCGTCTTTTGCAGTTCTAGATGAACTACGTCGCAAAAAAGATTGGCATCCATCATTAAAACTAGTTGGATTAATCGATCGGTACAAAGCAGTATTTTAAGCGGTAAGTCAAATGTAATGTCTAGATACCATGGGGTCTGGCTCAAATTCAAGGAGGCATAACAAGTGAATTCAGGAAGAATTGCAAGTATTGTTATTTGTCTGGTGATGGTCATGACAATGATGGTAATGGGAGGGTGTAAGAACTCATCTTCAAAGGAAAGCTCATTGACCGAGTCGCAAAAATGGGCGCTCGCAACCTCTGCTATTCCCAAGAAAGCCAACGATATGAAGCTGGATGTTCCAGGAGGCGCCGCTGATGTAAAAGACCTTCAGGAGATGCTGAGGAGTGATTGGGAGATTCAAGACCATAAGACTGCTCTCGATGCGATCAAATTCCTCAGGGAGCAAGGCCATCGCGAGGAATTCAATCTCGTGCTGAAGGAGATTTCACAGAGCAATCAGAATGAATTCAACCAACTGGTAAGCAGCTATGCAAACCAGCCCGAGATACAGAAACAACTCCAATTGGTGTACAAGCACAAAGATACCGTAGGCAAAAAAAGCATTATCGCGTGGGACTATTGCCGGCTGGTTTATGTGGCCGAATGTGCCGGCAGAGCTGGGTATCTTACTGAGGATGAAGCCTGGCAGGAAATCATGGCAGCCGCCAAAGTGATTCAGGCAACATTTACATCATGGGAAGAAATGGGCAATAACTACCTGCTGGGGCGTGAATTCTGGGCGGGCAGCAGTGAGCCGACAGTGCTCGTTGCGAGCAAATTTCTTCTCTCAGACCAGAAGAGCCCTTGGGTCAAATTGGCGTGGAATCAGCCGCTGGAGGAAACGGGCAAAGACCAGTCCTGAGACCGCTATGGGGGAGGCCTGGAGTAATCCAGAGAGATATATTCATGGGCAACGCGATCATTCCTGAAATTGCCAAGGATGTAGATTCCCTTAGGGAAGAATTAGCCAGGCAGTTGCCGGATGGTTACAAAATAAAAATCCCACCACTTAACCGCAACTGCCTGCGAGTGGTCAAATCTCTCGGAATCGTCACGGAGATCCATTTGCGGTCCGACAAGATCGTTGTGCATAACGCCATGCCCATGTATGCGGCTCTTGCGACCCTTTGTTGTCTGCCTTTCGGGCTTTATCTCATACTCAAGATGAAGGACGGCGCGGCGCTGCGGTCTCAAGTTCATGGTATTGTTGAACGTACAACCGGCGCCCTCCCTGGAACAACAGAGGCACCCCACCGATGAGATATTTGATGTCTTTTTTTATGCCACGACAACCTCGTTTCGACATGCCAGGCCCGCTGCAACACGTCATCGTATGCGGGATCGAACTGACGGTGGGTGAGGACTTGAAACCCAAAACACTCCAAAGGAGCCATTATGAAAAAGCTGATGGTCGTTTTAACCCTCCTTTTTGCGACGTTGATCACAGTTCCCGCCATGGCGGCCGAAGGCGTGGAGGAGAGCCCCGCAGCCGTGACGGCGCGGCTGTCGGCGACGCTGAAAAAGGGGGACTGGGAGGCCTATTCCCGCCTGATGCATCCGGATGCATTGAGCCGGCTGAAAAATATGTTCGCCCCGCTTGCGGAGTTGCCGGATGCAGAGGAGGTGTTTTCGGCGCTCTTCGGCGTCAAAGGGGCCGAGGAGTTCCGGAAACTGCAGGACCGGGAGGTCTTTGTGCGGCTCATGTCGGGTCTGGAGGAGAGCGTGCCGGGATTCGGCGAGGCGGTGCGCAACCTGGAGATGACGGTGATCGGTCAGGTGCCGGAGGGAAAGGAGCTGATGCACGTGGTTTTCCGGTCGAATACCGCCGTTGACAAGCTCACGGTTTCCAGTACCGACGTGATGACGCTGCGGCGTACGCCCGAGGGGTGGCGTGCCCTGCTGACTGCCAACATCGAGGGGCTCGCGGAGCAACTGCTCTCCTCCATGGACGCGGCGAGTGAGCCGGCGGAGTGACCTCAGAGGCCCCGCGCCTGCCATAAAGCAACCCAAAGGCCGCCTGAATCTCCGGGCGGCCTTTGTCTTTCTCCTTTACTCAAAGCATCCAGCCTGTCCGCTGTGCCAGATATTTCCCGTGTTTCCGGTGAGGGTGGTGGAGCCCTGTTCTGCGGCGGCGGTGCCACGGTCTTGGCCTCATCAAAAATATTGACCTTGCTGGCTGCAAGTGGCTAGAATATAGCGATAAATTCCGGTTGGAGGTGCGCCGTGAGAAAATGTCTCGCCGTTTTTGTTGCCCTGTGGCTGGCCTGGTGTGCAGAGAGTGTTTCGGCGTCCTCCATAGAGTATCAGCCGGAGAGCATATCCATGACCATTCCGGCTGGAGGCGAGGGGCAGTCGCTGGTGAAGGTGACCGTTGCAGGCGATAACCCCTCAACCTTCTATCTGCTCTTCCTGAACAAGCTTGTCGATGGCAACCTTCCCGCTGGCTGGCTGTCATTGTCGCCGTCCATGACATTTGCCTCTGGCGGTTCCAGTGCTTCGATCCTGCTGAGAATCCGCGTCCCGGAGGGGACGGCCAGTGGTGTTTACTCCGGGAAGATGCTGTCGCGGGCGATGGCTTCCCACGACACCGCCTTGGCAGGCAACGGCATCCGCATCGCTGTGACGGTCCCCTCCCAGTGCAGCGGCATTCCGGTCGTCACGCTGGACTCGCTCCAGCCGGAAGTGGTCTGGCCGCCGGATCACGGCATGACCCAGGTGGTGCTGAGCGGAACAGTCCGGATGCCCGAAGGGTGCATGACGGCCGAAGCCGGTTACTCCATCGAGGATGAGTACGGAGTCATGTCGGGGGTCGGAACCGTGCAGCTTGGACCGGGCGGGAGCTTCAGCGCGGCGCTCCCGGTTGAGGCCATGCGCCATGGCCAGGACAAGGACGGCCGCCATTACTCGGTCACGGTCTTTGTAAGGAACGAAGCCGGGACCGGGGCTTCCTTGAGCCGTACGGTGACCGTTCCCCACGACCTTTCGGCCAGGTGATGATGGGATTTCCGGACTGCCGGGGGAGATAAATATCGAAATGCAAAAGGCGGCCTTTTGGCCGCCTTTGCTTTGTGCAGAGGGTAACGGACATCCGAAAGTATTACCTCCGGAATGCGGGATGTTGTTTTACCTCCCCCGGCGTTCTTCTCTCTCCTGCCGTTGCTCTCGTCCGCGACTGGGCTCCTGGGTCTTTTCCCTGTATTGGTACCGTTGCTCCTGCCGCTGCGGCCGCGGCGTCTGCTGGATGGTTCCCTGCTGTGGTCCCTGTCCCTTGAACTGCGGACTTCTCTGCTGTGTTGGGGGGATCTGCGCCGGGGTTCTTATCCGGCGCTCTTCCCTCTGTTGCCGCTGTATGGGTGCCGGCACCCTTTGTTCCATCTGTTGCCGTGGAGCCCTCATTCCGGGGGTGTCCTGCCTCTGCCGTTGGACCGGCGCCGTTACGCCTCTGTCGCCGGGTTGCTGAAAGTGCTGCCGGATCGCCCTGGTGCGCGGCTGGTAACGATAGTGTTCATGGCGTAACGTCCGTTGCTCTTCCATTTGCCGGGGATAGCGGTCTCCCGTGTAATTGCGCTGGTAGACGGGCAGCGGAGCCCGCGCCGGGACGTGCCGGCGATCCCATTTGTTCCATCCTTTCCGGTGATGCTCCCACTCGCGCCCCCAATACTGGCCCCAGCGGGGAGGCGCATTGTGCCGCCATCCTCTGAAATAGGGGGGAGGATACCGGTAGTAGCGTACCGGCACCCGCAAGATGTACAGAGGCACGATTTCCGGTTCCACAAGCCACCATGGGCCGTTGTACCATTCGCTGGCATACCAGTCCTCGTGCCAGAAAACCCAGTAGAGGCCGTCGTAGAAGAAATAGTTTGCCGCTACTTGTGGTGCGTAATAGACGGGATACCCCGGCACCGGCACAAGTTCTGGGTAGAGGGGCAGGTTAATCCCGATGCTGACGTGGGGCAGTCCGATGCCGATGCTGATCTGGGCCGAAACAGGCCTCACCGAGCAGAAGATCAGCATCGTCAGCACGACAATTCCATAATGTAATTTCCGCATATTGTCCTCCGTTTATGCTACGCAGGGTTGTTGGCGGCGCATGCCGAATGGCACGCCGGTATCTTCCGGTGGAAAAGTTACGGCAATGCAGGCGGTTATCTGATGTTTTGGGTGCAACAAGTGTATCGTATGCAGCCGGCCTGTCAAAGAGAGCCTCCGGAGGTGCGTGTCGATACTGCCCCGCCATTATCTCCAACCGGTGCCTGGCGTCGTGTAACTACTCACCATTAACGAATGGCCGCTGACGGAGGTTGACTCCGAACCAGTCCGTGCTGCTTTTATTTCGAAGTATTGGTTGCGGATCGTGTTGGAAGGGGGGCACCTGCAAGGAGTGCGCTTAAGCAATGGCGGGAGGAGATGGTTCCTCCCGCCTTCTCATGTGCGGTTGCGGGGGCAGGTGAGGCTGCCCGGGCGGTGCGGGGAAATCCTTATACCTTGAACTGGCCTACCAGTTGGTCCAGTTCGCGGGAGAGGTCATTGAGCTGTGCCGAGGTGTGGGCGCTGGCATGGGCGCCCCCTGCGGTTTCCTGGGCAACATCCTTGATGCGCTGGATGCTGCCGCTGATTTCCATGGTCGTGGCGGTCTGCTGTTCTGCGGCACAGGCAATCTGACCTACCTGGCCGTTGAGCTGTTCGATTTCCTGCATTATTTCATGGAGTGCGTCGCCCGATTTCGTTGCCTCCCTGGTTCCCGATTCGACTTCCTTGACACCCTCTTCCATGGCGATGACTGCGTTTTTGGTCTCCCCCTGAATTCCCTTGATCATATCCCCGATTTCGCGGGTGGCCTTGGAGGTCCGCTCTGCAAGCGCCCTAACCTCATCGGCGACGACGGCGAAACCGCGCCCCTGCTCGCCGGCACGGGCCGCTTCGATTGCCGCGTTCAGGGCCAGCAGGTTGGTCTGGTCTGCAATGTCGTGAATTGTCATGACAATCTCGCCGATCTGGTCGGAACGGGCCCCAAGTCCCTGGACCGAATCGGCCGATAATTTCACCCGCTGAGCGATCTGGTTCATGACCGCTATGGTGCTTTCCACCATGGCAAATCCCCGTGAAGCCGTTTCCTTCGCGTGGCTCGATGCCTGTGCCGCTGCCTGGCAATTGCCCGCGATCTCGCAGGAGGTGGCGGCCATCTCCTCGCTGGCCGTTGCAACCATCACCGCCTGGGAGGCGACCTCTTCCGCTCCGCCGGCAAGCTGCTCGGCTGTCCGGCTGATCTCAGCCACCGACCCGGTCACGTTTCCGGCTACGGAGGAGGTCCGTGAAATGGTGTCGTGAACCTTGCCGACAAACGTGTTGAACTCCGTGCAGAGCGTGCCCAGTTCGTCGTTGCTATGGTGGTCGAGGCGCTTGGTGAGGTCTCCCTCTCCTTCCGCCACATCCTTCATCATGGCAATAACCTGCCTGAGCGGCTTCATGATCGAGCGGCCGAGCCAGAAGGAAAAAACCACCAGCAGCGTGATGCCGATAATCCCCAGGGCCAGGGAGAATAACTTGATTTTATGGCTGAAAGAATCGTACTGGCTGCTCGCGGCAACGGCGCGTTTATCGAGGGTGTCGGCAACTTTCATCAGATTGATGCTCAGATTGTCGGCCTCCATGGCGATCTCGTCATCAATGTCCATGAGCTCATCTGAGCTTGCACTGCGTTCGATGGCCGGGATCAACTTGTTCTCGAAGAGGGTAATCGTTCCGTGAAATGCCTTGTCGGCGGCGGAAACCATAGTGCTCAGGGCTGCATCGCCTTTCGCCTGTTCGGACAACTGCTGCAGCTTGGCTATCCCTTCGGCCTTTCGGTCCTGCCACCCCTTGGATGAGCTGCTGGCCATCTCCGGGTTGGCTATTGCCTCCAGAATGAAGCGATACAATTTCTCTCCGATTACCTTGGTTTCCTGGGCGGACCTGCTGCGTGCCATGGCGTCGTGGCTCACCACCTGCAAGTGCTCCAGGCGCCCCATGCCGATCCAGTTGCCGGCCACCAGCACCAGAACAACCAAAACTCCCCAGACCATGTTCAAGGTCAGCCGCCTGCCAATACTCACTTCCATCTGAAACACCCCTTTTCCCTCCCGATTGTAAAAAAATTAATTTCAGCAATACTCACCGGCCGTCGACAGGAAAACCGGAAATACGCTGGAGTGAAATGCAAACATATGAATATTCTTACATTTTGCTTAATAAAAAAGATAGCCATTACCTATAGTTATCGGACGGTTAGTTCCAGACTTTAGAGTTTTTTCCAATAAACGGCAGGGGGAGGGCGGTGGGGTTACCAACAGTTCATCGACTTACAGCAGATTATAAGCAGTCAAAAAACGTAGATGCCAAATATATGCTTATAATGATTGATGTTGGAAAAAAGATGGGACCGTAGTCCCATCAAAAATCATTGGCAGATTATTGAAGTGTCGGAGAGCTATTTCTTGCCGGTGGCGGGTTTTACGTAGATTTCCAGAGTCGAGACCTCTCCCGATGAAAGTTTGGGGGGGTAGAGCACGACCTCGGGAACGCTGGTGCCCGGAACGTCGAGGGCGTTCAGGCTGCCGAGCACGGTGTTGCGGGGCACCGCGTAGTTGCGAACAACGCCGCTGGCGTCGGTGACGCTGTAGGCCGCCACCGGATCAAGGCTGAAGCTGAGGCGGTACCAGCCGGATTTCGGCTCGGTGGGGAGACCTATGCTGGCCATGTCGAATTTGGCGAGGTCCCAGTTGTATCCGTAGATGACCTTGCCGGGGACGTTGACTTCGGCCGCGTAGGCACTGGTCGGGCCGTCAACGCCGAAGCGGTCGTAGATGGCGCTGTCATAGAGGGTGCCGACCACGTTGCCGTTGGGGCCGTCAAGCTTCTGGATGGTGAGCCGGGCGCAGATGGAGTAGACCGTGGGGAAGCCGGCCGGGATTTTCGTGCCGGTGGTGCCCCAGACCTCGGCGATTCCCTCGCCGAAGAGGTAGGTCATGTCATAGCCGTTCATGGGGGTGGTCAGTTCCTTGCCCATCACCACTTCCACCCGGATGACCGATGCTGAGGACCAGGTGGTCCGGACAATGTTGTCGGACCAGTCCACTTCAACTGTTTCGCCGCCCGGTTGGCCGTTTCGCCAGTCGGCCTGCCAGGTGTTTACGGTCTGTTGCAGATAGTAGTTGATGCCATTGTAGGGGTAGACCTCGGTAAGGGATTCAACCGGTCCGCGCAGCCCGGTGGCCTCCGCGGTGGGGAAACCGGTCAGGCCGGTTCCTTCGGCAAAGATGACCGGGTTGGAGAGGTTGTTGGTATAGGTTACTGTGGGGACCGGCACTTTCTTTGCTGCTTCCGCCATGGTTGAGGTTCCGCCGGCTGCAAGCAATGTGAGGGCTGCTACGGTTATAAATTTTTTCATGTGTTTGTTTCCTTTGTTTTGATTTAGTGCCCCGGGCCATTCCGGGGCACTTGTGTTTTGAAAGCCGGGCTACTTGAAGAAAACGAGCCCGCCGCTACCGTCGGCCACATAGATGCGGCCGTTGGCGATGACCACGTCGGACGCCTCCGCTGAGGTGTCTTTGCGTTCAACCAGGAGGGGAGCCACTGGGTTGGTATAGTCGATCTTCAGGAGCCCGGCCTCGCCGAATGCCGCATAGATGTAAAGCTTGCCGTTCTGCTGGGTGTAGTCCATCCGGACGGCGCCGCCGGCAACGTCTTCGTAGCCGGGGACGTACTGGAGCTTGAACTGGCCCAGGGCTGCCGGCCGGTAGTCGTAGATCACCGTGCCGGAGGTGTTCTTGAGGAATATCTCGGTCGGGTCGACCCCCACCGGCACCGGCGCGATCAGGTCGGCCATGCTGTAGCAGACCACGCCGAAACTGTCGTAGCTGAAGTAGGCCTTGTCGCCGATGACTTCCACGTCGATGGCCTGGCCGTCAGCCACGCCGATGTCGCCGTCCTCGATCTTGATCGGCTCGAAGACCTTTAAGATTTTCATGGCCATGGGATCGGTGATGTCCACCACGCCCACGCCGTAGGGGCCGGAGGCAATAATGGCGTAGAGCCTGGCGTTGGCCGGGTTCTGCCACAGCTCGATGCCCGAAGCGGTCCCCAGCAGGGGTTCGCCCAGGTTGGAACCGACGTTGTTGACGTAGAAACCGCTGTTGGCCCTTGAGGGGTCTTTGGTAACGTCGTAGATGGTGATGCCGTTGGGGCCGTCGGCCACGTAGGCGTAGTTGCCCCGGAACTCCACGTCGTAGGCCTTGTCCTGGAAGGGAAGGGCCTTGACGGTGAAGTCGGAGTTGTGCTCGAAGAGGTCGTCACGCTGCAGCTTCATCAGGTAGGGGGCGCCCACCTGCCCGAGACCCGCTTCCACGCCGGCCACGGAAACGCTCCGCATGCCGTTGCCGACGCACTGGGCCCAGGTGATGCCGCGGGCGAAATCGAACACGTTGCGGACGGTGTGGGAGGCCGGGTAGATCCACTCGGTCCCCACCAGCTGCGGATACTCGTCCTGGAGGGTGTTGGCCACCACGTGGACCGAGTCGGTGGGATAGCCCTGGGCGTCGTTCAGGTTGAAGGCGATGACGCCGTGGGGGCCGTCGGAAACGTAGAGGTAGCCGGCGGACGCCTCGATGCCCGAGGAGTGCCCCAGGGCGATGGTCTGGGTGGCGGTTCCGTCGGCGGCGGCGCCGATCTCGTCGGTGGTGGGGAAGTAGGCGGCGATGGTGAAGCGGTCGTACATGCTGGCGGCGGTGAGGTTCGTTACGTCAACGAAGACGAAACCGCCGGCGCTGGAGGCCTCCAGCACGTCCACGGTGCCTGCGCTGGTGGGGTCTACCGGCTCGTTGAGGAGCAGGGTGTAGCCGTGGCCGTTCAACTCCTTGGTGGCCAGCAGGCAGGGGGCCTGGTAGAAGGCCCAGGGGAGCGACTCGTTGTCGAGGGGATCCCAGGGGCTCATGTCGTAGATGGTTACGTCTTCGTAGTCGGGGACATTGTCGTCGGCGACGCCGTTGGTATTGTTGCTGTAGGGCGGATTGGAGCCGTGCCAGTAGAGATCCGGCTGGGATGCCTTGTCGAGGATCACCAGGCCGGCGAAGTGGTCGGTGAGGTAGACCCGGTCGCCGGAAACCCGCACGCCGGTGACGCCTGATTCCTTAAGCATTCCGGCCCCTTCATAGGGGAGGATGCTTGAGGGGAGGGAATTGGTTTCATAGGGCCCGTTGACCGGCACGGCGGGGAAGTAACCCAGGTAGGCCGGGGCTGCCGGGTTGGTTATGTCGATTGCCACCACGCCGCCGAGGGAGTAGGCCACGTAGGCGATGGTGCGGGTCCCCTGGACGGCGATATCCACGTCCTGGGCCTTGTAGTACCACTTGCCGTTGCGCTCGAAATCCGCCCAGGGGGTGGCTCCTGCGCCGGTTCCCTTCATGACCACGAGGATTTCGTACTGGACCTGGCGGTAGTCGGGCATGCCGGTGAAGTCGTCCAGGAAGAGGTCGCCGGTGGCGGCGTCGCTACCCACCGCGGTTGCCACGTTCAAGGCGCCGAAGTAGTCTTCGGTGCGGGCCGTGTCGGTGTAGAGGTTGTAGCGGCCGATCCAGCCGAGGGTGGCGGCGTCATAGATGTTGAGCCCGAGAGGTCCGAGGCTGGCGAATATCCTGCCGTTGTAAAGCTTCAGCGAAACGGGGCCCCCCCAGGGGTTCTCCCCGGCGTACTGGAGGGTGTAGATCTCCTGGTCCACGAGGATGGTGCCGTCGGCTTCGGCCACGCCGTTCATCAGGTTGGCCAGGGCCGTCTTGTGGATGCCGTAGTCGAAGTCTCCGATCCAGAGGGTGGTGCCGTCTGTCTCCACCGAGGTGATGGATGCCGAGGCGCTCTCGATGACATTGCCGGTCCAGATGGTGCCGCCGCCGTCTGTGAAGGTGATGCCGTCCTGGTAGTAGTTGACCGGCATGGTCCGCACCAGGGCCGGAAGCGTCGGGTTGGAGATGTCGACGAGGGCGATTCCGGCGCTGCCGCAGGAGGCCAGGGCGTAGACCTTGCCGTTGTGGGAAACCACGTCGAGGTCGAAGATGAAGCCGGGCAGCACCACGGAGTAGACTGCCCCCTTGGTCATGCCGACCGGGGTCGTCTTGAAGATGTTGCCCACGTTGAAGGCGCTCCAGGTGGCGCCGCCGTAGGTGAATTTGGCCACGGCGGTGGTGGAGCCTCCCAGTTGCACATTGGTGCCCAGGAACGGAACCATGTCCGTCGGTTGAACCGCAACGGTCACGTCACGGCTTGCGGAAACTCCGTCGGACCCGGTTACGGTCAGCCGGAAGACCAGGGTGGCCTCCGCGGCGACGTTCAGGGTGCTCACGTCGGCAGTGGCGGTTGTGGCGCTGCTGCCGGACAGGGGGACTTTGGGGCCGGATACCTGGCTCCATTCATAGCTGGAGGCGGTGCCGTCCACCGATGCCGTAAGGCTGATGGTGGGGATTGCCAGTTCGGTGAATGTTGACGGGGTTGCGGTCAGGCTTCCGATGGTGGCCGACGATGAAATCAGGGCGAAATTGAGGGGGGTCGTGGCGCCGGAAGCGATTGTGGCCGATTTAGTCTGGATGGCGAAGCCGTCGGCTGTGCAGTTGACGTTATAGGTGCCGGCGGTGATGTTGGCGATGGTGTACTTGCCGGTGCTGTCGGTGGTGGCGCTGTAACCGCCGGTGGCGGTTGCCACGGTTGCTCCGGAGACCCCTGTGCCGGTGGCGCTGTTGGTGACGGCACCGGTCAGGGTGCCGGTGGTGACTGTCGCTTTGAGTAGGGCAAAGTTGAGGACTGTCTTGACCCCGGCCTTGAGGGTCGCTGATGCCGTCTTTGAGACATAGCCTTCGGCGTTGCAGGTTACGGTATATGTGGCGGGTGGCAGCGACATGGTGTAACTGCCGGTTGTGCCGGTTACGGCTGTAAAGGTGCCGGTGGTGCCCACCGCTGTGATGGTGGCCCCCGGGATTGCCGTTCTGGTTCCCGAAATGGTGACCTTGCCGGTAAGAGTGCCATCGGTCTTGCTCACGGCCGCGTAACCGCTCCCGTTCATGAGGAACAGGGAACAGACGAGACACAAGAACAGGGCAATCCAACCCGAGATATTCTTGTTCTTCATAGCTTCTCCTTCATCTCCTTGATTTCACATGTTCGCAGTGCTGGTCGTCGGAACAGCTTGGTGAATAACCTCCTTTCCCGGGCGTTGCCGGTTGCATGCGGGCCGGCCGACAGATGCGGCCGCGTCCATGCGGCATACCTGTGCGCGGCTTTGCCGCCACAATCCAAGCATCGTCGGCAGAGCCTGTTTCCGCTGGAATGATTCCGATGTAAAACCGGGATCTGCCGCGACTCCTGAAAAGGAACCATTTTGGGGATCCCGGGGTAAGGCTTGCAGTTATGGAGGTGGTATGAGCGCGGTAGTTTCGTGTGAGGGTAGTTGCACTGTATGTACCCACGATAATGTGCAACATTTATTTAAGTAGTTTTAATTTTATTGGTGTCCTTGTGATTTTAGGGTGTTGTGGTGGAAAAAAATGACTGCGGCCGTCGATTCTTTTGCTGTTCGCGGTGGTTTTGCTCTCGATGGGTTTGGTTATTTCGCGGGGTGCTACGTGAAATGGCTTTAATGTTTTGGTGGGTGATCGGTTGATCTTTTGGAAACGAAAAGCCCCGGAGAGAAGAAGTCTCCGGGGCTTTCATGTCTAACGGCTTGATGGGATCAGGGCGAGATCAGAACCTTACCTGCACTCCGTATGGATCCTTGATCTCCACCTTCGGGTCGAATCTGAGTTTCTTCTCCCCCCGCTGATCCAAATACTTGTTAAGTTCCAGATTGACGGTAAGGGGGACATCGACGCCAGCCTTGGTCAGTGCCTGGCGCAGCAGTGCCTCGGCCTTGGTGGCGAAGGCGGTGGCATCCCCCAGCACCCGCATGGCTTCGGTGGGGTTGTGGAAGCCGACGGAGTTCTCGGCGCCGATGAATACGCAACGGTAGAAGGCCTCTTCGTAGAGGTCCTTCGCCTTGTCATAGAGCGCTTTGTCGATCTGCTTTCCTTCCGCCTGGGCGGCATGGGCCTTCTCGAAAAGCTTGGCAACGGTGGCGGTGGCGTAGCCGGAGCGAAGCATGAGGGAGACTGTCCGGTCCTGGATGGCGATGACCTGTTCCCTGAGCCATTCGGGTTTCTCGGAGTGGCACTGCATGCAGGCTTTCATGTCGCTCTTCAGGGGGCTCATGACGCGGTGGTCGGATACCTTGAATGCCCCAACCCGGGTGTAGGGCATGTGGCAATCGGCGCAGGCGGCTCCGGCCTTCCAGTGGACGCTGTTGTTGGAGAACAGCTCGAATTCGGGGTGCCGTATGAAGCCCAGCTTGAAGCCGGTGACGGATTGCTTCCATTCGCCCACGCTGGCATCGCTGCGAATCTGCTTGATGATGTTTTCGATGGAGATGTTACCCATTTTGCTCCCCTGCCAGGGGAAGTAGACCCCAACCGATTTCATCTCGGCATCCTTGGGGATGTTGTAGGTGACGTGGCATTGGGCGCAGACGACGCTCCGCAGCTCCTGGCGGGTAAGTTTCGCCTGATCGACCCCCATGGTTTTGAGTGCTTCGCCCAGAGTGAAGCTGCGGGAAAGCTTGAGGCTCATGTCCCGGTTGTCATGGCAGTCGATGCAGGCTACCCCCAGGTTGCGGTCTTTTTCGGGAATGTGGCCGAGGACCTCCTTGAAGGGCTTCTTGAAGTAGTCAGCTCCCAGTTCTTTCTGAAGCTTGGGAACGTAGGGCGACTTGCAGGTCAGGCAGACCCCTCCCGCCTTGACCCGCGATGCGTCAATTTCCAGCTGGTCGCGCACCATGTAGGCGTGTCCCCTGGGCTCATTGTACTCGATGCCGAAACCCCAGCCATTGAAAAGGAGCGCCATGTAGGGGAACTCGGAGAGCTTGTCGTAGGTGATCTTGTCGGCGTCGAAGCCTCTCTTGTACTTGCTCTTGCCGGCTTCGGTGGGCTCTTCGGTCTTCTTCCAGAGCTCATAGTGGGTGGGATAGGCTTTACCCCAGACCGCAGGGTCGATTTCGCCGTCGGGAATCTGGACTGTCTTTACCGGCTCGGCCTTCTGGGGGGCGCATCCCCCCACGGCAAGAAGGGTTGCCGCGGCGGCCATGGCAATCATGGATGCAACAGGATTCAGTCGTCTCATCGTTTAGCCTCCTAGAGAGTTTCCATCGCGCCGCTCCGGGTGTGGGAGACGCGGCGGTGGCAGTTCCAGCAATGTCGTTCGGTATCTATGTGGGAAACTGTTGTCTCGTGGCAGCGGATGCAGTTGGCTTGCAGTACCTTCTCGCCATGGCTGGATAGCCTGATGATTTCCGGCACGTGCCCCGAATAGAAGAAGATAGCGTCCTTCATGCCGTCGATGGACTTCCAGATATAGTGCATCGCAGCGTTATGGTTGGGGAGGTGACAGTCGACGCACTTGATCCGCCGGTGGGCTCCTGTGTGAATCCATGCCTCGTACTCGTTTTCCATGGTGTGGCACCCGACGCAGAAATCGGGCGTGCTCGACTTGGCCAGCAGTTTCGGCGGGCCGAAGAGAACGAAAAACGCGACAACCAGCATGATCATCGCGCCGGCTACCAGGTAGATGCCCCGGTTTCCTGTCCCGGTCGATCCCATGATATTCACCTCCCTTTCGCATAAGTGTGGGCTCAGTAATGAGAGTATATCCTGTATTCTTTTAAGAGCAATTCAGGGGAGAATTCCACGGTTTTGACTTATGTCAAACTGGTTCGATGAAGAGCTTGTAGTATTATTGGCATTGGTTGGCACGCAGGCTGTAATTTGCATTGATTTTCACAAGGAGAGGAGAACGTTATGAAGAAGAGGAGCGTGAAACGCTGGAGCATCGCCACGGCCCTGGCCGCAGCGGTGGCGGCAATGGTGCTTGCCGTAGGGTGTACCCCGAAGAAAATCGAACAGGGGGGGGAAACCGCTGCTGTTGACGGCACCATCGATCCGGCTGAGTGGGGTAAGGACTATCCGCTCCAGTACGGGCTTTGGAAAAAGACCGGAGAGTCCACCCCGGCCGGTCTCAGCAAGTACAAAAAGGGAAATGATGGGGAGCGCATCGACAAGCTGGATGAGTACCCGTTCCTGGCGCTCCTCTATAACGGCTGGGGCATGGGAGTTGAATATACCGAGCCCAGGGGGCACCTGCACATGATCGAGGATCAGCTTGAGATCGATCCAAGCCGGTATAAGGCCGGCGGTACCTGCCTCACCTGCAAGACTCCCTATGCGCCGGTTTTGCAGCAACGGATGGGCAAGGACTATTTCTCCAAGCCGTACAAGGAGGTGCTGGCCCAGATTCCCAAAGAGCACCAGACCCTCGGCGTTGCCTGTATCGACTGCCACAACAACCGCGATATGTCGCTGAAATATTCCCGCGGCTTTACCCTGGGCAAGGCGCTTGACCAACTCGGCGTCGACCAGTCCAAGCTGTCCCAGCAGGACATGCGGTCCCTGGTCTGTGCCCAGTGTCACGTTACCTACAGCATCCCCAAGGATGCCGATATGAAATCCACCGGCGTTTTCTTCCCCTGGCAGGGGAGCAAGTGGGGCGGGATTACCATTGAGAACATCATCAAGCAACTCCGGAACAATCCCCCCAGCGGAGAGTGGACCCAAAGCGTTACCGGCTTCAAGATGGCGTTCATACGCCACCCCGAATTCGAGTTCTTCTCCAACAACAGCGTGCATTGGCAGGCGGGGGTATCCTGCGCTGACTGCCATATGCCCTCAACCACGGCAGGGAACCAGCAGGTCACCGATCACCGTATCATGAGCCCGCTTAAAAATGATCTCGGGGCTTGCCGCCAGTGCCACTCCGAGAGCCCGGAGCAACTCCGCGAAAAGGTTTATTCCATCCAGGACAAAACCATGTCCCGGTTCATCCGTACCGGTTATGCCACCGCCACCGTGGCCAAGCTTTTCGAAATGGCCAACAAGGCCCAGGCCGCCGGCAGACAGATTGACCAGAATCTTTATGCCAAGGCCAGGGACCACTACGAAGAGGCCTTCTACCGGGTAGTGTTCATCAGTGCAGAAAACTCCACCGGTTTCCACAACCCGGCCGAGGCGCTGCGTATCCTTGCCGATGCCGCCGGCCACGCCGGCAAGGCAGATGGGTTGTTGCGCCAGGCTCTGGCCGGGGCCGGGGTAAATGTGCCGGCCACGGTGGACCTGGAGCTTGCGAAGTATGTTAACAACCGCGGAGCCAAAAAGCTGATGTTCAAACCTGAGCATGAGATTAAAGATCCGCTTCCTGCTGAGAAGTATTGAAAAATAAGGAATCGGCAGGCGAGGCGGGCGAACGCCTGCCGATTCCGCTCCTGACGAGGCACAACAATGAACGAACAGCAGTTGCATGCGCGCATCCCCACCTGGCGCGCCGTCATCCAGTGGGGTTTTTTCGCCTGGGTGCTTTTCATAGGCATCCGTTTCGGCATCTTTGTCCGCCACTTCGAGACGGCCGGAGCCACCCCCTTGGTTTCCAGGCCGCCGGGGGTGGAGGGGTTCCTTCCCATCGGTGCCCTTGCGGGTACGAAACTCTGGCTTGCCACGGGCGACATCAACCCGGTCCACCCGGCTTCGCTGGTCATTTTCATAACCATCGTCGCCATGAGTCTCCTGGCCAAAAAATCCTTTTGCTCCTGGCTCTGCCCGGTGGGGACCCTTTCCGAGGCCGCCTGGAAACTGGGCGCGCGGCTCTTCGGGCGCAATTTCCGGGTATGGGGATGGCTGGACTGGGTACTCAGGGGGGTCAAGTACCTGCTCCTCCTCTTCTTCGTGAAGATTATCCTGATCGACATGCCCTCCTTCGCCCTGGCCGCCTTTCTCGACGCCCCCTACTGGGCCGTGAGCGACGTCAAGATGCTCCACTTCTTCACCCGGATGTCGGCTACGACGGTGACAATCATTGCCATTCTCACCTGCCTGTCGCTCCTCTACAAAAATGCGTGGTGCCGGTATCTCTGCCCCTACGGCGCGCTTCTGGGAGTGGCGAGCTTTCTGAGCCCCTTCAAGATCCGGCGCGACGCGGCCGGTTGCACCGGTTGCCGCAAATGCAGCCGCGCCTGCCCGTCGGGGCTTACTGTTCATGAGAAGGAGACCGTCCGCTCCCCCGAGTGCACCGGTTGCCTGACCTGCGTGGCCAATTGCCCCGAACGGGAGGTGCTCCGGATGGCGCCGCCTCTCTGGCAGCGGCCGCTTCCCGCCTGGGCGTTCCCGGCACTGGTGGTGATTCTCTTCGCCGCCGGCATCGGCGCCGGCATGGCAACCGGCAACTGGCAGAGCTCGCTCACCTATGACGACTATCGCCGGCTCATCCCGATGGTGCCTTACTTGAGCCATTGAACTGCGTCTGAAGCGAGAGCGTTGCCCCTGCGCAAAAATACGGTACCGTTACCGCCGGTACGATAACCGAACAGGAGGTTCTGCCATGGCAGACGATACGAACGACAAACTGTGCCGCCTCATCGTTGAAGGGATTCCCGACGCCGTCATCTTTGCCGACCTGGAGGGGGTCATACGGTTCTGGAGTCCCGGTGCCGAGCGGATGTTCGGCTTTCCCGCCGCCGAGGCCCTGGGACAGTCCCTGGACCTCATCATCCCGGAGAACCTTCGGGCACGGCACTGGGAAGGGTACCGCCGGGTCATGGCAACGGGGGAGACCCGTTACGGGACGAAACTTCTCTCGGCACCGGCACTGCACAGCGGCGGCGACCGCATTTCCACCGAGTTCTCCATGGCTCTCGTGCGTGATGACAGTGGAGCCATGGCGGGGAGCGGCGCCGTTATCCGCGATGTGACCGAACGCTGGCAGAAGGAGAAATCCCTGAAGGAACGGCTGGCGGAACTGGAGCGGCGCGAATCGGAAAGGAGCAGGTAGGTGGAGTATTTTATCGCAGGACATGCCCTCTGCTGGGGGGTAATCGCGGCGGTCGCACTGATCAGGAAGCCGGAATGAGGCCGATCGCGGCATTGCCGTCCCATGGCGCGGCCATTAAAGGGCCGTCTGAAACGGAGACAGGGGGGGCACAAGTTTGAAACGCCGGTTAAGACAATTACCCCGCAAGATGAAAGGGCGCGGGTTAAGGAGGACGCCTCCACCCCTTTCCCTCAAATATGCGGTCTGGGGATTTCTGAGCGGTACTGCCGGGATCCTCGCCATTCTGGCCGTGACCCGCGTCGCGGGCCATCCTCTTCTTATCGGTTCGTTCGGCGCTTCGGCGGTACTTCTTTTCGGCGCTGCCGAGTCCCCCCTGGCCCAGCCCCGCAATGTGGTGGGGGGGCACCTGATTTCCGCCGCCACAGCCGTGGCAGTGGTGGCCTGCATCGGTACCGGCCCGGTGGCCATCGCCCTTGCTGTCGGGCTGGCGACCTTCCTCATGTACGTCACCCGCACCGTCCACCCCCCCGGCGGCGCCACCGCCCTGATCGGAGTACAGGGGCAAGTGGGGCTCTCTTTCCTCGTGGACCCAGTCCTTGTCGGCACGTTGATTCTCCTGGGAGTGGCGCTTTTCACCAACAATATCGTCCATCATCGGCACTATCCTGAGCACTGGCTGTAGTGCCGACGCTCCAAGGGGGAGTCAAAATACTCTTTGACTACTTCCATCTCCCACCTTTACAATTCAACCATGGATATCCGGTGCCCGGCAGATGTTTCCGGCGCAATCCTTGTGGGGGGAAAGAGCCGCCGCATGGGGTGCGACAAGTCGCTTCTTCCCCTCGGTGGGAAGCCTCTCGTGGAGCGGGTCATCGATGCTTTCCGCCCCCTCTTCTCGCATATCATCCTTGTGGGCGACCGGGAGGAGCGCTTTGCATCCCATGGCCTGCCGGTCTATCCCGATATCGTGACCGGAAGCGCCCTGGGTGGGCTCCACACCGCCCTTGTGCGGGCAGGGACGCCGTACTTATTCGTTTCAGCCTGTGACCTGCCATGGCCGGATCCGCGGCTGATCGCGCGCCTCTGCTCGATGAGGGATGGATACGACGTGGTGGTGCCGCGAATGCCCCACGGGCTCGAACCGCTTTTCGCAGTTTACGGTACCGGCTGCCTGCCGGCCATGGAGCGGATGCTCCGGGAGGGGAACTTCCGGATCTACGATTTCTACCCCGAGGTGAGGACACGCTACGTGGAGCAGGGAGAGTTGGCCGGTCTTGTGGTGCCGGGGAGAACCTTCGTTAACATCAATACCCCCCGGGAGTTTGAAACGATTCGAAACAAGGAGGAAGGGATGTCGGTCAAGGCGGTATCGTTCGTGGCAAAATCGGGGACCGGGAAGACTACCCTTCTCGAAAAGGTGATTGTGGAACTGAAGGGGAGGGGGTATCGCCTCGGCGTCATCAAGCACGACGCCCACCGCTTCGAAATCGACCATCCGGGCAAGGACAGCCATCGTCTAACCGCTGCCGGCGCCGACACCATGCTCATCTCCTCGCCCGAAAAGCTGGCCGTCGTGAAGAAACACGATGCCTCGCCCCCCATCGACGAGCTGATAGCCACCTACTTTGGCGATGTGGACATCGTCCTCACGGAGGGGTTCAAAAAGAGCGGCCTGCCCAAGATCGAGGTCCACCGCAAGGAGCGGAGCGCAACGCTCCTCTGCCGGGGCGAGGCGCACGACCCGACCCTGTTGGCCGTGGCAAGCGACGAGCCGTTGGAGCTGGACGTGCCGGTCCTTGACCTGAACAGCCCGGCGCAGGTGGCCGACTTCGTGGAACGGGCATTCCTCAAGTAAGGGATTATTACGGTACACTATGGAACTCATTGATAACTTCGGCCGCCGGATCAATTATCTCCGCCTCTCAGTCACCGACCGCTGCAATCTCCGCTGCCGCTACTGCATGCCGGCCGATGGGGTAGACAAGCTGGCCCATGCGGCTATTCTTTCCTACGAGGAGCTTTTCCGCATCGCCAGTGCCGCCGTGGCTATCGGGGTCGAAAAAATCCGGGTGACGGGGGGCGAGCCCCTGGTAAGGAAGGGAATAGTTCCTTTCCTGGCCCGTCTGGCGGCAATCCCGGCATTGCGCCAGCTTGTCCTCACCACCAACGGCATGCTTCTTCCCGAGATGGCGGTTGAACTTCGCCGCGCAGGGGTCCAGCGGCTCAATATCAGCCTTGATTCCCTGAAGCCGGGCACCTTCCGGGCCATTACCAGAAGCGGCGACGTCGGGCAGGTTCTCGCCGGCATCGACGCTGCTGTTGCGGCCGGGTTTCCTCCGCCGAAAATCAACATGGTGGTGATGCGCGGAGTGAACGACGGCGAGGTGGCGGATTTCGCCCGTCTTACCCTCGATCATCCCTACACGGTCCGCTACATCGAGTACATGCCGGCAACCCGCGAAGAAAACTGGCAACGGCTCTGCATTCCAGCCAGGGAGATTCTTGACCGGCTTGCCTCTGCCTACGAACTGGAGCCGGTGGAGAAGGGGGAGATGGCCGGCCCGTCTCAGGATTTCCGGATACGGGGAGCTGCCGGGACCATAGGAGTCATCTCAGCAGTATCGGGGCACTTTTGCGGCGAATGCAACCGTGTCCGGGTTACCGCTGCCGGCATGGCCAAAAGCTGCCTTTTCTCCGACGAGACGCTCGATTTGCGGCCGTACCTCGGTACGGACGATTCGGCGCCGCTGACGGAGGCACTGCGGCGGCTGGTGGGTTGCAAGCCTGAACGGCACGGGATAGACGGGGGGAGGGTCGAGCATTCGGCGTTCTCCATGGCGAAGGTGGGCGGATAGAAATTGCAGAAAAGAGAGGTCAGTATGTCAGCGAAGGTGATAGCCGTATGCATCAGCAAGAACAAGGGTGAGCGCAAGACGCCGGTGGAGAGCGTTGAGCTTCGGGAGAACCACGGCATTGTCGGAGACGCCCATGCGGGTGAGTGGCACCGGCAGGTGAGCCTTCTGGCCAAGGAGAGCATCGACAAGATGAGGAAGCTGGGGCTTGACGTGGACAGCGGCGACTTTGCCGAAAACATAACCACCGAGGGGATAGACCTACCCGGACTCCCCATCGGGACCCGGTTGACGATGGGGGAAACGCTTCTGGAGGTTACCCAGATCGGCAAGGAGTGCCACACCCGCTGCGCCATCTACCACCAGGCCGGCGATTGCGTCATGCCGAAGGAAGGGATTTTCGTCCGCGTGATCACCGGGGGGGTGGTGCGGCCGGGGGACGCCATCGAGCTTCAGTAGCTTCAATGCTGACGGTGCCGTTGCCATTGGGCGGCTGCCGGCGGTTCATTGGCGATGCCGTAAACATCTGATTCCTGAATCAGGGAGAGAGGACAGGAATGATGGATGTGCGGAGCAGGGTGGTTTTATTTTCAGTCGTTTACTTCCTCCTCCTTCTGTTCCCCGGCAGCGCCCTCCACCTGCGGGAGACGACCGAAGCCCGCTATGGGGAGATTGCCCGGGAGATGGTTGTCACCGGGAACTGGGTCGAGCCGCACCTGAACGGCATCAAGCATTTCCACAAGCCGCCCCTGGCCATGTGGGGGATGGCCGCAGGGATGGAGCTTTTCGGCATCAACGGATTCGGCGTCCGCTTCTTTGGTATCGTGGCTGCGGTGGCGGCTCTGGTGGCCCTTTACGGTACGGCGCGCCTGTTTCTCGATGATGAAGATGCCGTCAACGCCTCACTCATCTGTGCCACATCGCTCCTTTTTCTCTCCTCGTCGCGGCTGGTTTCCACCGACATATACCTGGCATGTTTCACATCCCTGGCCCAGTTGATGCTTTTCCGCCAGCTCCATGGGGTGCGGAGCCCGTGGAACGCTCCCCTCTACGGGGTGTTTCTGGGGCTCGGATTCATGGTCAAGGGTCCCATAATCTTTTTGTTCACCCTTCTCCCGTTTCTGGTGGCAAAGACCTTTGACCGCGAACACCGCAGGGTGTTCAGCTGGCGAGAAACAGCCATAGCCACCGGCGCGTTCATGGCGGTGGGGCTGCCATGGTACGTGATCGTCTGCGCAAAAAACCCGCAGCTCCTGGATTACTTCGTCAGGGTCCAGACCGTAGACCGGGTGGCCACCAACCGTTTCGGCCGGAACAAGCCGTTCTGGTACTTTTTCTTCATCTTCGCCACTACTTTTCTTCCCTATACCCTATTCTTCGTAAGAGGGGTGATGGGGTGGAATGAGCTTGGCCGCCGTATTCGGATCCTCTTTGTCTATATCGTAGTCCCGCTGACGGTCTTTACCCTTGCCAAGAGCAAACTCTCGGCTTACATCCTTCCTTTCTACGGCACTGCTTCGATTTTTACGGCATATGCCCTGGCGCGCGTTGATATGGCACGGCTGCGTGCCGTCACCACTGTCCTGCTCACCATGGCTGCCGTGGCGGTCGGGGTGGCCGGCTTTGTCTACCAGCCGGCAGCGTCCTTCCGGGGACAACTGGTGCTTTACAGTGCGGCACTCCTGGTCCTATGCGTATTCCTCCGGAAAAGCTGCATATCTTCCAATTTTGTGCGAAACACAGCCATTTTTGCCCTCTGCTTCTCACTTGCAGTCTACAGTGCCATTACGTACCTGGGCCCCTATCAGAAGGGATATCGGGAAATGGTTACCGCCATCAACCGGTTCGAATCAGGGGAAAAACATGATGTTCTCATGTACAGGGCGTTTCTTCCCTCCCTCTCGTTTTACCGGAACCGGCTGGTAGCCATCTCCCTTGTGGGCGACCGCGACCTCAGGTTTGAAGAAAATGAAGATCTTCAGAATGTCTACCTTTCATCAGAGGCTGATGTTGAGCGGTTCCTTGCCGAAAGGGGAGAAATTTTCGTGGTCACTTCTCCTGCTCATATGGAGACGTTCAAGCGGAATCATCACTGCTTTGCCACGCCTGTCTTCGTCCAGTCAAAACACTCAGCCTACTTCTGCCGCAAGGCCTCTGCCCCCTTGCTGTCCCGGTAAAACGAACAGGCCTTGGCCTATTGCGGGGGAAAACACTTTTTGCGCGGTCTAATTATGCCGGGAAGTTTCGCGCCAGGTGGAGCCGGATCAGATCTTCGAACTCCGCTTCCCGGTCTCCCTTGTAGACCATGGATGAGCCGATCTCGGCGGCAAGGATTGCGGAGAGGTATTTCTGGGGGAGCCGAGCGAGTCTGCGGCGGAATTGAGGTTGCTCTGCGATGATCCGTGGCAGGTGGGCCAGAACTGCCCGGCGGTAGAGGGGGTGACGGACAAGCTCGGGGCGGCCTTGGAAAAAGGCGAAGAGCCGGGCGTAGTTGGTGTTGATCTCCATGCTGATGGAGTCGGAAATTTCGGTGCAGAGGAGCGACGGCTGTTCGCGGCGGCGCTTGAGAATCAGGCGGGCCTCGTCGCCGGCACGCTTTTCGAGAATGTCGAGTACGTCGGCCACATAGCGCCCCTTGTTTTCCAGGAATTCCCTCTCCGACAGCAGTAGATTGGCGATGATCTCATAGGATGAGGAGATGACGCCGCACTTGTTTGCCGAGGCATCGCGCATGACGATTATCCCCCGCTTTTGCAGCTCTGTCCGGGCGGCCGGGGTGATGAAGGAGTTGGCCCCTTCCACGATGGCTCGGGCCGAGGGGGTTCCATCAGGAAGGAAGAAGTGCGCCCAGTTTTCCTTGTCGATTGTTTCGGGGCGGCCTCCCGCCGGTATGAAGAGATCCGCCTGTACGGTGAAAACCAGTTCGCCGTACTCCTTGGAGAATTCGTCCAGGGATATCCACTCTTCGACGAGTCCTTCATCGGTTTTTGTTATCCGGCGGAAAAGCTCCCGCAGTCCTTCGCGGCGGCTCCCGGTCCGGAAGAGAATGAAGCCGCCCGCGTGGAGCGCCGCCGGATCGAAGGCGTCCAGGTCGTGTTTCAGGAGGATGCGCCGCAGTTCCCCATGGTCGGCGCCCGCCGGATCGCAGAGGGCCGCCGTGCCGTCAAGGATCAGGACGATGGCGGCCTGGGGCGAGCGGTCCATGAGCAGCCGCAGGGCGTTGCCGGCCACGTCGCCGTTGGGGCCACCGGTGAGTTTGATGGTGAACGGGTCGCGGCGGATGTCAATCCCCAGCTCGGCCATGGTTATTTCAGCGAACTTCATCACGCCGGTGGAGGTCACACCGTATTCCTTGTGGTTGATACCCACGCGCTTGCTGGACATGATGCCGATGCCGAGCATGTAGCCGCGCTGCTTCGACATGCCGGCGATGGTCTCGATCATGGAGTCGTGCATGTTCTCGTCGGGGCCCAGTTCGATCGGCTCGTCTTCCCGATAGTAGTCCACCACGGCCGAGTGTCGCGCAATGCCATTATCGGTGGTGAAGATGTCGAGGAAAGCACCGGTTATCCCGTACTGGAGCTTGTAGAGACGCCAGGTTTCCATCTCCCGCTCATGCTCCTTCAGGTCCGAGACGTCCAGGAGCGTGACAAGTTTTGATCCCCCTTCGTAGATGTCCTTGTTCTTCAGATGCTGGGTGTGGGCCAGGACGAAGTTCTCCCGCAGGAGCGTATCGGCATTGGTAACCAGATCGTCGAGGGTGCGGCAGATGACCGTGCGCCAGCCGCCACGCGCTATATCGGAGAAGCCGATGTGATAGCCGAAACCGTAGCGGCTGAAGAAGAAGGTGACCCGAAACGGTACGGCGGCGGGGAGGTCCGCCGTGAAGTCGGGGCCAAGCTCGGTCAGGTAAGTCGGATCGAGCCGGAAGGCCAGGGCCTGCTTCTCAAGGACGAAGAAGTTTGTCTTCAGGGAGTGGGTGATGAAGGCAAGGCAGCAGCGGAATATGGTCCGGCGCACTTCATCCAGGTAGCGGTGCCCGGTGTTGTACCCGGTTACTTCCCTCTCTGTTTCGGCGAGAGCTTTTGCGTAAGCCGCGGACCGGTCTTCCACGGCCGGGTCGAAACGGGCGCGAAAAAGCTGGGTCAACTGGAGAGTGATTTCCGGGTGGGACAGAAAGGCGTTACGCACGTCGTCGAGCCCGAAACGGTCTGGTTGATTGTGGCCCAGGTTCGAGTGGCAAAAGGCGATGAATGCGTTGGCGAGGGTAGCGTCGTCGCCGCTCATGAGCCCTGTCGATACAAACTCCCGATAGGTGCGGGAAGTGGTTGCCAGAAGCTGTGTGGCGGAAAGTTCCCGCTCCAGGCGGCAGAACAGTTCCGAATTGCGGGCCAGGGTTCCTCCGTTGAGGTTCCTTACGTAAAATGTGCCGAGGAAGTAAGGATGAACCCCGTTGCTGATGGTGAGGCAGTAGGCGCGGTTTATGCCGACTTTGAGCCGTTGGAAAACTTCCATTGTCTGAAGGAGGAAGTCTTTCTGTGGCGGGTTTCCCACGGCAAAAAATACCCGCGATTCGTTTTCCGCTTCTCCCTGCTCCATCTCTTCCACATCCAGGTAGATGCCGCCGTGCCGGTTTCCCTCCTGTAACAGGCGGAGAGCCTGGGCTACCCGGCGAGGAGGAGAGATGCGGACATAGTTTTCATTGTTCAACCATAGTATCTGGAGAAGCCGGCCGAAATCGGCCATGTCGAAATCGGGGTAGAATTTGCGTACTGCCGTTGATACGGAACTTTTTATGGCTGACGGGACGGTTATGTTCCGGCCGGCGATAATATCCTCATTGCATTTGCGGTCGAATTCGAAGCGCTGGATCTCCAGTTGCTGGGCGATTCCGGGGATCGGGTCATCCGAGTGGGCAATCATCGCGTAGGAAATTTCCCTCTCCGGGATACGGCGCAGGGTATCGTAGAGGGTGCCTGGCTGGTTGACCACTGCCATGATGAGGGCTTTGTCCCGGTCAGCCAGAATCATGCGCCGGTTGTGCCTCAGCATTCCCAGTTCCCTCGCCAGGATGGCCAGGGCCTCGGGTTCGTCCTTCATGGCGATAAAGAAGTAGGGGTTCATCTGCTCCTGGAGCCAGCGGAGGTTTTCCGCCCGCTCCGCGCCCGGTGATTTTTTCGCTGATAGTGCCGCGGCCATGGTTCTGAGATCCTTTCGCATGTCGTCGTTTACCCGGCAGTATACACGATTCGTCACCTTCTTGCCGTGTCGTTCGTGCTTGTCCCCCATAGACTTCCCTTTATTCGCCCCAGAAGGAGAAAATTTTTTTAGGACTGTAAAATTTATTCGTGGACATTTCGATGTGAAAGCTGGTACTGTTACACCTGTTCGTGGATATACCCGGACGAACTAACACACAGTAGCAGGAGAAAGAAAGAACATGGCAAACGGTACAGTAAAGTGGTTCAACGACAGCAAGGGGTTTGGTTTTCTGGAGCAGGAGAACGGTGAGGACGTATTCGTCCACTTCTCGGCCATCAATGGCGACGGTTTCAAATCCCTTACTGAAGGTGATAGGGTAACGTTCGACGTCGTCAAGGGCCCGAAAGGTCTGCAAGCGGCCAATGTAAGCAGGGTTTAAGCGAATTTATAATCCTGATTCGTGGAAAAAGCCCCGGAGCAATCCGGGGCTTTTTTTGTGTTGCAATGGCCGGCAGTTGTTGCCTTTTTCAGCGAGTTCAACTTCCATGAACAAATTTGTGTCCATACTTTTGATTGTCTTTGTCCTGGCGTTGGTAATCTTCGGGACCTGGCAACTCTTTGTCGGCAACTTTGAAGCTGCTTTTTCCGCTGCGCCATTTCTGCTGATTATCTATTTCTTCCTCAGACCTTGGCATAAATAAAGCCACCACGCTCGGGCCATTGCAAAGAGTTATCACGGGTACACCTCTAAACGTGTGCCGGTCTTCTGGATAGCCCCTTGGCGATGTCGGGCACGAACCCTTGACATTTGCTGTTGATTTAGATAGAAATAGCCCATTAATTTTTATTTTAACTGTGCATCGGTTCCAGGGAAGGAACCACCTTTAACGAGACGCAGCGGCCTCCCAAGACATTCAATCGGGGGGGCCGTTTTCTGTTTTCCGGGCTGAAATGTGAACATTCGCAGAAGCATCACTTCTTCGGTACTGACGATAAATTGACATGCTGTGTCCTCAGAACTGGTAAACAGCGCTAAAATTATGAAAACAAATTCCTGCTCTAAGTGTATACAAATGCAGACTTTTGTCGATAAAACGCCTTCATGGAAGCTTATTCAAAATTGACAATCGGATAAAAGTTTATATTATTTCGCGTAATACATTTTTCGTGGAACGCTGTCGTCTGATTGCCATGCAAGCGGAGAACAGTCGTTGGAGCCCGAACGTAAAATCAAGGAGGTATGTGATGAAGAAACAGGCAGCAACTCTTGCGGTCGCAGCGGTATGTATGGCGTTTTCGACTACCGCTCACAGTGAAAGCAACATTAAGGAAGGTGCGGTATCAGTGAGCCCGTTCGGCGGGTACACATTCTTTGATGGCGACGCCGATCTGAAGAGCAAGCCCACCGGTGGTCTCCGGCTTGGCTACAACATCACCGAGCATGTGGCTGTCGAAGGCTCGGGGGCTTACACCGACACCAAGTACGATAACGGCAACGGAAGCACCAATGTTTACCGTTACGGCGCAGAGCTTCTCTATCATTTCATCCCCGAGTCGCGGCTTGTGCCGTTTGTGGCCGCCGGTCTCGGCGGGATCACCTACGAAGGCCGCGAAGGCGTAAGAGATGCTGACCGTACCGATGAAATCCTCACCGCCGGCGCCGGCTTGAAGCTTTTCCTGACGGACCGCGTTGCGTTGCGTGCCGATGGCCGCAATATCTTCTCTTTTGATGATACCCTGAACCACCAGGAAGTAACCGGCGGCCTGGATTTCCAGTTCGGCGGCGGCAAGGCTGCTCCCGCACCGGTTAAAGCCGAGCCCCAGCCGGAACCCAAGAAAGTGGTTGCTGCGGCACCTCTTGACAGTGACGGCGACGGCGTAATCGATGCGAAAGATGATTGCCCCGATACCCCGAAGGGGGTGACGGTTGATCAGAATGGCTGCCCGGTGGACACGGATGGTGACGGTGTTGCCGATTACCTTGACAAGTGCCCCGGCACCCCTGCCGGTGTGAAGGTTGACAGCGTTGGTTGCCCGCTGGATACGGATGGCGACGGCGTGGCGGATTACCTTGACAAGTGCCCCGGCACCCCTGCCGGTGTGAAGGTTGACAGCGTTGGTTGCCCGCTGGATACGGATGGCGACGGCGTGGCGGATTACCTTGACAAGTGCCCCGGCACCCCGGCTGGAGTAAAGGTTAACAGTGTCGGTTGCCCGCTGGATACCGACGGGGACGGCGTGTACGACTATCTCGACAAGTGCCCCGACACTCCGCAGGATGCAGCGGTCGACAAGAACGGCTGCCCTGAGAAGGTTTGCATCACCCTTAATGTGGAATTCGACTTCGACAAAGCCGACATCAAGCCTGAGTTCCATAGTGAAATCAAGCGGGTTGCTGATTTCCTGAAAGATTATCCCGATGCCACTGCCGTTATCGAAGGTCATACTGACAGCAAAGGCAAAATCAAGTACAACCAGAAACTTTCCGAGCGTCGTGCCAATGCCGTCATGAAGAACCTGGTGGACGAGTTCGGGATTGCTGCCAAGCGTCTCTCCGCTAAAGGGTATGGCGAGACCAAGCCGATCGCCGACAACGCCACTGACGAAGGGCGTCAGAAGAACCGCCGCGTTGTTGCCAACATCGACTGCGGCCTGAAGAAGCGCAAGTAGCCAATACGCACGTTCTTAAGAAAAAAAGCGCACTGCTCCGACGCAGTGCGCTTTTTTTTGGTGCGCCAGGCATGGCGCGTGGCGCGTGAGCGTCATGCAATCGGTTATGGTGGCTGGTTGGTGACTTGGAGGTGCAAGTCCTCTTCGGACCCTGATGGTGGGAACCGATAGCCGGACGGCAAGGGTGTCCGTCGCGAGGCGGAATCTGAAGGAAGCCGCAGGCAAAATCCCGGCCCGACGAACAGGAATCGCATATGAGGCAGTCACATCCGGGCGAGAAGGCCAATATCTTCAAAGCCCGATAACCATCCGGGAGGGTGTGGCTGTAGATGCGGCGGGTATATGGGATGAAGGTCACGCGCATTACCCTGGGAGGTCTGTCAACCTGCCTTGTGCTACCGGCGTCGAGAGGCGTCGGGATGGGTTGGCAGAAGTCAGCAGAAGCCATAGTAGTCGGACTGACCAACCGACGAAGGGCGGAACATGAAGTAAGTAGACAGGAGCCTTGAATTTCGATGACGACAGGAGCAGCAGAAGGTCGGGCTGAGACGCCCGGCGCCACCTCGGAGGGTAGCGGTCGGAAACCGCGAGTGGCCGGGAGAGGTGCGGCAAACGTCACGGGAAGGAAAGCAACTCCCAGTCCGGAAGCGGCAACGGGTCTGATGGCGAGAATCGTCAGTCGCGGCAACATGATGGTGGCCTACTCACGGGTAATGCGCAACAAGGGAGCCCCCGGTGTCGATGAGATGCCGGTAACGGCCCTGAAAGGTTACCTGCAAACGGAGTGGCCGCGCATCAGAGAAGAACTGCTGGCGGGCAAGTATCACCCGCAACCGGTACGGAAGGTAGAAATTCCCAAACCGGGAGGTGGCACAAGGATGCTGGGCATACCCACCGTCCTTGACCGCCTCATCCAGCAGGCAATGCATCAGGTACTGAGTCCGCTGTTCGATCCCGATTTCTCCGAACACTCCTACGGGTTCCGTCCGGGCAGGAGCGCCCAACAAGCAGTAAAGGCAGCTCAGAAGCATGTAGAGAGCGGCCTCAGATGGGTGGTCGATATTGACTTGGAGAAGTTCTTCGACCGTGTTCACCACGACACACTGATGTCGCTGGTAAAACGCAAAGCAAGGGACCGTGTGGTGCTGTTGCTGATCGACAGATACCTCAAGGCCGGGATACTCGAAAGAGGATTGACGACGGCGCGTTCGGAGGGCACCCCGCAAGGGGGGCCGCTGTCGCCGCTTCTGTCCAATATCCTCCTCGACGAACTGGATAAGGAGTTGGAAACAAGAGGTCATAAGTTCTGCCGCTACGCGGACGACGCGAATATCTACGTTGCCACGCGAACAAGCGGTGAGCGGGTAATGGCCTCCATCACCAACTACCTGTCCGAGCGGCTCAAGCTCGCGGTCAACCGGAGCAAAAGTGCGGTGGACCGCCCCTGGAACAGGGTGTTTCTGAGCTATAGCATGACCCGGCACTACAAGCCACGGTTAACCGTAGCGAAGAAAGCTGTTACGAGGTTCAAGGCAGGACTCAGGAAAGTCCTCAGACAGGGAAAGGGTAAGAACATCCAAACCACCATCGAGGAAACGAACCCCAAAGTAAGGGGTTGGCTGAACTACTTCAGGTATTCCGAGGTAAAAGGCATCTTCGAAGAACTTGACGGATGGCTCAGGCGGAAACTGCGACGGATTCTCTGGAAACAGTGGAAGCGGTCTTATACCAGAGCAAAGAACCTGATGCGGCGAGGGCTATCGGAGAGAAACGCCTGGCAGTCTGCCACAAACGGCCGCGGCCCCTGGTGGAATGCAGGGGCCGTGCACATGCGTCTGGCAACTCCGAAATCCTACTTCGACAAACTGGGGCTGGTATCCCTCATGGACCAGTTTCACCGACTTCAACACGCTTCATGAACCGCCGTGTACGGAACCGTACGCACGGTGGTGTGGGAGGACGGCGGGGGTGACCCCGCCTCCTACCCGATTTGGTGCGCCAGGCATGGCGCGTGGCGCGTGAGCGTCATGCAATCGGTTATGGTGGCTGGTTGGTGACTTGGAGGTGCAAGTCCTCTTCGGACCCTGATGGTGGGAACCGATAGCCGGACGGCAAGGGTGTCCGTCGCGAGGCGGAATCTGAAGGAAGCCGCAGGCAAAATCCCGGCCCGACGAACAGGAATCGCATATGAGGCAGTCACATCCGGGCGAGAAGGCCAATATCTTCAAAGCCCGATAACCATCCGGGAGGGTGTGGCTGTAGATGCGGCGGGTATATGGGATGAAGGTCACGCGCATTACCCTGGGAGGTCTGTCAACCTGCCTTGTGCTACCGGCGTCGAGAGGCGTCGGGATGGGTTGGCAGAAGTCAGCAGAAGCCATAGTAGTCGGACTGACCAACCGACGAAGGGCGGAACATGAAGTAAGTAGACAGGAGCCTTGAATTTCGATGACGACAGGAGCAGCAGAAGGTCGGGCTGAGACGCCCGGCGCCACCTCGGAGGGTAGCGGTCGGAAACCGCGAGTGGCCGGGAGAGGTGCGGCAAACGTCACGGGAAGGAAAGCAACTCCCAGTCCGGAAGCGGCAACGGGTCTGATGGCGAGAATCGTCAGTCGCGGCAACATGATGGTGGCCTACTCACGGGTAATGCGCAACAAGGGAGCCCCCGGTGTCGATGAGATGCCGGTAACGGCCCTGAAAGGTTACCTGCAAACGGAGTGGCCGCGCATCAGAGAAGAACTGCTGGCGGGCAAGTATCACCCGCAACCGGTACGGAAGGTAGAAATTCCCAAACCGGGAGGTGGCACAAGGATGCTGGGCATACCCACCGTCCTTGACCGCCTCATCCAGCAGGCAATGCATCAGGTACTGAGTCCGCTGTTCGATCCCGATTTCTCCGAACACTCCTACGGGTTCCGTCCGGGCAGGAGCGCCCAACAAGCAGTAAAGGCAGCTCAGAAGCATGTAGAGAGCGGCCTCAGATGGGTGGTCGATATTGACTTGGAGAAGTTCTTCGACCGTGTTCACCACGACACACTGATGTCGCTGGTAAAACGCAAAGCAAGGGACCGTGTGGTGCTGTTGCTGATCGACAGATACCTCAAGGCCGGGATACTCGAAAGAGGATTGACGACGGCGCGTTCGGAGGGCACCCCGCAAGGGGGGCCGCTGTCGCCGCTTCTGTCCAATATCCTCCTCGACGAACTGGATAAGGAGTTGGAAACAAGAGGTCATAAGTTCTGCCGCTACGCGGACGACGCGAATATCTACGTTGCCACGCGAACAAGCGGTGAGCGGGTAATGGCCTCCATCACCAACTACCTGTCCGAGCGGCTCAAGCTCGCGGTCAACCGGAGCAAAAGTGCGGTGGACCGCCCCTGGAACAGGGTGTTTCTGAGCTATAGCATGACCCGGCACTACAAGCCACGGTTAACCGTAGCGAAGAAAGCTGTTACGAGGTTCAAGGCAGGACTCAGGAAAGTCCTCAGACAGGGAAAGGGTAAGAACATCCAAACCACCATCGAGGAAACGAACCCCAAAGTAAGGGGTTGGCTGAACTACTTCAGGTATTCCGAGGTAAAAGGCATCTTCGAAGAACTTGACGGATGGCTCAGGCGGAAACTGCGACGGATTCTCTGGAAACAGTGGAAGCGGTCTTATACCAGAGCAAAGAACCTGATGCGGCGAGGGCTATCGGAGAGAAACGCCTGGCAGTCTGCCACAAACGGCCGCGGCCCCTGGTGGAATGCAGGGGCCGTGCACATGCGTCTGGCAACTCCGAAAACCTACTTCGACAAACTGGGGCTGGTATCCCTCATGGACCAGTTTCACCGACTTCAACACGCTTCATGAACCGCCGTGTACGGAACCGTACGCACGGTGGTGTGGGAGGACGGCGGGGGTGACCCCGCCTCCTACCCGATCTGCCCCTTTGCGGTGCGGATGGGGAGCTAGATATCCCCCGTCAGTTCCTGGAGAACATATACCTTCGGGTTCAGTCCCTGCACGCAGGCAACAATCTCCCGCAGCATTTCCTCGTCTACTCCTTCTTCCTGGTCGATTCCCTGGAACCAGGGGTACCCCTTGGGGAGGGGTGAATAGGCTCCGTCCCGCAGGAGCGACACATCAACCATCTCGTTTATCCGCCCGGAGGCCTCCCAGGGGTCCCGGTAGTTGAACTGGCGTGCTACGATGTGGAGCCCCATGCCGTTGGGGAAGAGGGCCTTGACTTCGAAGGAGAAGTCCCTAGGTGCCCCGTAGCTTTCGGTGCGCCCTCCCCGTGCCATTACGTGCGCACCGGCGTCCTCCAGGATTTTCTGCACCGATTCGGCCGTCATCGGCGTAATTTCGTCCATTGTCATACCTCCAGTCTGACCTCCACCCCCCAGGGCACAGGTTGCTCTCCTTCCTGCGTCAGCACCCATAGGGTGGGAAATTCCATTCGTTCGGGCGCCGGACCGACGCCGTCGGTAAGGTAGATTATCGCCGCAGGAAGCGGATGCATGGTCCGCGCATACTCGAAGACCGGCCGCAGGTCGGTGAAGCCTCCACCTTCATAAATTTCGGCTACCTGTAGCGACCCCCTGAAGCTGTCGATCCGCTGGATGCGGCTATTGGCATAGAGAACTGTGATACGTGCTTCCCGCCCCCGGGATATCCGGACGAGTTCCCGGGCGAAGGCTTCCCGCAACTCTATGATATTGGTTGAGTCGCTCACGTCGATTCCCACCAGAAGGTTCAAGCGCCGCTTTTTCCGGATGCCGGGAGTCATGTGGGCAAAGCGGCGATGCTCCTTCATCCAGGTCGTTTGCCGTCCGGTTCTACCCGCCGCTGCTACGAATTGCCGCAGCACCTGGTGCCAGGGGATGGGCGAAGGGGCAAGCATACCTTCCACCACCTGCCGGATGTCGCCCGGCACTTCGCCATCGCAGGCCCGGAATGCATCGCGCACCATCCCCTTTATAACCTCTTCGGCAAGGCGCATAGGCGTGGCATCGGCATCTTCCCACAGGGAGTGGTCGTCAGCCGTCGGCGCCGATTGGTCCACTTCTTCGCCTGCGTCGGTTTTTCCGCCGCTGTCGCGGGAGGCTTTTCCCGTGCCGTATCCCTTCATGCTGCCCGTATCGAAAGGGTCGACAAGGAGCGCGTAGTACTCTTCGGCGGCGAGTCCTTCTTCCATCTTGAACGCCCCCGGAAGGAGAGCGTCGGCGGGAAGGTTCTCAATGGAAGGGTTTATGGCCAGGTCGCACGCGATATCCCAGTCGTGGTTGTTTCGTTCCTTGCGGCGGAACATGTGAAGGTGAATCAGATGTTTGATCCCGTGTTCCAGGAGCGCTTCCTGCACAAGTGGGGGCTCGGCTCCGAACAGGGGCGCGTTTACCGCCATGGTCGGCACCCCGTCCCTTACGGTCACCCCGAGGGGATATCCGCCGTTCCCCGCTACCCGGCGCAGCCCCAGGAGAAAACTGCCGTAGAACGGCTTGCGCTTCAACATTCTTACGATGGCGTTTTCGATATCCTGATAGGACATCACATCCCCTCTACGGTCGCCCAGGCGATGAAGGCGTAACGGGCCAGCTTTCCGCTTGCCACCAGGAGCGAGAACCTGCCGAAGCCGGTCCGCAGGATCCCCCCCATGAGGCAAAGGGGATCGCCGATGACCGGCAGCCAGGAAAAGAGTAACGACCATGAACCGTAACGGGCGTAGAGACCTTCGGCCCGGCGTTCTGTTGCTGCGTCGATTCTCAGGACCTTCCGCACCAGAAAGGGGCCTCCCCACATTCCGACGGCGTAAGTGGTGCATGCCCCGAGGAAGTTGCCGGCTGTCGCCACGCCCACCGCCAGCGTCGGGTCGTGGTGCTTGAGGAGGAGCGTCACCAGAAGCCATTCCGAGCCGATTGGTACCAGGGTGGCGGCGAGAAAGCTCATGCAGAAAAGGGCCGGCAGGCCGTGGGTTGCCAGTAGCTGCTCCATTTCCTAACCGTAGCGGATGCGGACGGAAAATGTCAAAGAGTTTGAAAACGACAGAATTAATGCTTGACATATTTTAATCGGTTGGGCGAGTATATGACCCATGTTCAATTACGGCTTCTCCTCCTACTTTAGCTTTTACTTTTGGTACGGCTTTTATTTTAGGCCGTCTGCCCAGGGTAGAGGTTTGCTGTAGGGAAAGCTGCTAAAAACTACACATAAACCGGAAGCCGAGGGTGGACAGAGAGACCACCCCCGGCTTTTTAGTTTTTCAAGCGTTACGCGACAAGGCCGGGGGGGGATCCTCCGGCCTTTCGTCTTTCCGGGACCACAGGGAGGAAGTGATGATTATCGTGATGAAAGCGGGAGCGACAAAAAAGGATCGGGACGAGGCAATCAAGAGGATCAAGGAGCTGGGATACAAGCCCCATGTGATTCACGGCACGACTAGGGCTGTCATTGGGGCCGTGGGGGATGAGCGGGGGAAGCTGGTGCTCCAGAGCATCGAGTCGATGCATGGCGTGGAAAGCGTCGTGCCGATCCTCAAGCCCTACAAGCTTGCCTCTAAAGAGGTTAAGGTGGAGCCGAGCGTCATCAGGATCAGCGATACGGTGAGCATCGGCGGCAAGGAGATTATTGTCATGGCCGGCCCCTGCTCGGTCGAGGGGGAAGAGCAGATCATCGAGACGGCCAAAGCGGTGAAGGCGGCCGGCGCTCACGTGCTGCGCGGCGGGGCATTCAAACCCCGGACGTCGCCCTATTCCTTCCAGGGGCTGGAGGAGGAGGGGTTGAAGCTCCTGGCCAAGGCCAGGGATATTACCGGGCTTCCCATTGTTACCGAGGTGGTGAATCCCGAGACGGCGGATCTCGTGGCCGAATATGCGGATATCCTCCAGATCGGCGCCCGCAATGCCCAGAACTTTGCCCTGCTGAAAAAGGTGGGGCAGTTGAAACGGCCGGTGCTCCTGAAGCGCGGCATGTCCATGACCATCCAGGAATTCCTCATGAGCGCCGAATACGTCATGAGCGAGGGTAACCAGTCGGTGATCCTCTGCGAGCGAGGAATCCGCACCTTCGAGACCGCCACCCGCAATACCCTTGACCTGTCCGCCATCCCGGTTCTCAAGGGGGTCACCCATCTTCCGGTGATCGCCGATCCTTCGCACGGAACCGGCAACTACCACTATGTTGCCCCCATGGCGCTGGCTGCCGTTGCCGCCGGGGCCGATGGTCTCATAATCGAGGTGCATCCGGACCCGGAGCGCGCTTCCTCCGACGGTCCCCAGTCCCTCAAGCCCAAGAAGTTCGATGCCCTCATGGCGAAGCTGAAACTAGTGGCAGAGTCGGTGGATCGCACGGTCTGACGGGAAGGCTTCACAGAAACCCTTGCACCCTTCCCGATGCTGCGTTGCGATGAGTAATTATCACCAGTTGCATGGCGGCGAAGCTTAGGGAGGGGGCCTGGTACTTTGTTCGATTAATGGCAGCGGTGGCGCCTGTTATGCTTGCCGCTGCCGGATCGGTACTTGCCGGAGCGGTGTGGATTGCAGATCTGCAGACGGCTGCCGAGGCCAGGCAGGTCTTAATCTGGTGATGTTATGGTATCGCGGGGAGCGCCACATAAAAGGTGCTTCCCGCTCCGAGGGCGCTTTCCACCCAGACCCTTCCTCCGTGGGCCGCCACAATTTCCCGCACGAGGGTGAGCCCCAGGCCCGCCCCTCCCACCTTGCGCCGGTCGGTGTTGTCGACCCGGAAGAATCGTTCGAAGATCTTTTCCTGCAACTCCGGCGCGATGCCAATCCCCTCGTCCCTTACCCATATAACCACCTTGTCGCCATCTGCCTTTCCGCCAAGGGTGACGGACCCCTCTTCCGGTGAGTACTTGATGGCGTTGGAGATGAGATTGGTGGCCACCTGGTAGAGCTGCTCCTCGTTGCCGCGCACCTGCGGCAGGTCCGTGGGGCACTCCACCACGATGCGGTGCTTTTTTGATGCCGCGGAATAGAGAGAGGCCGCGTCGGCCAGCAGAAGCCCCAGTGACACCGGCATGATCTTGAACTTGACCATGCTTGCCTTGAGCCTCTGGAGTTGGAGGAAGTTGTTGATCAGTTCACTGAGGCGCTCGGTTTCCTTGTGGATGGTTTGCAGGCAGTTTATCTGCTGTTCGCGGGCCACGTCGTTTTCCATCAGGAATTCGGCAAACCCCATCATGGCAGTGAGGGGGGTGTGCATTTCGTGGCTTACGGCGGAAATCATCTCGTCCTTCATCCGCTCCATCTCTTTGCGCTCGGTGATGTCGATGGCGATTTCCATCCGGACGAGGCGGCCGTCGGTCCAGCGGATAGCCTTGTCTATGCACTGGTACCACTGGCCGCTTGTGACGTGCTGGTACTCCCAGATATAAGGGGGGAGCGCCTTGCCGTCCTCCAGGAGTTTGTCGTTGGTGCACAAGTCGCAGGGGAGCGGGTTGGCCCCCTGGATAAGCTCGTCGTAGCGACGTCCCTCCCAGTCTTCGCCGAAAAGCTGGGTGCCGTATTTGTTAAGGTAGAGAAGCTGGCAGGTGTCGATATCCATTACGTAGACCAGGGCGTTGAGGGAGTCGAAGATGGTGCTGATCTGGTTGAATTGAGTCCGGATTGTCTCTTCCGCCTGACGCCGGCGGCGGCGTTCGTCGGCTTCGCGCACCTCACGCTCGATGGCCGGCACGAGCCGCGAGAGGTTCCCCTTCATGAGATAGTCGTGGGCGCCGGCTTTCATGGCGGCCACTGCCAGGTCTTCGCCGATCTTGCCGGAAACGATGATGAAAGGGATGTCGAGTTCCCGTTCCTTCACGATTTCCAGGGCGGCCATGGCTCCGAACCGGGGCATGTTGTAGTCGGCGATAACCACATCCCATTCCCGGGAGTCGAGAAGGGCGCGCATCCCTTCGGCGGTTTCGGTTCGCTCGTAGATGGGATCAACTCCGCCGCGGCGCACTTCCCGCAGCAGGAGGAGCAGGTCGTCTTCAGAGTCTTCAAGTATAAGCATCCGCAGCTGATGGTCCATTAGGGGTCCTGTTCCCGGCAGGGTGCCCGGGTGGTAGAGATGATGGAGCGATGCTTGTGCCGCGAGTCTGGTATGCCGTTTCGGGCAACCGTTCAAAGATGAATTTTAACCTGCCCCATGACTACGATCAATGGGTGTGTCAACTTCTTGTTTTGCCCCTTTAACCTTGACTTTTCAACGGTATGCCGATAACGTAAAGTGTTTTTCCGGCCCGTGTGGCGCGTTGTT
This sequence comes from Geobacter benzoatilyticus, assembly GCF_017338855.1. Lineage (NCBI taxonomy): Bacteria > Pseudomonadati > Thermodesulfobacteriota > Desulfuromonadia > Geobacterales > Geobacteraceae > Geobacter > Geobacter benzoatilyticus. Next base: position 1,580,462 of record NZ_CP071382.1, read on the forward strand.
TTTTCGGCCGATACCCCTTTGTGGAGGACATCCATGGATTATAAGAATACCCTCAATTTGCCGGTTACCGATTTCCCCATGAAGGGCAATCTTCCCCAGCGGGAGCCGGATATCCTCGCAGGCTGGCAGAAAAACGACCTCTACGGCAAACTCGCCGCCGCCGGGCAGGGGAAACCCCGCTATGTTCTCCATGACGGCCCCCCCTACGCCAATGGCCATATCCATATCGGCCATGCCCTGAACAAGATTCTCAAGGATATCATCCTCAAAAGCAAGCGGATGCAGGGGTTCGCTGCCCCGTACGTGCCGGGATGGGACTGCCATGGCCTCCCCATCGAGCTCCAGGTGGAGAAGAATCTCGGCTCGAAGAAGCATGAGACCACGAAGCTTCAAATGCGAAAACAGTGCCGGGAATACGCGGAGAAATTCGTAAAAATTCAGCGGGACGAATTTGAGCGGCTCGGCGTCATCGGCGACTGGGATCGCCCCTATCTCACCCTGACCCCTGACTACGAGGGGATAACGGCGCGGGAACTGGCCCGCTTCGCCGAAAACGGCGGTCTCTACAAGGGGAAAAAGCCGGTCCACTGGTGCTCTTCCTGCGTCACCGCCCTGGCCGAGGCCGAGGTGGAATACGCCGACAAAACTTCCCCCTCCATCTACGTGAAATTCCTCCTCCAGGACGATATCAGCGCCGCAGTCCCGTCCCTGGCCGGGAAGAAGGTGTCGCTGGTAATCTGGACCACCACTCCCTGGACCATTCCCGCCAACCTGGCTGTTGCCCTCCATCCGGAGCTTGACTACGTGGCCCTCGAAGCCGGCGGAGAAGTGCTTGTGGTGGCTGACGGACTCAAGGATGCCTTCATGGCCGCCACTGGCCTGCAGGGGAGCGTAATTGCCACCTTCCGGGCGGATATTCTCTATAAAAAGCGGTGCAAGCATCCTTTCTACGACCGCGATTCCATAATCCTCCTGGGCGAGCATGTGACCCTGGACGCCGGTACCGGCTGTGTTCACACTGCCCCCGGCCATGGCCAGGAGGACTACGAGCTGGGGCTGGCGGAAGGGCTCGACATCTACAATCCGGTGGACAACCGCGGACGCTACATCCAGAGCCTGGAGTTCTTCGGCGGAATGTTCGTGTTCGATGCCAATACCGCCGTCGTGGAGAAACTCCAGGAAGTGGGCGCGCTGCTGGGACTTGGAACCGTGGAGCACTCCTATCCCCATTGCTGGCGCTGCAAAAAGCCGATTATCTTTCGGGCCACGGAGCAGTGGTTTATCTCCATGGAAAAAAACGGCCTGCGGAAGAAGGCCATGGAGGAAATCGACCGGGTCTCCTGGGTGCCGAAATGGGGGCGTGAGCGTATCCACGGCATGATCGAGAACCGCCCTGACTGGTGCATCTCCCGCCAGCGCTCCTGGGGCGTGCCGATTACGGCCTTCTACTGCACCGAGTGCGGCGAGATACTGGCCGACGGCAAGACCATGCACCATGTGGCGGATCTCTTCATGGAAGCGGGGTCCGACATCTGGTACGAGAAAGAGGCGGCCGAGCTTCTGCCGCCGGGGACTGTCTGCCCTAAATGCGGCAAGCAGGCCTTCGAGAAGGAGATGGACATCCTTGACGTCTGGTTCGATTCGGGGGTATCCCACGCCGCAGTTCTCGAGAATCGCCCCGAACTGGGGTCTCCGGCCAATCTGTACCTGGAGGGGAGCGACCAGCATCGCGGCTGGTTCCATTCGTCGCTTTTGGCCTCCGTGGGCACCCGCGGCACTGCTCCCTACACGGAAGTGCTTACCCACGGTTTCGTGGTGGACGGCTCCGGCCGGAAGATGAGCAAGTCGGTGGGAAACGTTGTGGCTCCTGAGGAGGTAATCAAGAAGTATGGCGCCGAGATCCTCCGCCTCTGGGTTGCGGCCCAGGACTACCGGGACGATGTCCGCATCTCCCAAGAGATCCTGACCCGCCTGGCCGAGGCATACCGCCGGATTCGCAACACCTGCCGTTATCTGCTGGGGAACCTTTCCGACTTCGAACCGGCAACTGACATGGTGTCGTTCGGCCAAATGACGGAACTGGACCGCTGGGCATTGCATCAGCTGGAAGAGCTGAAGGAAAAGGTGCTGACCGCCTACAACGAGTATGAATTCCATATCCTCTATCACGTCGTGAACGGCTTCTGCACCGTGGAGATGAGCGCCTTCTACCTGGATATCATCAAGGAGCGCTACACGAGCCGCAAAGACTCCCCCGAGCGCCGCAGCGCCCAGACCGTCATGTATCTTGTGCTGGAATCCCTTGTTAGGCTCATGGCGCCGGTCCTTTCCTTCACTGCCGAAGAGCTCTGGGGGTATATGCCGAAACGGGCGGAGGATAGTGTTCATCTGGCATCCTTCCCCGAATTCCACCCCGAATGGAAGGATGATGCTCTCGTTGAGCGGTGGGCCAGAATAATGGCGGTACGCTCTGACGTTTCAAAGGCGCTGGAACAGGCCCGCGTGCAGAAGACCATCGGCCACTCCCTGGATGCGGCGGTGACCCTGGCGGCGGAGCCTGAGCTGCTGGCCTTCCTGAAAGAGTACGCAGGGGAACTGGCTACGGTCTTCATTGTATCCAAGGTTGAGCTGGCGGAGGGGATTGCCGGCGATTGCTATGAGGCTGAAGGGGTGAAGGGGCTGAAGATAGCCGTGAGTGCTGCGCCGGGCGAGAAGTGCGAGCGCTGCTGGCATTATGACGAACAGATCGGCGGGGATACCGAGCATCCGACCCTTTGTCCGAAATGCGTGGCGGCGGTTAAATAGGAAAATGAAACCGAATTATCGCATATTTGCGGCCGTAACAGCCGCTTCCCTCGTGATCGACCAGGCGACCAAGGTCCTGGTGGACCGGACCATGGCGCTTTATCAGTCGATTCCGGTGATCGACGGATTCTTCAGCATCACGTATATGCGGAACAGGGGGGCGGCGTTCAGCTTCCTGGCGGATTTCGACTACCGCCGCCCCTTTTTCATTGCGATCACCCTTGTGGCCATCGCGGTTATTGTTGTTACGTTCCGAAAGCTTAGGGATGACCAGCGTCTTGCCGCGTTTTCCCTCTCCCTGATTTTTTCCGGTGCCGTCGGCAACCTTATCGACCGGGTGCGGCTCGGGGAAGTGATAGATTTTCTCGACGTCTTCTGGAAGACCCACCACTGGCCTGCTTTCAATGTGGCCGATTCAGCCATCTGCGTAGGCGTGGCGTTACTTGCCCTCGATATGTTCCGTGAAGAGCGGCGTCAGTCCCACACTCCCTGACCTTTGTCAGAAACGCTGCCGCAGTGCCAGGTGAAAGGCCACGTCCGGAGCGGTTTCCACGCTCAAGTCCTCTGAAATGGCGAGATCCAGGGACGTCCTCTCCGTTAAGGCAATCGTTCCCCCTCCAGTTATGACCAGCGAGTCGTTGTCAATCTCCCTCAGCGCGCTCCCCTTGTAGAGAGAAGAATTCCAGGTGGCCTGCACCTTAAGGGCAAGCCGGTCAATGGGACTCCACCCAAAACCGGCGTTCCCTGTAGCAGCCAGAGTTCTCTGCTGCTCTCCCAGCACATCCCCGTCTCCCATGACGGTGCCGCCGGCGTTGGCGAAAGCGGTCAGATGACCCCATTCGCCGAGGCTGTAATCGTCGCTTGCCGAAAGCCAGAGAGCAAAGTCGACGCTTCCGCTCCCCCGCAGGTGGCCGCTGTCGCCGGTGGGAAGCTTCAAGGCCCCTCTCATGGCAAGGCGGCGGGGATTCGCCGACCGGTCATCGTAGAGCTGGATGCCACCCGTAAGGCGGATGTCGCCAATGCCGCCATTGCTGTCATCGAGCCTGAAACGGCTGGAGCCGCCCTTGTCGTACCGGTAGAGGAGCTGGTCCCGGTTCACGTCATCCCTGCTGTCGTTGGAGAAGTTGAAAGTATCGTGGAATCCCTCGATGAACCCGTCGAGAAATCCTCCTGAATGGAGCACTAGGGGGACCTCAATCCCGGCTTCCACTCCCGGCGCAATGCCGTAGCGCATTTCCAGGGCGACACGATAGGTCTCACCATCGAAGGTGACGCTTTCATCCCCCTTTGCGCTGAGAGCGTAGTTGTTGGCCAGGTCTACGGCCAGGGATGCTTCCCCTTCCTGCTGTGACAATATTCGGGCGCCGTCAGGCACCGGAAGTCCGTGAATATGTAGCAGTGGGGCCATGTTTCCCGTCCTGAGAGGCGTTATTTCCATGGCATCGACCGGCCCCCACGGGAGCAGAACCCCCAGCCCCGCCGTGACAGCCCATATCCCCATTACGTGCAATCCGCTCAGGCGGTTTTTCGGTCTTCTCCCCGGTGCCATGACAATGCCTCCCTTCTGTGGCGCAGCATTTTACCCGCGCCCACCGTTAAAATAACTCACTTGAACTGCACTGTACATCTGAGCTAAGGTGTAACGTTATCACTATCAACCCGCAACAGCATACCATATTCGGAGACACCTATGACGCTCTCCAGCGGCAGGCAGAACCTCGATCCCCGGAACGTAAACCGGAGGAGAGGCAAAAGTCCATGGAAAATTGTGGCCATAACGGTTGCTTCTCTTGGTTTTGCCGGCCTCCTCGCCGTATCCGGTTACCTATTCTATCTCTATGCCTCCCTTCCTCTGGTTGACCGGCTCGCCGACTACAAACCTCCCATCGTGACCCAGGTCTTCGGCGATGATGGCAGCCTGGTGGGCGAGTTCTACCTGGAGCGGCGCATCGTTGTGCCGGTGGATAAAATCCCTCGAAAACTGATCCAGGCTTTCGTGGCGGCTGAAGATTCGAATTTCTACCAGCATAAGGGCCTAGACTACCTGGGTATCGCACGGGCCGCGATGAAGAACCTTATCTCTTTGCGGAAGAAGGAGGGGGCATCCACCATTACCCAGCAGGTGGCCAAATCGATGCTCCTTACCCCCGAAAAGAGCTTCTCCCGCAAGTTCAAGGAGGCGATTCTCGCCACCCGCATGGAGAAGATGCTCTCCAAGGACGACATTCTCTATATTTACCTGAACCAGATTTATCTCGGCGGAGGATCATACGGGGTCCAGGTTGCAGCTGAGACCTATTTCGGAAAGAACGTGGAGCAGCTGAACCTGGCCGAGATGGCCATGCTGGCGGGGCTCCCCAAGGCCCCCAATTCCTATTCCCCCATAAAGCATCTGGACAGGGCTAAAGAACGGCAGGCTTACGTTCTCGAACGGATGGTGCGGGAAGGGTACGTGACCCAGGCCGAGGCCGACCACGCCCTGGCCACCCCCATCGTCATCAGCTCCATGAAAAAGGTGAACAGCGAGCAGTCGGCTTACTTCCTGGAGCACATCAGGATAAAACTCGAGGAAACCTACGGGATGGACCGCCTCTACAAGGAGGGGCTCAAGGTCTATACCACCATGAGTGCCGAAATGCAGAAGGGCGCCTATGACGCGGTCGTGAACGGCCTGAAGAATGTGGACAAGCGCCAGGGGTTCAGGGGAGAGGTCAAGCACCTGGCGGAGACCGAAGTTGACGGTTTCTGCCGCAAAATAGAAGATGGGGTGGATACCGCATCCCTCAAGCAGGGGAGCAGCTACCAGGGGGTTGTTACCGCCGTCAACTCTGCAAAAGGCGAAATCGCCATCCGGGTAGGGGACCGGACCGGCACAATCACCCAGAAAAATATGTCCTGGGCCGGCAAGGTCCAGCTTGTGAACAGCTGGAGCACGCCTGAGGGTAAAGGCAAGTCGCTATCGCTCGGAAGCGTTGTCTTCGTCTCAGTGCTCACGCCCGACATCAACAAGCAGGGTGCGGTCCTGGCCCTGGACCAGGAACCCCAGGCCCAGGCGGCGGTGGTTGCCCTCGATCCCCGTACCGGCGCCGTGAAGGCCATGGTTGGGGGGTATGATTTCCGCCGCAGCCAGTTCAACCGGGCGGTCCAGGCAAAACGGAATCCCGGCTCCGCCTTCAAGCCGATTATCTATGCGGCCGCTCTTGACAAGGGGCTTACGGCTGCGACCACTTTCGATGACTCTCCCGTCGAATACGAGAGCGGCGGTGAAAAGGCCTGGAAGCCTAAAAACTACGATAATATCTACCGGGGCATGGTTACCATGCGCGAAGCTCTCACCGACTCCATCAACGTGGTTAGCGTCAGGATTCTGGAGCAGATCGGCGTGGACGCCGCCATCGAGTATGCCAAGAAGCTCGGCATCACATCGCCCCTGGCCGCGAACCTCACCCTGGCCCTCGGCTCGTCCAGCGTAACTCCCCTTGAGCTGACCTCCGCCTACGGCGTCTTCGCCTCGGGGGGGTATCGCACAACTCCCTATGTCATAACGAAAGTCGAGGACTCCGACGGCAGTATCCTGGAGGAAGCGGCGCCGCCAGTTATCCCGGTCTTCAGCAACCAGAGCACGGTCACCCTTACGAATGACGATTTGACTGTCGGAGCCGGAAACGTTTCGGCAGGGCCGGCAGTGGTGCCGGTCATTGCTCCGGAAACGGCTTTCATCATCACGAACCTCATGGAGAGCGTCGTCACGAGCGGCACCGGCCGCAGGGCCCGCGCGCTGGGCCGTCCGGTGGCCGGGAAAACCGGGACGACAAACGACATGAAAGACGCCTGGTTTGTGGGCTATGTGCCGCAATTGGTTGCCGGGGTATGGGTGGGGTACGACCAGGAGAAGTCCCTCGGTGCCGGGGGCTCTGGCGGGCAGGCAGCAGCGCCAATCTGGACCGAGTTCATGCAGCGTGCCGTGGCGGGAATGCCGGCCAAGAGCTTCCCCCAGCCGGCTGATATTACTTTTGCCACAATAAACCCCCGTACCGGCCTTTTGGCCAAGGAGGGGAGCCCCGGAGCGATCCAGGAGTGCTTTACGGCCGGCACCGAGCCTACGCTCTACGATGGGGAGCTGGAAACGCCCGCTTCCGATGAAAACAATAGTGATTCAGGAGGGTTACCGGATTGGGTGCGGGCCGGGCGGCTGCCGGAACGGTCAGATAACCGCTAAGCCCTTCAGGGACAACGGTTTACGGCCAATAAAAAAAATATTTTATTCCAAATAATCCCTTGCAAAGTGGAAATTTCTGTCTATAGTATTCGCCAGAATTACCTTAACAAGGAGGGTTTATCATGACCAAAGCTGAACTCGTGGATGCCGTAGCGAAATCTGCCAATCTCACAAAAGCTGCCGCCGACAAGGCTGTAGGGGCCGTTATCTGCGCTGTAAGCGATGCCCTCAAAAAGGGTGACAAAGTGACTTTGGTTGGATTCGGAAGCTTCGAGGTGTCCACCCGCAAGGCCCGCACCGGCCGCAATCCGCAAACAGGCAAAGAAATCAAGATTGCCGCCGCCAAGGTTCCCAAGTTCCGGCCCGGCAAGGCTCTCAAGGATGCCGTTGCTGCAAAGAAAAAATAATTTTCGGGCGCTTTCCCAGGGGGACGGCGTAGCTTATTGATCGAAAATGCTATAAAAAGCCTCGCCTGAGCGGGGCTTTTTTATTTACATCTCTCAAGTTTATTCGTTTTGTCCGGTGACTCCGTCACTACGGGCTTCTCGCCAAAGGTTGTCTGTCCGGTTATAGTTTCCTTTCAGGGGGAAGCCACCACCATGACCCAAAACAATGAGTCGGCACAGACGCCTAGGCCAGTTCGGGCACGGCCCATCGCACTCATTTTGGTGGCTGTCGCTCTCCTGATCCTTGCAGTCCCAGTGCTTATTAAGTTCTATCTTGTTTCGCCCCTTGCCCCACGCCACCTGTCCCGCATTCTGACCAGCTATCTTCATGCTCCCGTTTCCGTCTCCGGCCTGGAAATCCGCAGTGGAACGGTCATTGTCCGTGGTTTGTCGGTTGCCAACCAGTCGGGTTTTTCCTCCATTCCCCTTGCAGCGGTTGATGCCCTTGCAGTTACTCCCCGCTGGCTCGAGTTGCTGCGCGGCGTTCGCAGCTTCCGCCGCATCGAGCTTCAGGGCGCGCGGATCACCCTGGAGAAAAATTCTACTGGTGCCTGGAATGTGGCGGAACTCCAACGGCGGTTCGCGAAGAAAGGCGCGCCTGCTCCGCAGACGATGATCGGCGAGTTGGCAATCAGTCGCGGCATGGTGACGGTTGACGGAAGACGGATCTCCGGGATAGAGCTGCGCCTTGAGAATCTTTCAACTGGGGGCGCAAGCGATGCTCCCCTGGCACTCACGTTTGCCGATGGCGCGGGAAACCGCTACCGGGTCGAAGGAAAAGTCCGCCCAGGGTCGAAAGCTTCCTTTGATCTCGTGCTGACCGCCCCATCCCTCACCTTGGCGCCGCTGGACACGATGTTCCGGCACCGGGGTATTTCGTCGGGGAAGGGGAGTGCTGGGGTGCGGATCGAGGCTGCGTTTGCCGGGGAGAGATTGCAGACCGGCGGGAGCGTGGTTTTTCGCAATGTCGAGGTGAAGCGCGGGAAGGCGACGATCCCCCTTGCCGGTCGCGTAACTTTCGGCGGATGGTATGATCTCCAGCGGGACGAAGCGCAAGTGCAGAATCTCACCGTTTCCCTTGCCGATATTGCCACCGGCCGGTGTGCCGCCACGGTGAGCCGGGTACGGACTGAGCGGGCCTTTGTCGCCGATGTCAGTGTTGACGATCTGGATCTGCGGCGTCTGTCGAGCATTGTTTCGTCCGTGACGGCCCGCCCCGTAGTGCTCGCAGGAAGTGTCGGCAGCCGGGGCGTGCGCATCACCGGCGACGGCATCCGGGGGGTGACCGGCATAGAGGGGGATATTTCCGCCCTTGGCGTATCGGTCGCCTATGGCGGCCGAGAAATCATCAAAGGGGTCGATGGTACGGTCGCCGTTGCTTCCGATGGTGGCGGATTCCATGCCGACGGGAAGCTCATCTCGACCGGGAATTCTGCTGCAGACTTCATCGAGAGGCTCGATCTCCCCTTCAGCATTTACCTTTCAAGCCGTTTCCTCCCTCGGCAGGTGGAGGTGCCGGCTTTAACCGCCCGCGTCATGGGGATGCCGGTAACAGGACGCATCAGTTTCAGGCCGAACGCAGCGCGCCCGCTCGTGGCGTCCCTCCGGGTTCCAACCGTTCCCTTCGTGACGCTCGCGCCATACCTGGACCGCTACCGCGTCAGGCCGGCCGGCGGCACCGCGTCGCTCTTGCTCAATCTTCAGGGAAAGGGACCGCAGTCCTTTGACGGCGAAGCCGTACTCAGGGGGAATTCTCTTGCGGCTGATGCGAAGGGGCGCTCGTCCACCCTCGGAGAAGGGGTGGTTCGTTCCCGTTTCGCAAGGGATGGGGGGAGCCTTACAGCTACGGGCTCTGTTCGCTTCGACAATGCTGAATTTGACGGGAAAAGGGGAGCGCTGCGCACCTCCTTCGGTTTCTCGGGGCGAGCCCTCACCCTTGATGGCCTTCGCGGGAGCCTGGCAGCTACAGTGGCCTCCGCCGATCATGTAATCCTTCGATTCCCCGGCGGGTTGCCGACGGCGTCCAAGGGGTCCGTACCCCTGTCCCTGGAAGTGTCCGGGGGGGCGGCGCACCATGGAAATGCCTTTGCCTCCAAGCTTTCCGCTTCAATTTATGGCGATTTCCGCAGCGATGCCGGGGGGCGCTGGTTTGAGGGGGGAGGGACCGTTAGCGCTGCTGGGCTTTCCATTGGCGGCATCTCCGCCGCCGGGCCGTCGATCGGCTTGTCCCTTTCGCGGTTTGAAGGTAAGGCGAACGTGGACGCTGAGCTCTTCGACGGATCATTGATGGGTGGCATCACGTTCAATCCGGCGGCCCCCGCTGCGGGCGCGGTTTTTTCCCTGAAACTTTCCGAAGGGAAGTTGGCGACGGTGTCTGGACTATTTTCCGGGAAGTTGCCGGTTACCCCGGCGGAAGGGAAGTTTGCGGGCACCGCAACCGGATCTTTCTCCCGCAAAGACGGGATTCTGGCAGACGTTGGCCTGCGTGCCGACGGCGTCGCCCTGGCGGGACAGGGGGGCAAGCGCCTGCTCACCGGCGGGGGGGCACGGATTGCCGGCCGGGTTGCGGGGGACCGAATCGTGCTGCACGAGGGGGTAGCAACCCTTGGCGAAGCTGCCGCACTCCGGTTCAAGGGTGAGCTGGAGCGGGCGTATTCGCCCCAGCGGACCGGGGAGTTTACGTTCTCCCTTCCCACCACTCCCCTCGACCGTCTTGTTGACCCCGTGGCGAATGCTCTCCCCCGGTTCATCCAGGAGGCTGTGGTGGCGGGGAACGTGGCTGTTGAGGGGACCGCCGTTCTGCAGGGGAAGGATGGCGGCGTTGATGGTACCCTTACCCTTGACGGGGTAAGCATCGACGTGCCATCCCAGAAGTTCCTGGTGGCGGCGATGAGCGGCAACGTCCCCATTTCCTTCAACACTTTGGCCGGCGCGATCCCGCGGCCAAGTGAGGAGCGGCGCTTCACGAAGGCGAATTTCCCCCGGCTCCTGGAGCGCCTGCGGCTGCCACCGGCGGGCGACCGGATACTGACCATCGGCAAGGTAAGGTTCGGTCCTTTGGAGTTGGGAGAGACAACGGCGTTCCTTCGGGGAGGCAATGGAATAATGCAGCTGACGGCACTGAGGTCGGGCCTTTCGGGGGGGGAGGTGCTCGGGAGGGGATTCCTCGCCGTGAACGGGGGGCTTTCCTATGGCGGTGATATCCTTGTGTACGACCTGAGCCTGCGGCGCTTTTGCGATACGATTCCGCAGATCAAGGGGTATGTCACCGGCCGCCTGGACGGGATAGTCAGTCTCTACGGCTCGGGCAAGGGGTTGGTGGGGCTTGACGGTCTGACTGAATTTTGGGTAAGGGATACGAAAGGAGAAAAGATGCTCCTTTCCAAGGAATTTCTCCAGAGGATTGCCGGCAAGAAGCTGCGGGGCTTCTTTTTCCGCGACGACCGCCCCTTTGATCGCGGCGAGGTGAGCGCCTATCTCGAGAACGGCTATCTCACCTTCACCACCCTTGATATATCCCACACCAATATCCTGGGCATACGGGATCTGAGCGTTTCAGTCGCGCCGGTCCAGAACCGGATCGCCCTGGATCACCTGTTCAGTGCAGTGAAAGAGGCCGCAACCCGGGGCAAGGCGGTGTCCCGGGGTGAAGAGGCCCCGGCGGAGGAAACTCCCGTTCAGACCGATTTCCAGTGGCGCGATTGAGCGCTCCGGGCTTTAATACCCGGCACGATGTGGTATAGTGCCTGAAGAACTTTGCGAACCGAGGAGGAACCCATGAAACGTACGATCATGAAAGCATTGTCCGTGGGATTGTGCGGCATGCTTGCCGCCTGTGCCATCATCACCGTTAATGTCTATTTTCCGGAAAAAGCGGTGAAAGAGGCCTACAAATCCCTTGACGAAATGCTTCTGAAACAGGGAGAAGAGAGCCCGGCCCAGGATAAAGCGGCTCCTGCTCCGGGGCCACAGAGCAGACTCCCCAAGGGGTTCCCGTCCTTCTCCCTGGTTGGCGAAGCCTTTGCCGCCGAGAGCTATGCGGATCAGTTGGCCGTGGAAATTTCCAGCATGCCCGACGTGCTTAATGCGTACGACGAAATGAAGGCCAGGCTTCCGCAACTGGATGCCTTGCGGGACCGGGGCGTCGTGGGCGAGACAAACCAGGGGCTGGTCACGATCCGCGACAAGGAGAAGGCCGGCGGGCAGGACGAGGTTCTGGTCAAGGCGGAGAATGGCAACCGGAAGCTGGTCATAACCGCCATGGCAAGGGCGATCCTGAAGCTCAACAAACAGCCCGAGTCCAAGGAGGCCTTTGCCCAGGTGCTTCCCAAGGCAGCGGCCACCTATGCCGATGCCAAGCGGGAGGCGGCCAAGCCGGGGTGGTGGATGCAGTTGGCCAACGGCCGCTGGGTCCAGAAGTAGAGTAAGGTAAGCCAGGAAAGTATTTGAGACTGAAAACGGCAGCTCAACACAGAGACACAGGGACACAGAGAAAAAACAAGGCTTTACAACGACAAGGGTGGTTGATTGTCTTGGCAACGTGTTGAAAAACTCTGTGTTCTCTGTGTCTCAGTGTTTCAAATGGCTTTTCCCGGGTTGTTTTTGGGTTAGATAATGACAGCGTGGAGGTCACGCTGGCGGTAGCGCCACCAGAAGGCGATGGCCCGCGCGTACCAGTCGATGACGAACACGCCCCATACGGCATAGAGGGAGAGGTGAAGCCAGTCTGCCGCTACCCATGAGAGGAAGACCCGCACTCCCCACATGATGCCGAGGGTGGCAAGGAAAACGTAGAAGGTGTCGCCGGTCCCCCTCAGGCTCCCGGCATAGACGAAGGAGATGGCAAGGGGGATCTGGGCGAAGGCCACGAGCCGCAGGAAAACGATCCCCTTTTCAATGACCTCCGCGTCATGGGTGAAAAGCCCAATGAGTGGCCCCGGCAACGCCAGAAAGATGAATGCCATGGTCCCCATGACGAGAACCGCCAGGCGCAGCGCCTCACGATGGCTGATGCGCGCCCGGCGGTATTTTTTTGCCCCGAGGGACTGCCCCATGAGCGTGGCGGCGGCGATCCCCATTCCGGCGCCCGGCATGAACGAGAGAGATTCGATGGATAGCCCGATCTGGTGCGCGGCGTAGGCGGCGGTGCCATAGCTTATGATGAACTTTGAGTAGAAAAGCTGGCCGCTCTGCTGGGCAATCCGTTCCAGGGCCACTGGCCAGCCCACCCGCCAGATACGGCCGAAGAGGCCGGTATCGGGACGCCCTATCCGGATGTAGCGGAGCCTGAGGGCCTGGATCAGCAGATAGAGGAAACCGACTGCTTCGGAAACGTTGATGGCGATGGCCGCACCGGCCACCCCAAGGGGGGGGAACCCCAGTTTCCCGTAGATAAGGGGCCAGGCAATGAGCACGTGGAGGACGTTCACGAGGATGATGGCCGTCATGGGGGTTCGGGTGTCGCCGATGCCGTGCATGATGGCCGAGAGGATGTTCAGGCCAGTGGTGAACGCCAGGTAGAGAAAGACGAGCCGGGTATAGTGGGCGGCCAGTTGGAGCACATCGTCCCTGGCCCCGAGAAATACGGCAAGATCATGGCTGAAGGCGCCGCCGAGGATTGATGCCGCCGCGGTCATGACTGCGCAGGCAACGCAGGCGGCAAAGGCCGCCCTTCGCGCGCTCTTCCGCTGTCCGGCCCCCCACAGGTGGGCAATCACCACGGTGGTGCCGGTGGCGAGCCCCCAAAACACCGTCATGGTGACGAAAACCAGGAGCTGTCCAAGCCCTGTAGCCGCAATGGCCGCAGCCCCCAGTCCCCCCACGAGGAAGATGTCGACAATGGCCACGAGCCTCTGGAAGAGCGATGAAAGCAGGACCGGGAGCGACAGGTTCATGACATTGCGGCGGATGGAGACCCGTTTTTTCCGCTCCCTGAAGTTTCGTGCAGTAAATCCTCTTCCCGTCATCCCTTTTTCCTGAACCTTCCAATCAGTCGCCGAGTTCCAGTTCCCCGGCCAGATTCATCACGAAATTTTTCGCCCGTCCCGACGGTGCGATGATGCCGTAGGCCATGGCTTCCTTCAGTTCCTCATCCGTGGCGCCTGCTTCCTTCGCGACCGCGAAGTGCTTCTTCAGTCAGGTGGGGCACCCCACCGCCACGGCGCACCCCACACGGATCAGCTCCCTTGTCCTGGTGTCGAGAACTTCTTCATACTCGAAATCGAGAATCTTTTTGCGGATTTTCATGGCCGGACTCCTTTTCATGAAGATCGTGATTCTATTCGGGAACTATGATGTTCCCCCCGATGATTTGCAAGCGCTTTTTGGGCGCTGAACGAATTGTTGCGAATATATGGGCCTGCGATTACAGGCGTTTCCAGTATAGTTGAAAAATTGATTGTAGGCAAATAAGTAGCATGCTATTAATTCCATATGAACATATTTACGCAGGCAATCGATCGCGGCAACCTCATGTATCGGCTCGGGCTCATGGCCCGTCATTGGCGCCAGGTTCTGGACGCCGATTTCCAGTCCGCAGGGCTGACTGACGCCACGTGGCGCCCCCTCCTGCACCTCGCTTTCCTCGGGGATGGCACCCGCCAGAAAGATTTGGCGGCCTCCGTCGGCATCGAGGGTCCCTCCCTCGTGCGGCTCCTAGACACCCTTGTCGCCAAGGGGCTCATTGAGCGGTCGGAGGATGCCACGGACCGCAGGGCGAAGCTCCTTCGCCTGACGTCCGAGGGACGGGAGATCGTGGAGCGGATCCGGGAAACGGTTACGGTCCTTGAGGGGGAGTTGCTGAGTCCTTTCAGCGATGGTGACATAGTCCAGCTTGCGGAATTTATCGGGCGCCTGGAGTCCGCGGTGGACGTCGCCCGGCGGAGGGGAAAACGTTGATGTCGGCCGCCATTACCCGCTTTGTCGGCCGGCACCGGTCGCACCTGGTCTTTGCCGTCAGGGGCATGGCAGCAGCCCTCGCGGCTTTGGGGGTCGCCATCTTTCTGAAGCTGGAAAACCCATACTGGGCGGCAATGACGGCTTTAATCGTGATCCAGCCCACCAGGGGGCTTCTGCTCGAGAAAAGCTACTATCGCCTGGTCGGCACGGTTGTCGGCGCCGCGGCGGGGCTTCTGCTCCTCCTCTCTACCAGTTCCCCCATGGTGCTTACCATTGCTCTCTCCCTCTGGGTTGCAGCGTGCGTGGGCGTAGGCAATCTCCTGTACGGGCTTCGCTCCTATGCCTTCCTGATGGCGGCATGCACCTGCGTGGTGGTGGCCATGAGCGGCTATCAGAACCCCCCGCACCTCGTCGGCATTGCCTTCGGGAGGATAGCCTGCATCGTTGTCGGCATCATCGTTTCAACGGCGGTGACCGCCCTCTTTATCCCCCGCCACTCGGGAGACGAGTTTGAAGACCGCCTACGCCGGGTTGCGGCGGACAGTGTCGCATGGCTGGCGCTGCTGCTGCGTCAGGGACCGGGGAGAACCCTTGTTCGGCATGAGCAGGATATCCTTATGGAGATTGCGGAGATCGAGGGGTTGCTGGATGTGGTGGGGGCGGGGTCGCTGCGGCTGAAAAAGCGCAGGCGCCATGCGCAGAATCTTGTGGCGTCGCTCCTTTCGCTTCTGGCCGTGGGGCGGATGGCGAGCGAGGGGCTTGTCCGGCGCGATGCCGGGGAGCAAGGCCAAAGCTACTGGCGGGACCGCCTTGCCCGGCACCTGGAAGAGGTCGCCTGCAAGTTGGAAAGTGCAGTGGTGGTGAACTGCACCGCTGAAATGACGGCGGCAGCGGCCGAGGCGCGGACGCGCTTTCCCATGATGGGGGAATCTCTGAGCGAAATAGTAGCCTCGCTCCGGCCGGTTCTGTCCGGTTACGGTACCCTGGCCGATGCAACTGATCCGCGCCCATCTGCTCAGTTCATACATCACCGGGATTGGCGGGAGGCCCGCAGGGCCGCCCTTCGCGCCTTCGGGACCATCGGTGCGGTGGGGGTCATCTGGTCCCTCACCGGATGGACAAAGGGACCCCTGATGCTGATGGCCATATCCATCATGATCAGCATCTTTTCCACCAAGGAGCATCCCGCCAATTTCGTGGGTCAGATTTTCTGCGGCGCGGCAATCGGGTCGGCTGCCGCCGTTCTCTGCCGGATCTCGTTCCTTTCAGGGACGACCGAGCCTCTGGCCATGGCCGCCACCATAGCTCCGTTCATTTTCCTCGGCGTCCTTGCCATGTCGTACCGGCGAACAGCCATCGGCGCCACCGATGCCACGCTCTTTTTCATCTTCGTAGCCCAGCCGGGAGTCCCCATCTCCGTACTTCCAGTCGATCTGGCCCTTGGCGCAGTGGCCATGGTGATGGGGGTCGGGAGCGCCTGGATCGCCTACCGGTACCTGGTTCCCATCAATCCGGCGATTCGCCTCCGCTCCCTGCTGGCAGCCATCGTGGGCGACCTTGAACGCCTGGCCGCGGCCGATTCTCCCGCGGCGAAGGAACGGTTGCAGGCGCGGATGCATCACCGGGTGATTCGCATGGTTTCCATGGCAACGCGCTATGACGCCGACCACCTGGCAGCGGTGGAAGGGGGGCTTGCCGCCCTGGCCATGGGGAAATGCATCGTGCAACTCCAGCAGCCGCCGAACGGCATCGGCGAGGCCCTGCGCAGTCTGGCCGACGCCGTTCGGCGGAAGGAGCCCATCGCGACGGCCCTGGCGGATGTTTCCACTGTATTCTACGCCGCTCTTGGACAGGGGGTGGCCGCAGACGCCCATGCCGACGGCCGGAGTGGAGACGCGGATTGCCAGGGGTATTGGGAAGATCGGGGTGCCCAATGCCCTGTCTGAGATTCAAGGGATTTACTGCGAAGGGGTTCCGCTCAAAAACATTAGCCGGATGTCTTGATGTAAACTGCCCATCTTTGGGGTGCTGCTCTGTCTTCGCAACGTGTTCGGTGCAGGGCAAGAAAGGAAACTAGCATGGATATCAAAGGGAAAATCGTATTGGTAACCGGCGCCAACGGCGGTATCGGCGGAGCGCTGGTGGGGGCGTTGCTTGACAAGGGGGTGGCAAAGGTCTATGCCGCTGCCCGAAGCGCCGACGCCGTGACGGAATTGGCCCACAGCGGCGACCCGAGGGTTGTTGCAGTCCGGCTGGATGTGACTGATTCCTCCAGTGTGGCAGGGGTTGCGGAGCTGTGCCGGGACGTGGACATGGTCATCAATAACGCCGGAGTCAACCGGTGTGTGGGTTTCATGGTGTCCGACGCCATAGAGCAAGCCAGGGTGGAGATGGAGGTCAACTACTTTGGCACCCTGGCCATGTGTCGGGCTTTCGCGCCGATACTGGCCTCCCGGGGCGGCGGGGCCATCGTGAATGTCTGCTCCATCATCGGACTGGTCAATCTTCCCGTCAACGGAACCTATTGCGCATCGAAGGCAGCGGGGCACTCCCTGTTGCAGGGGCTCCGCGCAGAACTGGCGCCCCGTGGCATCCGGGTGATCGGCGTCTACCCCGGCCCGGTGGACACGAAGATGACGGCGGGGCAGGAGATGCCCAAGACCACGCCGGAGCAGGTTGCCGCTGCTATCCTTGCCGGCGTGGAGAAGGGGGACGAGTACATTTTCCCCGACCCCATGTCGCAGCATGTCCACGCCATGCTTGAGAAAGATTCCCGCCAGGTTGAGAAGGAGTTTGGGACAATGGTCTGAAAAGAGTCCCGGAATTAAGGCTGAACGCACGAAAGCCGCCGTTATCGAGAACGGCGGCTTTCTGTGTTCAGAGGGGGCTGGAAATATGTGTTCTAGAACGGGATATCGTCATCGGGGTTGAAGGCCGGCTCGTCGTAGGCCGGGCCGCCGCCGAAACCGCCTTCCTGACCGCCGCGGCCGCCGGAGCGCCCGCCGCCTCCCTCGCCCTTGCCGCCGAGCATCTGCATCCGCTCACCCACCACTTCGGTGGACCAGCGGTCGCGTCCGTCCTTGTCCTGCCACTTGCGGGTCTGGAGCCGTCCTTCAATGTATACGGTCCGCCCTTTTGCCAGGTATTCGCCGGCGATTTCCGCCTGGCGGCCCCAGAGGACCACGTTGTGCCACTCGGTCCTCTCTTCGAACTCGCCGTTCCTGTTCTTGAATTTCTCGCTGGTGGCGATGGAGAAGCTGGCCACTGCCGTGCCGCCCGTAGTGTAGCGGACCTCGGGGTCCTTCCCGAGATTGCCGATGAGCATTACCTTGTTGAGACTCGCCATGGGAGCCCTCCTTCGGGGCGTTGATTTGTGCCGGAAACCGTTGCAGTGTATAGGAATAGGGGGGGCTCTGGCAAGCTATATTTGGTTTGACGAACCGGGGAAAAAACAGTAAGGTTAAACGGATTTACGTCCGGAGCCACTCATGCTTAACGGTTTGATTTATCTGCTTTTTTTTGTGCCGGTAACCGGCTTTTTCAGCCTGCTTGCCATGCTTGGCGGTCTCATTGATTCCCGGGGCGGTTCAGCTCACCGGTGCGCCCTTGCCTGGAGCCGCGCCGGCCTCATGATGGCCGGTGTCCGCCTGCGGGTGACCGGTACGGAACAGGTGCCGGCGGGGGAGCCGGTCATCTTCATGGGGAACCACCAGGGGAACTTCGATATCCTGGTCCTTTCCCGGGTCATCCCGCGCCGGTTCTCCTGGCTGGCCAAGGAAGAGCTTTTTCGTATCCCCCTTTTCGGCACTGCAATGCTTCGGGCCGGCTACATTCCGGTGAACCGCAGCGACGGCCGCAAGGCCTTGCGGAGCCTCGATGCTGCGGCACAGAGGATCCGGGCCGGGGCCAGTGTCATCGTCTTTCCCGAAGGGACCCGGACCGCCGATGGTTCCCTCCTCCCCTTCAAAAAAGGGGGCTTCATCCTGGCGGAGCGGGCGGGGGTGCCCATCATTCCCTTTACCATCAATGGCAGCATGCGGGTGAACCCCCGTAACACCTTGAGCCTTGTGTGGGGTGCGGAAATATCAGTCCGGTTCGGTGCGCCGATCCCCACATCCGGCAATGGGGCACTCAAGGGACAACCGCTCATGGATCGGGTCCGGGCCGCAATCCAGGCCGGGCTGGAGCTTTAGGATGCAATTGCTTGCCCTGGCACTTATCGCGATAGGATTCATGGCCGTGGCCTGGGGATTACCTGCGGCCCACCGGCTGGCAAGGCCATGGGACATCCTTGCGGCCTTTGCCGTGCTTTGCGGCCTTGTTGCCCTCCTGCTGGGTGCTCTTCTTGCCGTTGTGCCGGGTTTTTTCGGATAGGGACCAGTGAGCGAACGAACAAATAACATCGTTGCCAACGTCACAGTGATCGCCGTCATTTCCCTTCTGCTTATCGGGGGGAATACCTGGTGGCGGCAGCGCACCCAGTTTTACCGGGGCGAGGCGGCTCTTGCGGCACGGGATTACATGGCGGCAATTGCCGGATATGAGGCCGCCATCCACATGTACACTCCGGGGAGCTCCCTTGTGGAAAGCTCGGCCCGACGCCTCTGGGAGATGGGGGAAGGCTTCGAGCAGGCCGGTGACATGGATCGAGCTCTCATTGCCTATCGCTCGTTGCGGAGTTCCTTTTACGCCGCCCGGTGGCTCGTACAGCCGGGCAAAACGTGGATCGCTGAATGCGACCGCAAGATAGCCGAGATTCTCTCACGGCAGGGATATGCCCCGGCCGTGCCGAAGTAAGGGACCATGGATACAGAACTGAACCACTCAGACGGCCTGCGCGTCATCCCCTTGGGGGGGGTGGGGGAGATAGGCCTCAATATGATGGTCTATGAGCATGGCGACGATATCATCGTGGTCGACTGTGGCCTCATGTTCCCCGAACCGAGCATGCTGGGCATCGATATCGTCATCCCCGACATCACCTATCTGCGGGACCGGGCCGACCGTGTCCGGGGCATCTTCCTCACCCACGGCCACGAGGACCACATCGGCGCGCTCCCCTATGTTCTTCCGGAGCTCCCCGTACCCCTTTACGGCACGGCCCTCACCCTCGGCTTCGTTCGCGAAAAGCTGAAGGAGTTCGACCTGGACAGCGCCGTGGACCTGAACGTGGTGAAACCGCGGGAATCGGTGACGGTCGGCCCCTTCAAGGTGGAATTCATCCGGGTCTCCCATTCCATCGTCGATGGTTGCGCCCTGGCGATCAGGACCCCCGAGGGGGTGGTGATCCATACCGGCGATTTCAAGGTTGACCAGACTCCGGTGGACGGGGAGCTAACGGACCTTGTTTCCTTCGCCCGCTATGGCGCCGGAGGCGTGCTGGCGCTTTTTTCCGACTCCACCAACGTGGAGCGGGAGGGGTACACCCTGTCGGAGCGGCTTGTGGGGGAGGCTTTCGACGAGATATTCCCACGGTGTCCGGGGCGGGTCATCGTGGCCGCCTTCTCCAGCAACGTCCACCGGGTGCAGCAGGCGGTGGACGCCGCGGCCCGCTGCGGCCGGAAGGTCCTCCTGAACGGCCGCTCCATGGTGGCCAACGTGGCCATCGCCCGCCAGTTGGGTTACCTGCGGATTCCCGACGAAATCCTCACCGATGTCCGGGAGATGCCCCACCTTCCCCCCGAACAGGTCTGCATGATCACCACCGGCTCCCAGGGAGAGCCCATGAGCGCCCTGACCCGGATTGCCATGGACGACCACAAGCAGATAAAGCTTGAAGCGGGGGACACGGTAATCCTCTCCTCCCGCTTCATCCCCGGAAACGAGAAGACTATCTCCGACCTCATCAACCACCTCTACCGCCGGGGGGCCGAGGTCTACCACGAAAAGGTATCCGAGGTCCACGTGTCGGGGCATGCCTCCCAGGAAGAGCTGAAACTGATGCTCAACCTGGTGCGCCCCAAATTTTTCGTACCGGTCCACGGCGAATACCGCCACCTGGTGAAACATGCACGGCTGGCCCAGCGGGTCGGGGTCCCCGAAGAGAACTGCATGGTCGTTGAGAATGGCGCGGTCATCCGCTTTGCCGGCGGAGAAGCGGAGGTGGCCGGCTCCGTGGAAAACGGCCGGGTATTCATTGACGGCAAGGGGATCGGCGATGTGGGGGAGGTGGTTCTGAAGGACCGCAAACACCTCTCGGAGGATGGGATGGTGGTGGTCATCATCGCCATCAACCAGCAGACGGGGGAGGTCATCTACGGCCCCGACATCGTTTCCCGCGGGTTTGTCTTTGAGGATGAGAGTCAGGAGTACCTGGACGAGACGAAGAAAATCGTCCTGGACCTGCTGGCCGGGATGGCCCCCGAGGTCCTTAACGACTGGGGCGAAGTGAAGCAGGAAGTGCGGCGCGTTCTGCGGCGCTTTTTCAATAAGACCATCGAGCGGCGGCCGGTGATTCTGCCGCTGATACTGGAGATGTAGGGGCGGAGCATTTGCCCTGATTACGGCAGGCGGGCGATCATAAGCATCGCTCATGCGAAATATCTATGACGGAAACAGACAAGCAGATCGACAAAAAAGAAAAACTGAAGAAGGAAATCCAGGGGATGGCCCTGGGTGCGCTGGGGCTTTTCATCCTCATCGCGCTGTTGTCGTTCAATGCCGGCGACCAGTCCTTCAATACCTATTCGTCAGAGGGGGAACTCCGCAACTTCAGCGGCCGTCTCGGCGCCGATCTCTCGGATTTGCTTCTCCAGGTCTTCGGGCTGGCTTCCTATGCCATACCATTCGGGCTCCTCTTCCTCTCCTACAAACTTCTGCGCTTCAAGGAACTGCGGTGGAAGTCCTACAAGGGGCTTGCATTTGCGGCGCTCCTAATCTCCCTGTCGGCGCTGTTCGCCTTCAACCTGGAGAAAACCGTATTCCTGGGGCAGCCGGTTCTTACCGGCGGTGCCGTCGGCTACAAAACGGCCTCCTTCCTCAAGACCTACTTCGGCACCACCGGAGCCATTCTCATTATTCTCCCGCTCCTGGCCGCTTCGGCCATGGTGCTTTCCCGGTTCTCCTTCGTTCTTTTCGCCGACTGGTGGTTTGCAAACCTGAAGGAGCGCTGGGCCCGCAGCCGGGAGCGCCGGGAGCTGAACCGCCAGCTCCTGGATGCCGGGGCGAAGCCCGAGAAGAAGAAGGCTCCGGAGATCAAGCCGGTTCATGTGGCGGTTCCCCCTTCGCCACCGGTTCAGAAGAAGGAAAAGAAAAAGGAAGAGGCCAAGGCCGCCCCGCTCCAGGAGGCCTTCGACTTCATCAAGAGCGAGGGGGATCACCGGACGCCGCCCTTGTCGCTCCTCGACACCCCTCCCGCCACCGAGAAGCGCCTCGACCGCGATATCCTCACCATGAATGCCCGGCTCCTGGAGAAGAAATTCAAGGATTTCGGCATCGACGGCGAGGTGGTGGAAATCTGCCCCGGTCCCGTCATCACCATGTACGAGTTCGCGCCCGGTCCCGGCATCAAGGTGAGCCGGATAGCGTCCCTCTCCGACGATCTATCCATGGCGCTCCAGTCCATGTCGATCCGGATAGTGGCCCCCATTCCCGGTAAAGGGGTGGTCGGCATCGAGATTCCGAACCGTGAACGGGAGATGGTATTCCTCAAGGAGATCTTCAACGGCGACGACTTCCATGGCAGCAAGATGAAGCTTCCCCTGGCCCTGGGGAAGGACATCGCCGGAGCCCCGGTGGTGGCCGATCTCGCCAAGATGCCCCATTTGCTCGTGGCCGGTGCCACCGGTAGCGGCAAGTCCGTTTCCATCAACACCATGATCCTGTCGCTCCTCTATACCGCAACCCCCAAGGACGTGCGGGTGATCATGGTGGACCCGAAGATGCTGGAACTCTCCATCTACGAGGGGATTCCGCACCTGCTCCTCCCCGTGGTAACCAATCCCAAGAAGGCCTCCCTGGCCCTCAAGTGGGCCGTGGAGGAGATGGGGCGCCGCTACCGTCTCATGGCCGACAAGGGGGTGCGGAACATCAGCTCCTATAACCAGTTCCTGGAAAAGGAGGAGAAGGAGGCCGAGGATCTAAAGGCCCAGGGGACGGTGGTGCTGGACGACGTTGTGGAGGAGACTCCCGACGAGGAAGAGGCGATCCAGCAGTTCCTGGACAAGCAGGAGGAGTTGGAACACGGGCACCTGCCGTTCATCGTCGTCATCGTGGACGAGCTGGCTGATCTCATGATGGTGGCTGGCCGGGAGATCGAAGAGTCCATCGCGCGCCTGGCCCAGATGGCCCGGGCCGCCGGCATCCATCTCATCCTCGCCACCCAGCGGCCGTCGGTGGATGTCATCACCGGCCTCATCAAGGCCAACTTCCCGGCCCGGATATCCTTCCAGGTCTCCTCCAAGATCGACTCCCGGACCATCCTCGACACCAACGGCGCCGAGTCGCTCCTGGGAGCCGGCGACATGCTCTTCCTCCCGCCGGGAACCGCCAAGATGCAGCGGGTTCACGGGGCCTTCGTCTCCGACGCCGAGGTGCAGCGGGTGGTGGACTTCCTCAAGAAACAGGGGAAACCGGTCTACGACAAATCGATACTGGAGATGAAAGAGGAGAGCGGTTCCGGCTCCGGAGGGGACGAGGACCTGATCGACGAGCGGTACGACGATGCCGTTGCCCTGGTGGCCGAGACGCGCCAGGCATCCATATCCATGGTCCAGCGCCGCCTGCGGATCGGCTACAACCGCGCCGCCCGCATCATCGAGCGGATGGAGCAGGAAGGTATCGTGGGTCCGAGCGACGGCACCAGCAAGCCCCGTGAAGTGTTTATAAATAAAATCTAATAGCCATGAACGACTACCTTTTACCACTCTTCATTATCAACCTCATCCTCACCCTTGTTGATGCCGCCATCGGCTACCATGTGGCGCCGGCGCTCATGCGCCGCTTTACCCCGGACTCGGAAACTGCGGAGCTGTCGGTGCGCAGCATGCGGACCATGCTCGGGGGGGTGGTTGCGCTCTACATGTTCTTCAACTGTTACGGCTACTTCCGGCAGAACGGCGTCATGCTCGCGGTGGTGACAGCCTTCGTGGTCCTTGACATGGTGGCCCAACTGGTGGTCCGGTTGAAAATGGGGAAGGGGATGGAGGAGTAGGACAGAGCAAGTACGGCGGCAGATGACAACACGGACGCGACGGGAAATCCCGCCGCGTTTTTTTATGCCGGAAGGCTGGAGGACGTTTACTCCTCCAGCCTTCCGAGAAGCCGCAGGAGACCGTCAAGGATGGTGAGGGGATGCGGGGGGCAGCCGGGGATGCAGAGGTCGATGGGAATGAGGCTGTCACAGCCGTTGTGGATTGCGGGAGAGTCCATGAAGGGGCCGCCGTTGATGGCGCAGGCGCCGGCGGCGATGGCGATCTTCGGTTCGGGGATCGCCTCCCAGGTTTTGATGAGGGCGAACCGCATGTTTTCGGTCACCGGGCCGGTGATGAAAATGCCGTCAGCGTGGCGGGGTGAGGCCACGAACTGGATGCCGAAACGCCCCAGGTCGAAGCCGATGGTGGAAAGGACGTTGGTGTCGGCCTCGCAGGCGTTGCACCCCCCGGCGGATACCTCCCGGAGCTTGAGGGAGCGGGCGAAGAGCACGCGCCTCTTCTCGTCCAGGGGGGCGGCAAGTCTGCGGACCTCCCCTGCCCGGACAATCAAATCCTCCCGCCGGTTCACCGCCAAGCGATGGTCGCTGGTGAATGAAATCGCTCCGTTGGGGCAGGCGGCGCTGCATTCCGCGCAGAAGAGGCACTTCCCCATGTCGAGTGAGAGGGTTTTTTCGGTCCCCGGTCCCTGGTCCCCGGTCCCGGTTGTTATGGCGCCGTGGGGACAGGCCTTGGCGCAACTGCTGCACTCCTCCGGGCACTTTTCCGGGGCAAGGAGCGGAGCCCCCCGGAAGAGTTCCGGCAGGCGGGCCGGCCCCTCGGGGTAGGAGATGGTCCTGTATCCCTGGCGGTATCTGGCGAAGAGTGCTTTGAACATGAAGCGCCTCCACGGCGGAGCAGTTA
Organism: Geobacter benzoatilyticus; assembly: GCF_017338855.1. Classification (NCBI taxonomy): domain Bacteria; kingdom Pseudomonadati; phylum Thermodesulfobacteriota; class Desulfuromonadia; order Geobacterales; family Geobacteraceae; genus Geobacter; species Geobacter benzoatilyticus. The sequence continues at coordinate 1,604,881 of NZ_CP071382.1, forward strand.
GTCGATCGGTGCTCCGGCGTATCCCAGTTTTACCGAGACGGTCTCGGCGGCCTTTTGCGCCATGGGGATCAGTTCGGCCGAGATCCGCTCGTCCGAGAGCCGCATGGCCGGCCCTGATATGATGACGGATCCTACGGCCACGGCCCGGTAATCAAGGACCGGAGCAGCCACTCCCCGGACGCCAAGCTCCAGCTCTTCGTTGTCAATGGCGTAGCCGGCGGCGGCTATTTCCTTCAGGTGCTCCCGGAGCCGGTTCCCGTCAGTGATGGTGTTGGGAGTGAAGGGGACAAGCTCCGTACGCTTCAGATATCGCCCCAGCTCCGCCTCGGGAAGGGATGCCAGCAGCACCTTCCCGGCGGAGGTGCAATAGGCGGGAAGCCGGGAGCCGAGCCGTGAGACGACCCGGACCGTGGCGCGGCTCTCGACGCCATAGAGATAGGTGCTCAGGTTTTCCTTCAGAACGCATACGTAGGCGGTTTCGTCGCATTCCCGGACCAGTTCTTCCAGAACCGGTTTCGCGTAGGGGAGGAGCGCCATCTGGCGGATCATGGTCTGGCGGATTTCCAGGGTCTTGAGCCCGAGCCGGTAGTTGCCGGTAATACGGTTCTGCTCCACATACCCCCTGGCCTCCAGGGTGGCCAGGAGCCGGAATACATTGTTCTTGTGAAGTTTGAGCCGCTTTGCGAGCTCCGTTACGCCGAGTTCGGGGGTCCCCTCACCGTGGAACTGTTCCAGGAGGTCAAGGGCGTGGGAGACGGCGAGGATCATGTAGTCGGACTTGTCTTTTTTCTGCACTGGTTGCCTCTGTTGGATGGATTGAAAGAACAAACCTTTCTTTTATATCACAGATCGAATCCGCAATAGGAGAGATTAAAGCTTTTGTTGCAGAGGGGAAAGTCGGAGATCTGCTGGTTGCGCAGGGCCATGGCGAGGCCGGTCCAGTTGTGAAAAGACGGATCGACCACCTTGTAGCGGACAAACCGGCCGGTGGCGCCGGTAATGGCCACGTGGCATATCTCCCCACGCCATCCCTCGGTCAGGGCCACCGCCACGCTGTCCGGCGCAGGGGGGGGCGGATCTGCGCAAGGCGTTCCGTCAGGAAGCTGCCGGAGCTGTTCGGTGACGAAGTTGAGCGACTCCTGCGCTTCGCGCCACCGGACATGGGCCCGGGCAAAAACGTCGCCGCTTTCCTCTGTAATCACGCTTATGGGGCTTACTCCGTAGATGCCGAAGGGGTGATCTTTCCGTATGTCGCGCTCTATGCCGCATGCCCGTGCCGCCGGCCCCACGAGCCCGATCTCCTTTGCCGTCTCGCGGGTCACGCGCCCTGTCCCCTCGAAGCGGGCCATGACCGATTGGGTTTCCCAGAGCAGGCCTATGGCGTTCTCCAGCTCATCGCCGCCAATGGCGATCCGGTGGAGGAGTTCGCCGGCCTGTTGCGCTCCCGGATCGAAACCGACGCCTCCGGGGCGGATAAGCCCCCTGCCGAAACGGCTTCCGCAGATGTGGGCCGTCATGTTGAGGAAATCCCCACGGATCCGGCCGCAGAAGGAGGATGTGGGAAGGTATGCCACGTCTCCGGCCAATGCCCCCAGGTCGCCGGCGTGGTTGGCGAGCCGTTCCAGTTCCAGGGCGATGGCGCGGATTGCCTCGGCTCTGGCCGACGGGACCGTATTGCCGAGGGCTTCCATAACCATGGCGTAGGCAAGGGAGTGGCCGATGGTGGTGTCTCCCGCGATGGTCTCCATCTGGAAGATGGTTTTCGGGTACGGCCCTCCGATGAGTCCTTGTTCTACTCCCCGGTGCTGGTAGCCGAGGGAGATTTCCAGGCTGAAGACCTCTTCGCCGTGGCATTGGAAGCGGAAGTGCCCCGGTTCGATGATGCCGGCGTGGACCGGTCCCACCGCAACTTCGTGAATTTCTTCCCCCTCCACCCGGAAAAATTCCGTGTCGCCCGCAACTGGCTCCCGGTCTCCCCTCCTTGACGGCATGAAGGGATGGTGAAAGCGAACCGGCTTCAGCCAGGGGTGGTCTTCCGGGGTGATGCCGCACTGTTCCGCGATCTCCCGCTCGAAAAGGTGGATCTGGGGGACCAGGCGGCAGATGGAAGGGAAGGCTCTCTCGGCTTCGGTCCGCATGAGCCCGAGAAGGGCGTCGCCCGGCGCAGTCATGAGACACCAGAGGGTTGCGCCCCTGTCGGTGGGGACTCCGAAAAGGGAGGAAACCCGCCAGCCTCTGTCGGTGGCATCGATGATGTCCTGGAGGAACCGGTCAATGGGGAGGAGCGGCACCGAGGCTATGGGTACCGCCTCGCCGTTGCGCAGACAGGTGAGGGAGAATGTGCGGGTCATGGCGTATTTCCCCCCAGAAGGGCTGTTCCTTCCGCGATGAGGAGCCTGAGGGGCTCAGGGAGCCAGAGCCCGAGCATGAGCACGATACCCATGAGCACCAGCGGCGGCATGACGGTGAGGAAGGTGTCCCGGTAATCGGTATGCTCGATGCGGCTCGATTCGCCCATCACCACCGGCAGAACCGTTCGCGCCATGCCGAGGAAGATGGCCGCCAGAAAGAGGAGCATCAGCCCCCCGACCAGTTCTCCCCCCTGGGCCATGGCGTTGGAGACAATGGAAAATTCGCTTACGAAGAGGCCGAAGGGGGGAGAGCCGGTGACGGCGAAGAAGCCGGCAAGGAAGAGCCATCCCGACCAGGGAAGGCGCCGCAGCGCGCCCCGTACCTGTTCGCAGCGCTTGCTGTTGTATGAGCGGTGGATATTGCCGGCGGAAAGGAAGAGCACCCCCTTGGTGAGGCTGTTGTTCACCAGGTGGAGCAGCGCCCCGGCCAACGCCCCCTTGCCGAGCCCCAGGGCCACGGCCAGAATTCCCACATGCTCCACGCTGGAGTAGGCGAGCATCCGCTTGAAGTCTGCCTGGCGAGCCATGAAGACGGCAGCCGTGGCCATGGACAAAAGCCCCATGAGGACGAGGGAATCCCGGTGGAAGGTCATTCCCCCCGCCGCCGCGCAGACCTGGTAGGCTCGCAGGAGCCCCACGAACGAGCAGGTCACGAGCCCGCCGGCAAGGAGCCCGCCAACTAGCCCCGGAGCCTCGCCGTAGGCGTCGGGCTTCCAAGTGTGGAGCGGCGCGAGCCCCATCTTGGTTCCGTATCCAACCAGCATGAACACGAAGGCGGCCTTGAGCCAGGCGGGGGAGAGGAGCGTGGCGTTGGCAACCAGCGGCTCCAGGAGGAGAGTCGGCTCTATCCGGGCCACTACGGTGCAGTAGGCCAGGAAGAATAGCCCCAGGAGCGCCAGAGCGATCCCCACGGAACAGATGAGCATGTACTTCCAGGTGGCCTCGATGGAGCGGGCGTTGCGATTGTAGTAGAGCAGCGGGGTCATGGTGAGGGTGGTCGTTTCGATGGCCACCCAGAGGAGCCCCAGGTGATGGGCGATGGCTACCAGCGACATGGCGGAAAGGCAGACCAGCAGCATGGTGCAGAGGAGCCGGTTGGGCCGCTCCCGGCGGTAGGCAAGGTATCCCACTGAATAGAGGGCGCTGGCAAGGAAGAGAAGGCTTACGGAGAGGAGGACGATCTTTCCTATGGCGTCAAGATAGAGCCACTGGCCCGGGGTGGGCACAGGGGGAGAGAGTATCGTCTCAACCGTCATGACCAGATGCAGTATCCCCGTAATGGGGAGTGCCCACGGGCGCCCCCTGTCGGAGGGGATGAACCATGCGGTGATGGCTCCCAAAAGTGGTATTAGCAGCAGTCCGGCAATCATTTCCTAGTCCCTGAGCGTGGTGAGGCGCGACGTGTCAATGGACGAAAACTCGCGGCTGATCTGGTTGATGATGATCCCCATGACAAAGATGCCGACGATAAGATCCAGCAGTACCCCGGCCTCCACCATGACCGGCATCGCTTCGGTAAGCAGGAGGCCGAAGAGGAAGATGCCGTTCTCCAGCATAAGGTAGCCGATTACCTGGGAAATGGCCTTGCGCCGGGTCACCAGCATGATGAAGCCGATAAGGAGCGTGGCAATGGCTGCCGGCACGAAGAGGAGCCCCTGATGCTCCGGTGCCAGGGGAAGGCGCGCGGCAAATACGAAGGATAGTCCGGTCATGATGGCTCCGATGAGGAGCGTCGGCACATATCCCAGATAGGGTTCCATTTCCCTGGATATCCGCGCTTTGACAATGGCCCCGTTAAGAAGCCACGGGATAACGATCCCCTTTGCCAGAATGAGGCCGCCGGTGATCGCAACAAGGTGCCAGGAGAAAGAGTGGATGAGGATCGGGAGGATGCCGAGGATTACCCCCTGAAAAGCCACGGCGCGGATTGCGACGGTCAGCCTTCCTGAACCCAGGGCGGCGAAGTTTATGAGCATCACAAGGACTATCAACTGATCCACCACGGAATTCATTGCCTACCTCAACACGAGAAGCAGCGAGAATGCTGCCAGGATGCAGGACGCTGCCAGCATCTGGGGAATCTTGGCAAGCTGGAGCCGCGCCATGATTGATTCCACAATGCCGATTCCGACTGCCAGCATCAGCATGGCGATAATGAAGAGCACCCAGTCAACCAGGGGGATGCCGGTGAAGTAGGGGAGCGCGATGTCGGTGAACAGGGCTCCCAGCACGAAAAGCTTCAGGGCTGCTCCGTAAAGGATGGCGCCGAACAGGGGGCCGCTGTGGTCGAGCACCATCACTTCGTGGACCATGGTCAGCTCCAGGTGGGTTGTCGGGTCGTCGAAGGGGACCCGGCAGTTTTCCGTCAGGAGGACGATGAAAAGGCTTCCCACCAGGAGCAGCAGCGACGCGCCTGCCGACAGCCATGAGGTGGCTGCGGTCCCGGTTAGCATGGGGGTCAGGGAGAGGGAGCCGGAGAGGCGCGCAAGTACCGCCAGGGAGAAAAAGAGAGCAGGCTCGGCCAGGCAGGCGAAGGTGGCTTCCCGGGCCGCGCCCATCCCCTCAAAGCTGGAACCGGTGTCCAGGGCTGCCGCCGTGGTGCAGAAGCGGGCCAGTCCGAAGAGGTAGGCAAAGAGGATCATGTCGCCGTTAAAGGAGAGGGGAGGGCGATGTTCCCCCAGGGGGATCAGGAGCGAGGCTGTGACGGTTGCCGCCAGGGCCGCCACCGGCGCGGCCCGGAAGACCCAGCTGGTGGTGCTGCTGAAGACGGTACCCTTGCGCGCAAGCTTTGCCAGATCGTAGTAAGCCTGAAGGAGCGGCTGTCCGGTGCGGCCGGCAAAGAGGGCCTTGGTCCGGTTGATCACCCCCAGCAGCAGCGGCGGAAACAACAGTGTGAGGAGAATGTGGATGACGGTGTCGATCATGGCGCGGCCGCCCCTAGTAGGCCCACGCCAGCAGCAGTGCCAGCGTCACGAAGATGTAAAGAATGTAGAAATGCAGCCGGCCGTTCTGGAGCTTTCGGGCCAGGGAGAGACGCCGGTCCGTTGCGGCCAGCAGCGGTGCAATGAGCAGTTCCAGCACCGCTTCGGGAACATGGCTCGAAAAGGAGTTCTTTCCGGGGAAGAGGCCTTGAACCTGCGGCGGATGAAACCGTGGACGGAGCACGGCAGCGAAAAGCTTCACGAACATCTCGGCAAAGGAGGATGCGGTGTACTGGATCCGGGCAACGGGGCGGGCATAGCCGCAGTCCCACGTGCCGGCCGCGCCTTGTGGCCCGGATGTTACCCGTTTCCAGAGCCATGCTCCGGCCCCGATAAACGTCAGCAGGAGAATCAGCCCCAGCAGCGTGATCCAGCCGAGAGGGGCTGCATCCGCCAGGCGAACTCCGGTGAAGGGGAGTTGCGGGCTCCAGGCGAAGATGGCCGGTTCCAGCAGGCGGGGGAGCACCAAGGGGAGCAGCCCTATGACTGCGCAGAGCATGGCCAGGAGCACCATGGGGCCCCGCATGGTCCAATCCGGTTCGTGGCACCCAGCGGCTTCCTCAGACCGGGGCATCCCAAGAAAGACCGTGCCGAAGACCTTCACGAAGCAGAGGACCGCCATCCCCCCCACCATGGCAAGTGCCGGGGCCGCCAGTCCCATAAGGGGGACGGCAGCCCCTTTCCCCTGCACTAGCCCCGAGAATAATCCGAGATAGACGAGGAGTTCGCTTACGAAGCCGTTCAGGGGCGGGAGTCCGCAGATGGCCACAGCGCCGGTGAGAAAGAGGGCTGCTGTCCAGGGCATCCGGCGCGCAAGTCCCCCCAGTCGGTCGATCTCTCTGGTCCCGGCTTCATGGATGACCGCGCCGGCGCCGAGGAAGAGGAGAGATTTGAACAGTGCGTGGTTCAGTACATGGAGGAGCGCCCCTCCAAGTCCGAGAACGACCAGCGCCGGCAGGTCCGTTGCCCTGCCGATGAGTGCCACGCCGAGGCCCATGACAATAATGCCGATGTTTTCGATGCTGTGATAGGCCAGGAGGCGCTTCAGGTCGTGCTGCCCCACGGCGAAGGCGACACCCAGGAGTCCCGAGACGATTCCTGCTGCCAGGAGAACCATCCCCCACCACGCCGGTACTACCCCGAAGAAGGAGAAAATGCGGACCATCCCGTAAATCCCCATTTTGATGAGAACACCCGACATGAGTGCCGACACGTGGCTCGGCGCGCTGGCGTGCGCTCCCGGAAGCCAGACGTGGAGCGGTATCACCCCGGCCTTAAGGCCAAAACCCAGGAGGGCGGTCACGAAAACAGCCGTCCCGATGGTGCCCGTGCCGTCCAGGGCCGCTGCTGCAGGGAAAGCGAAGGAACCGGCAGCTACCTTCAATAACGAGAAGCAGGCGAAGAGGGTGAGGGTGCCGGCATGGGTTGCGACAAGGTAGACCAGGGCGGCGTCGCGGACCTCCTGTTCAAGGTCGTCGGTGGCAAGGGCGAAGTAGGCTGACAGGGCCATGATCTCCCAGAAAATAAGGAAAAGGACACCGTTGCGGGCCAGGGGGATGCATGCCAGGGAGGCGGCGAGAATCCCGAAGAAAAAAGTGAGCTGCGGTGTCGTTCGGGGAAACTGGAGTGCAGGCCAGTATCCGATGCTGTACACGGCGCAGCAGGCGGATACGATGAATACCGGGATGAGGAAAAGTGCGGAGAGGGGGTCGATGCCGGCTTCAAGTGGGCCGAAGGGGAGATGGCTTACAAATGTGTAACTGGCGGTTTTTTCGGTGAGAAGGGATGCCAGGGCGCCGGCCAGTCCTGTGAGGGCTCCGAGAACGACGGTGAGAGAGGCGCATTTCTGCCACCAGTCTGTTCTTTTGGGCATGAACAGGCCCGGAATGCCTGACGCCCCCATAAGCAAGGCGCCGGCTATGACGAGGCTGGCAGGATTGTCGAGCCCTGCCGATAATGCTCCCATACGCTGGCCTCCGGAAGCGCATCTGGATGACTGCGCTCCACGTCGCCTGATTGGCTGAATCAGATGAATCGCGTCGCCCTGGACTATAAGTTCTTGAAGAGGGCGCGTCAAGAGCCAAGTGGCCCGAGCATTTAACAAAGGTTGCGGTCATGGACCGAATACTGGAGCGATTTTTCAGCCGCGAACTTTCCTTGAATAAATCCTGTTGACAAAGGTGGGTGAATCGGTTTAGTTATGGATACATACGACCTCGCACAGATCCCAACGGAAAATTCCCCGGCAAATTTAAATCCTCTGTACACAAAATGAGCAGGCACCCAGCCCAACGTTAAAATCAACGCGCTGAACACGATTTAATCATAATAACGACAAAATCACGCAAGAGCCCTTATATAAACCATATCCACGTATCCAAATAGGTGCGCCTCCCCGTTTTCTTCATATTCAGTCACCCAGGCGAAATTCGCTAATCACCAGGCATCACCAGCAACGGTTCCGTTGCGCGCGTCCACAGGAGAACCGATGAACCTTCAGGAGCTTAAAGGCAAGAAAATCAACGAGCTTGCGGCAATCGCCAAGGGCCTAAACATCGAGGGGGCTTCGAGCCTGCGCAAGCAGGACCTGATTTTTGCCATCCTCAACGCCCAGACCGAGAAGAACGGCATGATCTTCGGCGAGGGGGTCCTGGAGTGTCTTCCCGACGGGTTCGGTTTTCTCCGGGCGCCAGACTACAACTATCTGCCGGGGCCGGACGACATATATGTCTCCCCCTCCCAGATCCGGCGCTTCAACCTCCATACGGGCGACACCGTTTCCGGCCAGATCCGTCCGCCAAAAGAAGGGGAGCGCTATTTCGCCCTCCTCAAAGTGGAGACGGTCAACTTCGAGCCCCCCGAGGTGGCCCGTGACAAGATCCTCTTCGACAACCTCACTCCCCTCTATCCCGACGAGAAGCTGAAGCTGGAGACCGCGCCGGACAATATGTCGATGCGGGTTCTGGAGCTTGTTTCTCCCATCGGTAAGGGGCAGCGGGGTCTCATCGTGGCGCCGCCGCGCACCGGCAAGACGATGCTCATCCAGAACATCGCCAACTCCATCGCCGAAAACCATCCCGAGGTGTACCTGATCGTCCTCCTCATCGACGAGCGTCCCGAGGAGGTTACCGACATGCAGCGCTCGGTTCGCGGCGAGGTGGTTTCCTCCACCTTCGACGAGCCCGCAACCCGCCACGTGCAGGTGGCCGAGATGGTCATCGAGAAGGCGAAGCGCCTCGTGGAGCACAAGCGTGACGTGGTTATCCTGCTGGACTCCATCACCCGCCTTGCCCGGGCGTACAACACCGTGCTTCCGCCGTCCGGCAAGATACTCACCGGTGGTGTGGACGCCAACGCCCTCCAGAAGCCGAAGCGGTTTTTCGGGGCCGCCCGCAACATCGAGGAGGGGGGCTCCCTCACCATTATCGCCTCGGCCCTGGTGGATACCGGGAGCAAGATGGACGAGGTCATCTTCGAGGAGTTCAAGGGGACCGGCAACATGGAAGTCCACCTGGACCGCAAGCTGGTGGAGAAGCGGACTTTCCCGGCCATCGACATCAATAAGTCGGGGACCCGCAAGGAAGAGCTCCTGGTGGAAAAGGGCTCCCTTAACCGCACCTGGATTCTGCGCAAGGTCCTTCACCCCATGAATGTGGTGGACAGCATGGAGTTCCTTCTGGAAAAACTTTCCGAGACCAAGAGCAACCAGGAGTTCCTGGATTCCATGAGCAAGTAGGGTGCCGCTTGCCCTGCCTTTCCTGCCCATTGCAGGGTAGGTAGAAAAAAGTCTTGAAAAAAAAAGTACCGTTTGTTAACGTTTTAACTTTCCGACAGATAACAGGATGCGGGGCGACTAACCCCCAAGGAGGACGATATGAAAGAAGGGATTCATCCCAAGTACAACGAAGTAACGGTGAAGTGTGCCTGCGGCAACAGCTTCCAGACCCGTTCAACAAGAAACGACATCTCCACCGAAATCTGCTCCGCCTGCCATCCGTTCTTCACCGGCAAGCAGAAGCTTGTGGACACTGCCGGCCGCGTCGAGCGCTTCCGCAAGAAGTACGGCATGCAGTAACAGGCCCCCGGCCTTGTGGATTTGAGTGGAAGGGGATTTTGTCCATGGCGAAATCCCCTTATCTGTTTCTTAAGACATTGTATCATTCGCCTCGTGAAGGGACTTCATGAAGGTTACCCTGTTACAGCACACCCCTGATCCCGAATTGGCCGTGGCCCTTGCCGCACGGCTCTGCTACTCACCCATCGGTATCGATGAACTGAAGGAGCGGCTGTCGCGCTCCGATGTTTCAGCGTTTCTCGACAAGATCATGTCGCTGGGGCATCAGTCGGTGCTGGAGCATGCCTCCTTCACCTTCGGCATCGAGGGGATTTCCCGGGCCACAAGCCACCAGCTCGTCCGTCACCGGATTGCATCATACTCCCAGCAGTCCCAGCGCTACGTGACCCATACGACACGGTTCTCCGCCGTCACTCCGCCTACCATTGCGGAGCGGCCTGAACTCGCTGCCCGCTTTGAGGAACAGCTCGCGGCGCTCCATGAGACCTATGCCGCCCTTGTGGAGGCCGGGATCCCGGCGGAGGACGCCCGCTATATCCTCCCCAATGCCGCGGAGACAAAGGTCATCATGACCATGAATGCCCGCGAACTCCTCCACTTTTTCGGCCTGCGCTGCTGCGAGCGGGCCCAGTGGGAAATCCGGGCCATGGCAGTGGAGATGCTGCGTCTTGCGAAGGGAATTGCCCCCATTATTTTCCGCGATGCCGGTCCCGGTTGCGTTGCCGGCCCCTGTCCGGAAGGGACCATGACCTGCGGTAAAATCGTCGAGGTCCGGAAGAGATTCAAGGAGATGCCGGCATGATGAAACGGTTTCGGTCGATATTGCTGCAGGTGCTCCTTGTCGCCGAGCGGATCAACGTCGGCGGCCAGGCTGTCCTTGAAGGGGTCATGATGCGTGCCCCCCGGGCCATGGCCATTGCGGTTCGGCGTCCCTCGGGGGAGATATCGGTCAAGCGTGAAGAGGTCCCACCGCTCTCAGAGCGTTTCCCCATCGTCAAGCTGCCGATACTGCGTGGGGCGGTTGCCCTGTTCACTTCCCTCATCATGGGGCTCAAGGCACTCAATTTTTCCGCCAACGAAGCTCTGGCGGAAGAGGAAGAGAAGGAGGAGCTTTCCTCCTGGGCCATGGGGGGGACCATGGCTGTCGCCCTCGGCTTCGGCATCCTCCTCTTTTTCATTCTTCCCCTCTACCTCACCAAGCTCCTGGTCCCGGTAATCGGCCAGTCCAACATCGTCTTCAACCTGGTGGACGGCATCATACGCGTGGCGGTTTTTCTCCTCTACATCGTCTCCATTTCCCGCATGAGCGATATTCAGAGGGTTTTTCAGTATCACGGCGCCGAACACAAGACCATTTTCGCCTTCGAGGCGGGGGAAGAGCTGACGGCGGCCGCGGTTCAGAAGTACAGCCGCCTCCATCCCCGGTGCGGCACGAGCTTTCTCCTTATCGTCATGCTTGTGAGTATCGTCATCTTTTCGCTCATTCCCAAGCTCTGGCCCTTCTGGATGAAGGCGGGGGCCCGGGTGGTGCTCCTGCCGGTAATCGCCGGGGTTTCTTACGAGTTTCTGAAGTGGAGTGCCAAAAACGACCGGCATCCGCTGGTAAGGATGATCATAGCCCCCGGTCTGGCGCTCCAGCGCCTCACTACCCGTGAGCCGGACGACAGTCAGGTGGAGGTTGCGATACGTTCCGTGCAGGAAGCCCTTGAGGAGAACGGCGGCTACAAGGACGACCAGCTGGTGGTGTGATGCCCCGCCGGTCTTGATTTTAGTTTTTGAGGATTATGTAGATGTTTGACAAGATAGAAGAACTGGAAATTCGCTACCAGGAACTGGAGTCGCTGCTGTCCGATCCTGCGGTGATTTCAAACCAGCCTGAGTTCCGCAAGCTGTCACGGGAGCATAGCGACCTGTCCGGCCTTGTGACGGCCTACCGCAGCTATAAAAAGGTGTTGTCTGAAATCGAAGGGAACAGGGAGCTTCTGGCCGATCCCGAGATGAAGGAGATGGCCCAGGCGGAGCTGGAAGATCTGGAACGGCGGAAGGAAGAGCTGGAGGGCGAGATCAAGCTGCTCCTGCTTCCCAAAGACCCCAATGACGACCGCAACGTTATTCTTGAGATCCGCGCCGGAACCGGTGGTGACGAGTCGGCCCTCTTTGCCGGTGATCTCTTCCGGATGTATTCCCGCTTTGCCGAGCGCAACCGCTGGAAGGTGGAGGTGATGTCCGCGTCCGAATCGGAGCGTGGCGGCTTCAAGGAGCTAGTGGCCCTCATCGAAGGGCAGGGGGTATTTGCCAAGCTCAAGTACGAGTCGGGCACCCACCGGGTCCAGCGGGTACCGGAGACCGAGGCCCAGGGGCGGATACACACCAGTGCCTGCACCGTGGCGGTTCTCCCCGAAGCTGAAGATATCGAGGTGGACATCAATCCGGTGGATCTCAAGATCGACGTCTACCGGGCTTCCGGCGCCGGCGGCCAGCACGTCAACAAGACAGAGTCGGCGGTCAGGATTACCCACCTTCCCACCGGCATCGTGGTGGAGTGTCAGGATGAGCGGAGCCAGATAAAGAACCGGTCCAAGGCCATGAAGGTCCTCAAGTCCAGGATTCTGGACGGACTTCATCAGGAGCAGAACGCCCGCATCGCCGCCGATCGCAAGCAGCAGGTGGGAAGTGGCGACCGGAGCGAGCGGATTCGCACCTACAACTTCCCCCAGGGGCGGATGACCGACCACCGCATTGGCCTCACCCTGTATCGGCTCGAAGCCCTCATGGAGGGTGACATCGCTGAGGTGGTGGATTCACTCCGTGCCCACTACCAGATGGAGGCCCTCAAGGCCCAGGCCGAAGCGGCCTGATCCGTGCGCATGGCGGAGGCGTCACATGACGGAAAAGCCTGAAACATGGACTGTTCGCCGGGTGCTGGATTGGACGAAGGGATACCTTGCGGAGAAGGGCGTGGAAAACGCCCGGCTGGAAACGGAGTGGCTTCTGTCTGCTGCTCTGGGGCTCGACCGAGTGGGGCTTTACGTCAACTTTGACAAACCCCTGAACCAGGAAGAGCTGGCCGCTTGCCGGGGGCTTGTGGGTCGCCGGGCAAAGCGGGAGCCGCTCCAGTACATCCTCGGTACCCAGGAGTTCTGTGGCCTCGATTTCGCCGTGACCCCTGCGGTGCTCATCCCTCGGCATGATACCGAAGTGATTGTCGAGGAGGCGCTCCGTCGGGTGCCCGGCGCCACCACCATCCTCGATATCGGTGTCGGAAGCGGCTGTATAGCCGTTGCCATGGCAAAAAATCTGCCCAACTCCCAGGTGTGGGGTGTGGAGCAGTCACCCGAGGCTATCGCGTTGGCCCAGCAGAACGTGGAACGCCACGGTGTTCCGGTGACCCTCTTTGAGGGGTCGCTTTTTGAACCGTTTGCGGACCAGCGGTTCGACCTGATAGTGTCCAACCCCCCCTATATTCCCACTGCCGACCTGGAGACGCTGCAGCCGGAGGTGCGGGAGTACGAGCCCCGGGCGGCCCTGGACGGCGGCGCAGACGGCCTGGATTTCTATCGGATTATCGTCCCGGCCGCTACGGAGCACCTGAACCCAGGCGGCTGGCTCATGGTCGAGCTGGGGATCGGTCAGGCCGAGGCGGTGCTCGGGATGTTCGAGAAGGCCGGTTTCGGCGACTGTTTTACGGCAAAGGATCCCAATGGCATCGACCGGGTGGTCGGCGGAAGGATACCGTAGGGGCGATCCTTGTGATCGCCCGACATTGGGCACATACAGGGTGATCCAAGAATTACCCCTAAATTACCGACAGAGGCACTACATTGGACAAACTGATCATCAAAGGGGGCAAAAAACTGGCCGGTGACGTATCGGTCAGCGGTTCCAAGAACGCCGCCCTTCCCATCTTCATTTCCACCATCCTTGCCCCCGGGCTCAACGAAATCCGCAATGTTCCCTTCCTGCGCGACATAAACACCACCATAAAGGTCCTGGAATCCCTGGGCGCAGTGGTCGAAGGGAACGGCAACATCGTCCGTATCGACACGGCCGGCGTGAATAACGTGGAGGCCACCTACGACCTGGTCAAGACCATGCGGGCGTCGGTACTCGTGTTGGGACCCCTCCTGGCGCGGCACGGGCGGGCACGTGTGTCGCTTCCCGGCGGCTGCGCCATCGGCGCGCGCCCCATCAACCTCCATCTCAAGGGGCTTGCCGCCCTGGGGGCCGACATCAAGCTGGAGCACGGCTACGTGGAGGCAAAGGCGAAAAAGCTGAAGGGGGCGCGGGTCAACTTCGACATTGCCACTGTCGGCGGCACCGAGCAGCTCATGATGGCGGCCGTCCTGGCCAAGGGTGAGACGATTCTGGAGAACGCCGCCCGGGAGCCGGAGATCATCGACCTGGCCGATATCCTCAATAAAATGGGGGCGAAAGTCGAGGGGGCCGGCACCGACACCATCCGGATCACCGGGGTGAAGGAACTGGCGCCGGTCGTCCATGACGTGATGCCCGACCGGATCGAGGCCGGCACGTTCATGGTGGCGGCGGCCATCACCGGCGGCGACGTAAAGATACACAATATGAAGCTTGAGCATCTGGACGCCCTGGTATTCAAGCTTCAGGACGCCGGCGTGGAGATAATCAACCGCGACAACGTGGTGCGGGTGAAGGGGCCCCGGCGCATCAAGGCCGTCAACATCAAGACCCGGCCCTATCCAGGTTTCCCCACCGACATGCAGGCACAGTTCATGGCCCTCATGTGCGTGGCCGACGGGGCGAGCGTCATCAGCGAGAACATCTTCGAGAACCGCTTCATGCATGTTTCGGAGCTGCTTCGCTTCGGCGCGGACATTACGGTGGAGGGGAACACCGCCACGGTGAAGGGGATTAAAAAGCTTTCCGGCGCCCCGGTCATGGCTACCGATCTTCGGGCATCGGCATCTCTGATCCTTGCCGGGCTCGCTGCCGACAACACCACCGAGATCTCCCGCATCTATCACCTGGACCGGGGGTATGATTCCATCGAGAAAAAACTGGCCGGCCTTGGCGCCGATATTCAACGTGTAAAGGAGTGAGCCGGCAGCGGGACGGGTGCAGTTTTTGGTCCCCGGTCCCTGGTCCCCGGTCCCTGTTTTTTTATGAGCGATTTCCTCACCATAGCCATTCCCAAGGGACGGATTCTCGAAGAATCCGTGGCCCTGTTCAAGAAAATCGGCATCGACCTCGACGAACTCCTCGGGGACTCCCGCAAGCTCATCTTCGAAAACAAGAAGGACAGAATCCGCTCCATGATCGTCCGGGCCACCGATGTCCCCACCTACGTGGAGTACGGCTGCGCCGATCTCGGCATCGTCGGCAAGGACACCCTGATGGAGCAGGAGAAGGATCTCTATGAGCCCCTGGACCTGAAGTTCGGCTACTGTCGGATGATGGTGGCGGAGCCGGCCGGCCTCGCCCGGGACGACGACCCCTCCAGCTGGAGCAATATCCGGATCGCCACCAAGTATCCCAACGTGACCGAGAAGTACTTCGCCAAGAAGGGGGTGCAGGTGGAGATCGTGAAGCTCTACGGCTCCATTGAGCTGGCGCCGCTCGTGGGGCTCTCCGAACGGATCGTGGACCTGGTTTCCACCGGCGAAACTCTCCGTCAGAACGGCCTTGTGGAGGTGGAGACCATTGCCGAAATTACGACCCGCCTCATCGTTAACCGGGCGAGCCTGAAAACCAAGCATCCCCGGATAACCGAGATAATTGAAGGGCTGGAGAAGCACGTCTAGCCGGATTGTGTCGTTTCTCGGAGGAGAACATGGAAAAATCTACTGCGGAA
The DNA here is from genome assembly GCF_017338855.1 of Geobacter benzoatilyticus. Lineage (NCBI taxonomy): Bacteria > Pseudomonadati > Thermodesulfobacteriota > Desulfuromonadia > Geobacterales > Geobacteraceae > Geobacter > Geobacter benzoatilyticus. The sequence goes on from NZ_CP071382.1 coordinate 1,620,175, forward strand.
TTGCTGATAGACTTCTATAGGGACTATCTTCAGCCCGAGTTTGCAGCCATCAGGGAAAAACAGGCTGAGCATGACGAGAAGTTCTTGGAGGTGCTCGATCATTTTGATTCCCTTTACAAGCAGGTTGGCCGTTTGGAGGACGAGTACCTCATGCTCGTCCATGGGCTGAAAAGGATCGAAGACTCGTTGGAGGGTAAGATCGTCAAACGTTCAGATCTGGACAAGCGTCTGAAAGAAATCAAGGAGCAGTTTTCGCAGTTGCAAACCAGGCTCGAGTCGGTTGAGCGACAGCTTGCGAGAGCTTGAGGGGAGGGCTGAGTGCAATTTCTGGATATCAGAGAGAGTGATTTCGATCAGAAATTCTCCGCCATCCTCGCCCGGGGGGAGGAGACCGGCCGCGAGGTGGAGCAGGTGGTCCTCGGTATTATTGCCGATGTGCGGGCGCGGGGTGACGAGGCGCTCCTGGAGTACACCCGGCGCTTCGACCGGCTGGAGGCCGATTCCGTCGCCGCGCTGCAGGTGACCGAGGACGAGATCGAGTATGCCTTTGCCAAGGTGAAGGACGAGGAGATTGAGGCGCTCAAGCTGGCGGTGGAGCGGGTGGCCCGTTTCCACGAGAAGCAGAAGCAGGAAACCTGGCTCTCCACCAATGAGCCCGACATCCTCCTGGGGCAGATGGTGACCCCCCTGGAGCGGGTCGGAATCTACGTTCCCGGCGGCAAGGCCAGCTATCCGTCCAGCGTCATCATGAACGCCGTTCCGGCACGGGTTGCGGGAGTGGGCGAGATCATCATGGTTGCCCCCACCCCCGGCGGCGAGATCAATCCCCACGTGCTGGTGGCGGCTCGGCTTTCCGGCGTGGATAAGATTTTCAGGCTCGGCGGCGCCCAGGCGGTGGCGGCCCTGGCCTATGGGACCGCGACGGTGCCGCGTGTTGAGAAGATCACCGGCCCGGGGAACATCTACGTGGCCACCGCCAAGAAGCTGGTTTTCGGCCAGGTGGGGATCGATATGATCGCCGGGCCGTCGGAAATCCTCGTCATCAACGACGGGAGCGGAACCCCGGCCCATATCGCCGCCGACCTCCTCTCCCAGGCGGAGCATGACGAACTGGCCTCTTCCATCCTCATCACCACCGACCGCAGCTTCGGCGAGCGGGTGGCGGCGGAGGTGGAGCGCCAGCTGGCGGAGCTCTCCCGGGAGACCATCGCCCGCAAGTCGTGGGAGACCTACGGCGCCGTTATCGTGGCCGGAAGCCTCGACGAGGTTATCGCCTTTTCGAACCGCATTGCCCCGGAGCACCTGGAGCTGGCCGTGGCGAACCCCTTCGACATCCTGCCGAAGATCAGGAATGCCGGTGCCATCTTCCTGGGCCACTTCACCCCCGAGGCGGCCGGCGATTACCTGGCCGGACCGAACCATACCCTTCCCACCGGAGGGACGGCCCGCTTCTTCTCCCCCCTGTCGGTGGACGATTTCGTGAAGAAGTCTTCTATCGTCTACTTTAGCGAGGGGGGGCTGAACCGCCTTGGCCGTGACATCGTCCGGATTGCCGAACTGGAGGGGCTGGAGGCCCACGGCAAGTCGGTGAGCATCAGGCTTAATCAGACGGAAAAACAATAAAAAGGTTTGCTATGCTTCCCTTTCGTTCCAACATCGCCGCCATGGCAGGCTACGTCCCCGGCTACCAGCCCCCCGACGTGGCGTCGTGGATCAAGCTGAACACCAACGAGAACCCCTATCCGCCGTCGCCCGAGGTTGTGAAGGCGATCCTGGCCGAACTGGACGGTGACGGCGCGCTCCTGCGCACCTACCCGATCGCGTCGAGCCAGACCCTGCGCGAGACCGTGGGAGAGCTCTACGGCTTCGACCCCTCCTGGGTCATCATGGCCAACGGCTCCGACGAGGTCCTCAATAACCTGATCCGGGCCTTTGCCGGCGAAGGGGAGGAGATCGGCTACATCCACCCCTCCTACTCCTACTACGCCACCTTGGCCGAGATCCAGGGCGCCAGCGTGCGGACTTTCGGCCTGACCGATGACTTCAGGATCGCTGATTTCCCAGACCGCTACGAGGGAAAGCTTTTCTTCCTGACCACTCCCAATTCGCCCCTGGGCTTTGCCTTCCCGCTTTCGTACATCGAGGAGCTGGCGACCCGCTGCGCCGGGGTCCTGGTGGTGGACGAGGCCTACGCCGACTTTGCCGACGGCAATGCCCTGGAGCTGGTGAAAAAGCACGAGAACGTGGTGGTGACCCGGACCCTCTCCAAGAGCTACTCTCTGGCCGGGATGCGGCTCGGTTTCGCCATCGGCCGTCCGGAAGTGATCGCGGCCCTGGACAAGATCCGCGACCACTACAACCTGGACCGCATCGCCCAGGCGGCCTGCGTGGCCTCCATGCGGGACCAGGCGTATTTCGGCGAATGTACCCGGAAGATCTGCGAGACCCGCGACTGGTTCTCCGCGGAGATCCGGACGCTCGGCTACGGGGTGATCCCCTCCTATGGGAACTTCGTCTTCGCCTCCCCGCCGGACCGCAACGGCAAGAGGGTCTACGACGGGCTTTACGCCCGCAAGATTCTGGTCCGCCACTTCTCCGACCCGCTCCTGGCCCATGGGATGAGGATCACCATCGGCACCCGGGAGGAGATGGAAAAGACCCTCGCTGCGCTGAAAGAGATTGGCTAACTTCTATTCCCACGAGGAGGGTTCCATGTCCCGGAAAGCTACCATCGAACGCGTCACCAAAGAAACCCAGATCAAGCTCTCCCTGGAGATCGACGGCACGGGCGAGACGAAGATCTGCACCTCGGTGCCGTTCCTCGATCACATGCTCGACCTCTTCGCCCGCCACGGATTTTTCAACCTCCAGGTGGATGCCAGGGGGGATATCGATATCGATTTCCACCACACGGTGGAGGATATCGGCATCGTCCTCGGCCAGGCGCTGAAGGAGGCCCTGGGCGACAAGAAGGGAATCCGGCGCTACGGCCAGGCCTCCGTCCCCATGGATGAGACCCTGGCCAGCGTGGCGGTGGATATCTCGGGGCGTCCCTACCTCGTCTACCATGTTGCCCTTCCCAAGGTGAAGATCGGCGAGTTCGACGTGGAACTGGTGCGGGAGTTCTTCCAGGCGGTGGTCAACAACCTGGGTGCCAATGTCCATGTGAATGTCATGTACGGCGACAACGTCCATCACATGGTCGAGGCCTGCTTCAAGGCCTTTGCCCGGGCCATGGACCTGGCGACCCAGGTGGACCCCCGGATCGAAGGTGTCATGTCCACGAAGGGCAAGCTCTGATATGGCAAAAATAGCAATCATCGACTACGGCATGGGGAACCTCCGCTCGGTCCAGAAGGGATTCGAAAAGGTGGGGTTCGAGGCGGTGGTGACCGCCGACCCGAAGGTGGCCCTGGAGGCGGAGAAGGTCGTCCTTCCCGGTGTCGGGGCATTTCGGGACTGCATGCGCAATCTGGAGCAGGGCGGGTTCGTGGAGCCGATCCTGAAGGTGATTCGGGACGGGCGCCCCTTCCTCGGCATCTGCGTCGGGATGCAGCTCCTGTTCACCGACAGCGTGGAGTTCGGCCTCTACCAGGGGCTGAACGTCATCCCCGGTCATGTACTCCGTTTCCCCGAGGGGATGCGCGAAGGGGGCGAGGAACTCAAGGTCCCCCACATGGGGTGGAATCAGCTCTCCATCAAGCGCCGTCCGCCGGCCTTCGCCGAAGTGGAGGACGGGGCCAACGTCTACTTCGTTCACTCGTTCTACGCAAAGCCCGATGACGAGGGTGTCGTCGCCGCTACGAGCAGTTACGGCGTTGATTTTTGCGCCGCCGTCTGGAAGGACAATATCGTCGCTACCCAGTTCCACCCCGAGAAGTCCCAGTCGGTGGGGCTCAGCATCTTGAAAAATTTCGCTCAAACAAAAGCATAAAATCCACCACAGGGACACGGAGGCGCGGAGAGATTCTCCGGTCTGATTTTCTCTGTGTCTCTGTGCCTCCGTGGTGAAAGGTTTTTTGAATGCTCGTCATACCTGCCATCGACCTCAAGGAAGGAAAGTGCGTCCGCCTCGAGCAGGGGCTCATGGAGAAGGATACCGTCTTCTGCGACAGTCCGGCCGACCAGGCCCGGGAGTGGGAGCGCCAGGGGGCGGAGCTTCTCCATATCGTGGACTTGGACGGCGCCTTTGCCGGCGAGCCCAAGAACCGCGCTTCCATCGAGGCCATCGTGAAGGCCATCGCCATCCCGACCCAGCTGGGGGGCGGCATCCGCGACATCTCAACCATCGAGGCGTACCTGTCGCTTGGCATCGGCCGGGTGATTCTCGGCACCGCGGCCCAGCGGAACCCTGAGCTGGTGGAGGAGGCCTGCCGCCTCTTCCCGGGGCGGATCGTAGTTGGCATCGACGCCAAGAACGGCATGGTGGCGGTCCAGGGGTGGGCCGAGGTGACCGGAGTCACGGCGGTTGATCTGGCGAAACGGTTCGAGGGGTACGGCGTTGCTGCCATCATTTACACTGACATCGCCCGGGACGGGATGATGCAGGGGCCCAACATCGGGGCGACCAAGGCTCTGGCCGAGGCGATCTCGATCCCGGTCATTGCCTCCGGCGGCGTTTCGTCCCTGAGGGATATCGAGAACCTCATGGCCATCGAGGCCAGCGGCATCGCCGGGGCAATCACCGGCAAGGCGGTCTACACCGGCGCCATCAACCTGGCCGAGGCGGTGGCACTCACGAAGCGGGGAGGACAGTGATATGCTGACCAAACGGATCATCCCCTGCCTGGACGTGAAGGGGGGGCGGGTCGTCAAGGGGGTCCAGTTCCTGGAGCTGCGGGACGCCGGCGACCCGGTTGAGATCGCGGAGGCCTACGACCGCCAGGGGGCCGACGAGCTCACCTTTCTCGACATCACCGCCTCATCCGACGAGCGGAGCATCATCATCGACGTGGTGCGCCGCACCGCCGAGCGGGTTTTCATGCCCCTAACTGTGGGGGGCGGGGTCCGGACCGTGGACGATATCCGCAATCTGCTGAACGCCGGGGCCGACAAGGTCTCCATCAACACCGCTGCGGTCCACCGCCCCGAGTTCGTGCGGGAGGCGGCGGAGCGCTTCGGTTCCCAGTGCACCGTGGTGGCCATCGACGCCCGGCAGGTTCCCGGCGAGAACCGCTGGGAGGTTTATACCCACGGCGGCCGCAACCCAACCGGCATCGACGCGGTGGAATGGGCGCAGAGGATGGAAGGGTACGGTGCCGGCGAGATACTTCTAACAAGCATGGACCGGGACGGGACCAAGGATGGCTACGACATTCCCCTTACCCGGTCCATCGTGGACGCGGTTTCCATTCCGGTCATCGCCTCCGGCGGAGTGGGGAATCTGGAGCACCTCCACGACGGCTTCGTCAAGGCGGGGGCCGGCGCCTGTCTCGCAGCATCCATCTTCCACTACAAGGAGTACACCATCGGCGAGGCGAAGGAGTATCTTCGCCACAGGGGGGTTCCGGTCCGGTTATGAGAGAACGCGACGATATTCTGCAGGCCGTCTACCAGGTGATTCAGGAGCGCAAGGGCGCTTCTGCTGATACTTCCTACACGGCATCACTCCTTCAGAAAGGTATCGACAAGATACTCAAGAAGCTTGGCGAGGAAGCCACCGAGGTGGTCATTGCCGGCAAAGGAGGGAAGCGGGAAGAGATAGTCTACGAGACCGCGGATCTCTTCTTTCATGCCCTTGTGCTGCTCGGTTACTACGATATAGATCCGGAAGATATCTATGCGGAGTTGCGCCGTCGCTTCGGCACTTCAGGGATTGCGGAGAAGGCGTCCCGGCCCAGGGAATGAAAAATAGGGTAAAACACCGAAAAAAGTTGACATAGGCAGGACTGGTGTTATTATGCATGGTCTGTAAAAAAATATCCGGCCCACGATAAATTCTTCTATAAAGCCCCAGTGGCCACTTTACATAGAGGAGGGAGGGGAATATGAATGCCGGGTGTCAAGGTAAAAGAAGCTGAGCCTTTTGAGCTTGCACTGAAGAAATTCAAGAAACAGTGCGAGAAGGCGGGGATACTCTCCGAAGTCCGTAAGCGCGAGCACTACGAGAAGCCGAGCATCAAGAAGAAGAAAAAGGCCATTGCCGCGCGCAAGCGTGCCATGAAAAAGCAGCGCAAGATGATGGATTAAGCAGGGGTATCTATGCTGCGGGACAGGTTGACCGAAGAGATGAAAGGGGCCATGAAGGCCCGTGACGATATACGGCTATCCGTTATTCGCCTTATTCGTTCTTCAGTTAAAAACCGTGAGATTGAATCTCGTCACGAACTTGCCGATGGGGAGATAATCGAAGTTATCTCTACGCTCGTCAAGCAACGTCGCGAGTCAATCCGGATGTTCGGAGAAGCCGGCCGGACCGACCTCGTCGAGAAGGAAGAGAAGGAGCTTGCAGTGCTCCTCACCTTTCTCCCGCAACAGCTTACCCGTGAAGAAGTTGAGTCGCTGGTCGCAAAGGTTGTCGCTGACTGCGGCGCCCAGGGGCCCAAGGACATGGGGAAGGTCATGAAGGCCATCATGCCCCATGTGGCAGGCAGGGCAGACGGTTCTATCGTTAGTGCCGTTGTTAAGGAAAAGCTTGCTTAGAGTTTGTTTTTACCCTGCCCGCACAATACAATTGATGAGTTATAGGGGCGATTCTCTGAATTGCCCCTTCTTCTTTTGCCCTGACGGGACTACGAGTTCGGCATGAGCCTTCTCGACATACTGCTCTGGATCGTTTTGCTGGGTTTTGCGGCAAAGGGGTTCATGAAGGGTTTTGTACGCGAAGTCTGTTCTCTCCTGGGATTGGTCCTGGGGGGATGGGCAGCCTTTACCTATTATCTGTCCGCAGGTGCTGTCCTGGGGGATCTGATCCATCTTCCTCCCCGGGTGGTGTCGGTTGCGGCGTTTCTCTGCATCCTCCTGGCGATCGGCCTCCTCTTCACCCTCATCGGCCACTTTCTTACCGTAGTTCTGAAAATTGCCCTCCTCGGGGGGGTAAACCGTGCCGGCGGAGTCGTCTTTGGACTCCTGCAAGGAGCTCTTTTTCTCGGGATCGTTCTCTATCTGGCGACGTTCCCTCCGGTTCCCCAGGGGATAAGGAGCATGATACCCGCTTCCGGCACAGCCCGGGTGCTTGGCAATTGCGGCAAGGATATCGTGGTAGGTTGGCGGGAACAAGCCGCGAGGAAAAGAGCGGCTGGAAATATTCGGGTTAAAGATGTCATTGATCCCCGACGATAAGATCAGAGAGGTTCGCGAACGGGCGTCGATTCTGGACGTGGTTTCCGACTACGTGAGCCTGCGCAAGTCCGGGGCCAACTACCAGGGACTTTGTCCCTTTCACGGTGAAAAGACCCCTTCCTTCAACGTGAATCCGGCGCGGGGAATCTTTCATTGCTTCGGTTGCGGCGTTGGGGGGAATGTGGTCACCTTCATTGCCAAGATGGAGGGGCTTTCTTTTCCTGAAGCGGTAAAGTTTCTTGCCAAGCGGGTGGGAATCGAGATAGAGGATCGCCCCGTGTCTCCGGCGGAGAAGCGGCGTCAGGACGAGCGGGAAGAGCTTTACGGTGTCATGGAGCTGGCGGTCGGACTCTATCGCGAGGCCCTTGAGCGAAGCGAAGAGGGGGGGGCGGCGCGACGCTATCTGGAAGGGCGAGGTGTGGACGGCGCTATGGCAGAGGCGTATCGTCTCGGTTTTGCTCCCGATCGTTGGGACTACCTTACCCGGCACCTGCAGCACCGTTCCGTCTCGCTGGATTTGGCGGAAAAGCTCGGGCTCGTTAGGCGCCGGGATGGGGGGGGATTTTACGACACGTTCCGCAACCGGCTCCTCTTTACGATTGCCGACATCCACGGCCGGGCCATCGGGTTCGGCGGCAGGGTGCTCGACGACTCGCTGCCGAAATATATCAATTCCCCCGAATCTCCCATTTACCGCAAGAGTGAAGTCCTTTTCGGCGTTTCTCTTGCGAAGGGCGCCATGAGGGAGATGGGGACCGCCATTGTTGTCGAAGGCTATTTTGACCACCTGGCCCTCTATCAGGCCGGGGTCAGGAATGTTGTCGCCACCTGTGGCACAGCCATGACCGAAGGTCATATCAAGCTTCTGAAACGCTATGCGGGGAAAGTCTATACCCTCTTCGATGCAGACGGAGCCGGGAACAAGGCGACGCTCCGAGCCATGGACCTTTGCCTTGATGCCGGTTTTCCCGTTCATGTTGTTGAGCTGACCGCCGGGGAGGACCCGGACAGCTTCATCCGGAAGGAAGGGAGTGAAGCGTTCTCTTCCCGCCTTGCCAGGGCCCGGTCGGGACTTGACTATTTCTTCCGGCAACTGGTGCGGGATGAAGGGACGGCCACCGTCGAGGGGAAGGTGAAGATTGTCGATGAGCTTGCCCCGCGGCTCGCAAAGGTTGGCAATGACATAGAACGGGAGCTTTACGTCCGGGAGATGTCCCGTGTCCTCGGCGTTGACCCCCGTTCGCTCGTGCGCAGGATTGGCGGCTCCGGGAGCTCCGTAGCTCCCGCAACTCACCGTGGCGCCGCGCAGGTCAGGCGACAGCGCGGAGCGGACCCCGAGGAGATGCTTCTTTCGCTCATGGGCCGTTATCCCGAAGTAGCCGTGATGGTCAAGAATCATGGGTTGGGGCGCATTTTCAGCGAACGGCTGCTCCCCGCGGCCGGAGCAATTCTGGAGTTTGCCGGAGCCGGGAAGCAGGTTGAGTGGGGGGAGATCCTCGAACTGGTCGATGGGCCGGAGGAGCGGGGACGCCTCGCTGCGTTTCTTGTCAACGACGAGCACTTGGTCGACGTTGATGTTCACAAGGCCTTTGAGCAGTGTTGCGCCGCTCTTGAGCGCAATTCGCTCGGACGGGTGAAGGAGCTGGCCCGGGAATTGGCGGCGACCGACCCCGATGTGCCGCGGTACCGGGAGCTTTTGGCAGAGATTGATGCCTTGCGAAACAGGAAATCACAGTTATCTTAATAGAACAACATGCAATGAGGTGAATTTGATGGCCAAGAAAAGTTCGGACGAAGTCAAACAGCAGCTGGTGGACATCGGCAAGGAGAAGGGGTTCCTTACCTATGACGAGGTCAACGACGTGCTGCCTCCCGACTTCTCAACGGAACAGATTGATGATGTTATGAGCATGTTTGGCGAGATGGATATCGATCTCGTCGATTCGTCCCAAAAAGTCAAGATCCCCAAGATGAAGCTCGACCTGGAAGAGGAAGAGGAAATGGAGGGGGAGCAGGAGGAGCATGAGTACGAGCCGGGTGTTTTGGGCCGCACGAGCGACCCTGTCCGGATGTACCTGCGGGAGATGGGCTCCGTTTCCCTTCTTACCAGGGAAGGCGAAGTAGAGATTGCCAAGCGGATTGAAGAGGGCGAGCGCGATATAGCCCGCGTCATACTCACGACACCCATCACTGTAAAGGAGATCATTGCTCTTGGTGAAAAGCTCCGCAAATTTCAGGTAAGCGCGGCTGAAATCAGCAAGGAAGTTGAGGAAGAGGAGCTTGAGGAGGACGAGGAAGACGTCCAGACGACCCGGGTGCTGGCCATCATAGACGGTATACACGAGCTTGACGTCAGGGTGGAGGCCATTACCGAGGAGCTTGATGCCGAGGGCGTTGCTGCAAAACGGCAAAAAGAGCTCCTCGCAGAGCAGAAAGAAATCAGGGATAATCTTGCCGAGCTTGTGAAATCCCTCCGGCTGAAAGATCGCCATATAACCAAGATTGCCCAGCGGCTCAAGGAGCTTTCCGGCAAGGTTGAGGCCATTCTGGCTGAGATTGCCGGAGTTGAGGCCGAAGCCGGCATCAATGCTGAGCGTCTCAAGGATATGGTTGCCAAGGGTGATGAAAAGGTCAAGGGGCTCAAGGTGAGCATTGAGGAGGCACAGAAGCTCGAGAAGAAGATTCGTGCCGCCGAGAAGAAGCTCAAAAAGCTGGAGCATGAGTCGGGCTTCAAGGCCCAGGAGCTTTCCGAGGCGCTCCATGCCATCGACCGTGGCGAGGCCAAGGCGAAGCTGGCCAAGTCGGAGCTTGTGGAGGCCAACCTGCGGCTGGTCGTTTCCATCGCCAAGAAGTACACCAACCGTGGCCTCCAGTTCCTGGATCTCATCCAAGAGGGGAACATCGGTCTCATGAAGGCCGTGGACAAGTTCGAATACCAGCGGGGTTACAAGTTTTCCACCTACGCAACGTGGTGGATTCGCCAGGCCATAACCAGGGCCATTGCAGACCAGGCACGGACCATCCGGATTCCGGTTCACATGATCGAGACCATCAACAAGCTGATCCGGACCAGCCGCCAGCTGGTGCAGGAGATCGGCCGCGAGCCGTCGCCCGAGGAGATTGCCGAAAGGATGAGTCTCCCCCTGGACAAGGTGCGCAAGGTCCTCAAGATTGCAAAGGAGCCCATCTCACTCGAAACTCCCATCGGTGAAGAAGAAGATTCGCATCTGGGCGATTTCATCGAGGACAAGGGGGTTGTTTCTCCCCTGGAGGCGGTCATCAAGGCCAATCTGTCGGAGCAGACATCCCGCGTTCTTTCCACCCTGACCCCCCGTGAGGAAAAGGTGCTGCGGATGCGCTTCGGCATTGGAGAAAAGAGCGATCACACCCTTGAGGAAGTGGGGCAGGATTTCGAGGTTACCCGGGAACGGATTCGTCAGATCGAGGCCAAGGCACTGCGCAAGCTTCGGCATCCGAGCCGGGCAAAGAAGCTGAAAAGCTTTGTTGAATAGGATTCTCGAATCGCAATAATGAAAGCCGCGTCGGCATCCGGCGCGGCTTTTCATATTTTCCTGTGAGGATTTATGGCAAAGGAGAGCAAGGCGCCGGTTACGGCGGCGGTACGGGCTCTGCGGGCCGCGCAGGTTCCGTTCGCCGACCGCCTCTATGCCTATGAGGAAAAGGGGGGTACCGCCGTTTCCTCCCGGGAGTTGGGGGTGGATGAGCACGCCGTGGTGAAAACCCTCATTATGGAGGACGAGGCGAAGAACCCGCTGATCGTCCTGATGCATGGCGACCGCCAGGTTTCCACCAAGGAACTGGCCCGTGTGCTCGGCGTGAAGGCCATCTCCCCCTGCACTCCGGAAACGGCCCAGAGGCACACGGGGTACCTCGTGGGGGGGACTTCTCCCTTCGGGACCCGCCGCCGGATGCCGGTCTGTCTGGAGGAGACGATTCTTGACCTGCCGCGCATCTACATCAATGGCGGTAAACGGGGGTATCTCGTGGAGATGGACCCCCGCGACGCGGTGAAGCTTCTCGACCCCACCCTTGTGCGGGTTGCCATCTGAGGAGTTGCCATGGATTTGCAGGAAAGATTCCGTGCCGCCGCCGAGGCGGTGAAGCATGCCGATGCCATGGTGATTACGGCCGGAGCCGGCATGGGGGTCGATTCCGGACTTCCCGACTTCCGCGGCGACACCGGGTTCTGGGAGGCATATCCCCCCTACTGGAAGCTCGGTATAACCTTCGTTGGAGCCGCGAACCCGGAGCACTTCGAGCGCGACCCGGCCTTTGCGTGGGGATTTTACGGCCACCGGACAAACCTTTACCGTGAAACGGTTCCCCATGCCGGTTTCGGCATCCTCAAGGGGTGGGTCGAACGGTTCCGGCTCGATTATTTCGTTATCACCTCCAACGTGGACGGCCAGTTCCAGAAGGCCGGATTCGCCGGAGACCGGATAATGGAAGTGCATGGTTCCATTCATCACCTTCAGTGTACTAGGCCTTGCACCATGGCCATATGGGAGAACCGGGAGACCATTCCGGTGGACGAGGCGACCATGCGGGCCGGGCACGTCCCCCGCTGCATCCATTGCGGTGACGTATCCCGCCCCAACATTCTCATGTTCGGCGACTATGGCTGGATAAGCGACCGCACGGCCGGCCAGCAGCGCAATTTCGACGAGTTTCTCTCCGATATCGGGGGGCGCCGTCTGGTAGTGGTGGAGATGGGGGCCGGCACCGCCATCCCGACCATCCGCTACCTTACCGAAGACCTCGGATCCCGTCGCGGAGCGATGGCCGTGCGGATCAATCCGCGGGAGTCCCAGATCCGGGCTCCTAATCTCTCTATTTCCTGTGGCGCCCTGGATGGGGTCGCCGCAATTGATGCCGTTCTGGCTGAGGATGCTTTTTTATGATCATAAGGAGAAAAGCGGTGCAAGGCCCCTTTTCCGGCGAACAGTCCTTCTTTGCCACTGCCGCCAAGGGAGTGGAAGAGGTTCTCGCCCGCGAGATGACCAATATCGGCCTTGAAGGGGTTGTTGTCGAAAAAGGGGGAGTCCGCTTCAGGGGCAACTTGTCGGCATGCTATCGGGCCAATCTCTGGCTCAGGACCGCCAGCCGGATACTGATTCCTCTGGCCGAATTCCCCTGCGATTCTCCCCAGAGCCTTTACGACGGGGTCAGGGCGATTGCCTGGGATCGTTACCTCACTCCCGACACGACCCTTGCCGTGGAATGCGTACTCCGCGACTCGGCCCTCACCCATTCCGGTTTCGTGGCGCTGAAGACCAAAGATGCCATTGTTGATACCCTCCGTGATCGCTTCGGCCGGCGTCCCAACGTAAATCCCAGGGATCCCGATCTCCTGGTGCACGTCCATCTGGCCCGAAACAGCTGCACCATAAGTCTCGACAGCTCCGGCACCAGTCTTGACCGGCGCGGATACCGGACAGAGGCTGGGGAGGCGCCGCTGCGGGAGACCCTGGCGGCGGCCCTGGTGCTCCTGGCCGGCTGGGATGGGACAGTCCCTCTGGTTGACCCCCTGTGCGGTTCCGGGACGATTCTCGTTGAGGCGGCCCTGATGGCGCTGAACCGTGCGCCGGGGCTTCTGCGAGGGGGCTTCGGATTCCAGCGCTGGCCCACGTTTGATGCCTCACTCTGGCGCCGACTTGTGGATGAGGCCCGCCAATCGGAGCGGACAAGCCTTGCGGTACCGCTCCGGGGCAGCGACCGTTTGGAAAATGTGTTGAATGTCGCCCGCAGCAACAGCCGCCGGGCCGGTGTCGAGCAGTTTATCTCCTACATGCCCCATGATGTGCGCGAATTCGTTCCGCCACCACCTCCGGGGATAATTATCACGAATCCTCCCTATGGCCGCCGCCTCGGTGATGAAGAGCAACTGAAATCTTTCTACCGGCAAGTGGGTGATGCATTTAAGCAACGTTGTGCCGGTTACACTGCGTGGGTGCTCACCGGCAGTATTGGGCTTGCCAAGGAAGTGGGGCTTAAGGCGTCCCGCAGGATTGTCCTGTACAATGGTCCCCTTGAGTGCCGGCTTTTAAGGTATGATTTATATTGAAAATTCCGTGGCGCAGCGGGCTGTATTTGTCGGTTTGCCTTCACTTTTGCCGGGACGGCCGCTGGCGAAAAAGCCTTGACACGTCTTGCGCCTTTGCGTAGTATGAAAACTTCATTTTCGGGCCTATAGCTCAGTTGGCTAGAGCAACCGGCTCATAACCGGTCGGTCCCAGGTTCGAGTCCTGGTGGGCCCACCACCCGAAATTAGTCAGGATGAAGCAGGGGATGCCCCGAAATTACCGGTCAAAAGCGACCATTCATACTGTTTTGAAAAAGAGTGCGGCCCTAGGGGTGGCACTCTTTTTCTTTTGCCGCCAATGATTATGCCTAAAGTCTCGGATATAGTTGGAATAATTAATAAAATCGCGCCACCGGCCCTTGCGGAAGAGTGGGACAACGTGGGGCTGATGTTGGGAGACCCCGCTTCTGAGGTCAACCGGATCATGGTGGCCCTGGACGGCACTCCCGATACGGTTGAGGCGGCAATTGCCGGCCGGTGCCAGCTTCTTCTGACCCATCATCCCTTCATCTTTCGCCCCCTCAAGCGAATCTCTTCTTCAGATCCCACCGGCCGTCTTGTTCTTGATGCCGCACGCAACTCCCTGGCAGTAATCTCCTTACATACCAATTTCGATATCGCCGATGGCGGGATGAACGACCTTCTGGGGCAGCGGCTTGAAGTGCGAAAGTGCAGGCCCTTGCGCGTAATGGCGGTTGAGGACCTCGTCAAACTCGCAGTTTTTGTTCCAAAGGGGCATGAGGTTCAGGTGCGGGAGGCTCTTTCGCGTTTTACCGCCAACATCGGTGCATATAGCGACTGTTCTTTTCAGTGTGCCGGAACCGGTACCTTCAGACCCCTTGCGGGGGCGCAACCGTTTGCCGGGCAGGTGGGTAAACTGGAATTCGTGGATGAGTTGCGGATCGAAATGCTTTTGCAAAAGCGGCATATACCGGCTGCCGTGACGGCTCTGATAAAGGCGCATCCCTATGAGGAACCGGCCTTCGACCTATTCCCTCTTGTCAATAAAGGGGTTGAGCAGGGGTTGGGCAGGATAGGCGTGCTCGATGAGGAGACTACGGTTGGTGCTTTTGCCGGGAAGGTAAAGGAGCGTCTCGGTCTGGCGGGGGTGCGCTTTGTGGGCGACGGCGGCCATGTGGTCAGAAAAGTTGCGCTTTGCGGGGGTAGCGGAATGTCGCTGCTGCGCGATGCCCAACGGCAGGGCGCCGATGTCCTGGTGACGGGTGACGTGAAATATCACGAGGCCCGTGAAGCCGAGGCCCTTGGAGTTGCCGTCATCGATGGGGGGCATTTCGGGACCGAGGTGATTATGGTGGATAGTGTTGCTGCCAGGTTGGAGGCGGAACTCGCCTCGCGCAGCTTCGATGTGGAGGTTGTTCCCTTCAGGGGTGAGCGGGAGCCGTTTACCTGGAGGTAATGGCCATGCTTGACGTGAAGGTACAAAACTTGTTTCAAGGGAGGTTGTTGGGTGCGTAAGAATTTGTTTTTGCTTGAGGAGTTGCAACAGCTCGACCTGAAAATCGACGGTTGCAACGGTGAGCGGCAGTCGCTGCTTGATCAGATGGCGGAGCTTGATCGGCAGGTGGAGGAGGCGCGGCTTTTAGTGGATGCCAAGCGTGGTGAACTGGCGCTTCTCGAAGAAGAGAAGCAGGGGCTTGAAGCGAGCCTGGCCACTGAGGAGGAAAATATTGCCCGTTCCGAGGTCCGTCAGAAGGAGATCAAGACCCAGAAGGAGTATCAGGCGGTAGCTAAGGAGATTTCGGCCGCACGCAAGCTCAAGGGTGAACTGGAGGAGCAGATTCTCCAGAAAACCGGTCAGGCTGAAGAGTTGGCCGCCGAAATCACTGCCCGTGAAGCGGATCTTGCTTCACTTGAGGAAAACATGGGCACCCGCAAGGGGGAGATCCAGGAGGGGCTCGGGCGTATAGACCGGGAACTCGCCGCCGATCTGGTCAGCAAAGAGACTACGACCAAGGCTATTCCTGCAAATCTCGTAAAGCGTTACCAGGCTCTGCGCGAAAAGCGTCAGGGGATTGCCGTCGTGGAGGCGCGGGAAGGGAACTGCTCCGGCTGCAATATGAATCTCCCTCCGCAACTCTTCAACAGCCTCTACAGAAGCGAAAATCTGGTACTCTGCCCGCATTGCCAGCGGATGCTGCTTCTGCGTCAGGACGTGCAGTAGCTACTACGGGACACAAGTTTTGGTCGAAGCAGGACAGATGGCCGCTCTCCGCGTGCGGGGGGAGGAAAGTCCGGGCTCCACAGGGCATGGTGCTGGATAACGTCCAGCGGGGGTGACCCCAGGGATAGTGCCACAGAGAGAAGTCCGCCCGCTTCGGCGGGTAAGGGTGAAAGGGTGAGGTAAGAGCTCACCGGGTCCGGCGGCGACGTCGGATGCCAGGTAAACCCCACCAGGAGCAAGGCCGAATAGGGAAGCGTCAAGGACGGCCCGTCCGTGCTTCCGGGTTGGCTGCTTGAGGCCGTCGGTAACGGCGGTCCCAGAGGAATGGTCATCGTCCGCAGAGGGGTAACCCGATGCGGGAACAGAACCCGGCTTATGGCCTGCTTCGGCCAATTATTTTTTACAATGACCAGAACAATGAGCGACTGCGAGCGATGGGACCGTGCCGTTGCTGCCATATCCGACGGATATGCAGCTATGTCTCCTGCGCTCCGTGCTGAGGTGGATGCCGCGGCGCACGCCGTCCGTCACGCCAGAAGAGAGCTCCACAGCCTTGCCGAGGACCGCCAATGCACGGCCATATGTGCTTCATGTGGTGGTGAATGCTGCGTGAGGGGGAAGTATCATGCGACCGTCGCGGACATTCTTGTATTCCTTGCGGAGGGGGAGCCCATCGCTGTGCCCCGTTTTGAAAGCGGGCTCTGTCCATTTCTCGGAGATTGCGGATGTGTGATTGAACCGTCTCTGCGCCCCTTTACCTGCATAACCTTCAATTGCGATCTGGTTGAAAAAATGTGGGAGCCGGAGAGGGTTGAGGAGTTTTACGGCCGTGAAAGGGAACTCCGTAAGCTTTACGAAGTGCTTCAGGAGTCCTTCGCTATTTCCGCGGGATCGGCGCTGAGGGTGTCGGTTCTGGGATTTTTGGAAAGGTAATACGATGGCGACAACTATCAACGACCTGGTGCTGGTCCACATAGATGAAAAACCCGGCTTCTATGCCAGGATCGAGGATGTCTCTCCGGATGTCAAGCCCGGCTGGTGGGGGGTCAAGCTCCTGGTGCTCACGGTTCCGCTCGAAGTATACACCTGGATACTTGAGGAAGCCCAGATCAATGGGGCTCCATTTACCATGGGTGGGACGCCTGTACGGCTGGAAAAGGTGGTCTCTCCGGTTCTCCGGGATGCTGCCGCTGCCGAACCCCGCCAGAAAGCCCCTGCCTCTGCCCCTGCGGTGCAGACGAAAGAGCCTGCCAAAGGGGGAAATGTGGTTTCCCTCCTGGATCGCAAGAAAGAGAAGTGAGGGGGCGGTTGCCCCCTCCGTTGTGTTTTTAGCCCCCATGTTTTTTGCCACTCTTTCCCACCTTTGTTTTGCCCTGATGTTTCGTTTTGCTTAACAGGCGCAAATTACTCACGATTTTTACCCCTCTTGTAACGGTATCGACCGGGAGATAACCGGTAGTTTCTGCTGTCGGTGTGTTCCTCATAACATATTGAAAAATATGCACAAAAAATCACACTTTGCTGACAGCTTTTACCTTGACAACCCATGGGGTGGCCGGTATGATTTGTGCCACGAAGTGGTAAATTGTGGTAAATTGTGGCAAGGGGAAGACGGAAATGTTCAGGGGCATCTACGAGACAACCATCGACGCCAAAGGGCGAACGAGCCTGCCTGCCAGGTTCAGGGATGTGCTTGTGGAAAGTTTTGGCGATGAGCGTTTTTTCGTCACCAATTCAGTGCCCGTTGACTTGGGGGGAGGGGTGTACAGCTCCGGACTTCTTATTTTCCCCCATAAAGAGTGGTTTCTTTTCGAGGAGTCGTTTCTGAACGGCAAGGGTCTCACTTCCGCCCAGCGCAACAGCATCATGCGCACGATAGTGGCACCGGCGGTCGAGTGCTCCGCCGACAAGCTCGGCCGGGTGCTCGTTCCTCCCCATCTGCGCCGGAACGCGGTGCTGGAGCGGGAGATATTGTTCGTGGGGGCCATGAAGAGGGTGGAAGTGTGGAGCCAGGCTGAATGGGAGAAGGTGCGCGCCCATGATATGAAGGCATTCCCCTCGGATTCCGAGGCTGTTGCGGAGCTGGGGCTTTAGTGGCCGGGTTCTGCCACCTGCCGGTTCTTCCGGCGGAAGTGCTTTCCCTGCTTGCACCCCGACCGGGCGGGATTTATGTGGATGGGACCCTCGGCGGTGCCGGACACGCCCGGATGATCCTGGAGGCTTCGGCGCCCGATGGCATGCTGATCGGTTTTGACCGGGATCCCGCAGCGCTGGCTGCGGCTCGGGAGCGGCTGGCTCCTTACGGCGATCGGGTAAAGTTCGTGCGGTCGAATTATGCAGCCATGGGCGAGTCCCTTGCCGCCCTGGGAATTGATGCCATTGACGGTTTTCTCCTGGATATCGGCGTCTCCTCCCATCAGCTTGATACGGCGGAGCGGGGGTTCAGTTTCCAGGTCGATGCGCCCCTTGATATGCGGATGGATCCGGAGAATGGCGCTACGGCCGCCGATCTGGTTAACGAGCTTTCCCTTGACGAGCTTGCCCGGATTATCCGGGAGTATGGAGAAGAACGTTGGGCAAAGCGGATTGCCTCGTTCATTGTCAAGGCGCGGGAGCAGCAAGGGGCCATCGAGAGTACGCTGCAACTGGTGGATTGTGTAAAGGGTGCGATTCCCCGCTCTGCGTGGGAAGAGCGCATCCATCCGGCAACGCGAACGTTCCAGGCTCTCCGCATCGCGGTGAATGACGAGCTTGGGAGTCTGGAGAGAGGGCTTGCTGCCGGGATTGAGGTTTTGGCACCGGGAGGGAGGGGGGTGGTGATTTCATTCCATTCTCTTGAGGACCGGATAGTAAAGACCGTTTTCCGGCAATACGCCCAAGGGTGTATCTGCCCGAAAATGCTTCCCCAATGCGTGTGCGGCAACACCCCGCGGGTTCGTATCCTCACCGGAAAGCCGGTGATGGCGGGGGATGACGAGGTTGCGGCAAACCCCAGGGCGCGGAGCGCCAAAGTAAGGGCAGTGGAAAAGCTGTAAGAGGTGTGGAGGGAGTATGGCACAGGCGAGAACTGATTTTACCAAGGTGGCGGCACCGAAGAAGCTTGAGGCGATGTATGCCCAGAGGGGGGAGATGTTCCCTTATATCCTGGGGGTCATGGTCCTGCTCACTCTTGTGTCGGTATTCCATGTCTGGTCACGGGTGCGGGTCATTGATCTCAACCTGGAGATTGCAGAAGCTACCAAGCTCCTCAAGGAATCCCAGCAAGAGCAGCATCGGCTTCAGCTGGAGGTGGCATCCCTCAGAACGCCGGGCAGGATCGAGTCTGTGGCCAAGGGTGACCTCGGAATGGCGCTTCCGACCGATCAGCAGGTGGTAGTAGTGAAATGAGGTATGACGCGGAGAAATGGATAACTCTCCGAATTCGCTTCATTGGGGGGTTCTTTGTTATCCTCTTTGCGCTGACGGTTTGTCGTGCTTTTTATCTCCAGGTAATCAACAGAGACTACCTTCTGAAACTTGCTGACCGGCAGCACCAGAAGGTCATCCCCCTGACTCCCGCACGGGGGACAATCTATGACACGAACGGTGCGGCTCTTGCGGTGTCGGTGGAGATGGATTCCTGCTATGCGGAGCCAAAATCGATTGCGGATTTGAGAGCTGCTGCCGCCCGTCTGGCGCCGGTTCTGGAGATGCCACAGGAGACGGTGTTCAGAAGGCTTCAGGGGAACAGGAACTTCGTCTGGCTCAAGCGACGGCTTACCCCTGACGTGGCAAAGCGGGTTCATGAGCTGGATATTGAAGGAATTGGATTCGTCAAGGAGACAAAACGCTACTATCCCAATTCGGAGGTGGCATCCCACGTAATCGGTTTTACCGGACTTGATCCGGAGGGGCTTGAGGGGATCGAGCGGCGGTACGATTCGACCATCCTTGGGGGGACCGGATATCTGGTGACCGAGCGGGATGCCTTGGGACGCAATGTGGCACTCAAGGGAACGGTTGTCCAGAATGGCGCCATGGGGCACAACGTTACCCTGACCCTCGACAAGAACATTCAGTACATTGCAGAGAAAGAACTGGCTAAGGCCGTGACGAACAGCGGCGCGAAGGCTGGAACCGCGATTGTTATGGACCCCAATACCGGGCGGGTGCTGGCAATGTCCAATTTCCCGACATACAATCTGAACTCGCATGGTGACTACGCTTCATCAGTATGGCGCAACCGCGCCGTTGCCGACAGTTATGAACCCGGTTCCACCTTCAAAACGTTTCTTATCGCCGCAGCCCTTGAAGAGAAGCTGGTCCGTCCGGGCGACGGAATCAACTGCGAGGGTGGGAGTTACGCCATAGGCGGGCGTACAATTCACGACACTCACAAATATGGCCGGTTAAGCGTTGCCGAGATACTCAAATATTCGAGCAATATCGGGGTCGCTAAAATCGGAAGCAAGCTAGGTGCTTCGAGGCTATACAGTTATCTGAAGAACTTCGGCATCGGCGAAAAAAGCGGCATCGATCTTCCCGGCGAGACAAGCGGAACCTTGAGGCAGTGGAGCCAGTGGTATGGGATAGATCTTGCCACCATATCGTTCGGCCAGGGGGTGACGGCTTCTTCCGTACAGTTGACCGCGGCCTTTTCGGCCATCGCCAATGGCGGCGTTCTCATGAAGCCCTATCTTGTTGAAAAGATTACCGACAGCGATGGCAACGTGGTAACTACCTTCGGCCCCCAGGCGCGGCGCAGGGTCGTGTCCCCCGAGACTGCAAAGTCTGTGGCAAGTATGCTGGAGGGGGTGGCGGCTGACGGCGGAACCGGTACCAACGCATCTGTCGAGGGGTACCGGGTAGCAGGCAAGACCGGCACGGCCCAGAAAGTTGACCCCATAACCAAGGGGTACTCGGCCAGCAAGCGTACCGCTTCTTTCATTGGATTCGTTCCGGCCCGCAAGCCCCGCCTAACCATTCTTGTGATGATTGACGAGCCGAAGACGAGTCCCTATGGCGGCGTTGTGGCGGCTCCGGCCTTCAGTGCCATTGCGCTCCAGAGCCTGTGCTACCTCAAGGTGCCGCCCGACACGATCGTGCGAAGCAAGCCGCAGGCGGTTGTGGCTGAGGCAAGCCCGGATGCGGAAGATGAGAGCACGGTAGCCGAAGGGGCCATCGTAGAGGAAGGCGAGGGGATCGTGATGCCGAACTTCCGGGGCAAGAGCATGCGGCAGACCCTTAAAATCATGGAAGAACAGGGGCTCAATGTCCGCCTCCACGGCAGCGGGCGTGCCATTGAACAGAACCCTCTTCCCGGCTACCGTATCAGGCCGAGCGATCAGGTATGGGTTAAATTCGCGCCTTCTGCGTGAGTATAAGATAAATGGGGTGGTCGGGTGATGGTTGTCCTTAATGGTGTTAGCGGGGAGTTATGCGACTGGAAGAATTGATACGGGTCATTAATCCCTCAGAAACCGGAAACAGTCTGGCACTGGAGATCGAGGGGCTTTGCTGCGATTCGCGGCAGGTACGCCCCGGCGGTCTCTTTTTCGCTTTACGGGGGGTGGCGACCGACGGCCACGACTTCATTGCCGCGGCCCGTGAGCGCGGCGCGGTTGCCGTTGTCCTCGATGATCCGTCGCGGGCTCCGGAGGGTATGACCTGGCTTAAGTCCGATGACGCACGTCTTGCCATGTCTCGCGCTGCAGCCGCCTTCTACGGTGATCCCACCGACGGCATTCCCGTGGTTGGCATTACCGGAACAAACGGGAAAACAACCACGACGTATCTTGTTGAGGCAATAATGGCCGGGGCCGGTATCCCGGCGGCGGTGTTCGGGACCATCAGCTACCGCTTCGGCGACCAAATCATCCCTGCTCCCCACACAACTCCCGAATCGGTAGACCTGCAGCGCACCATCCGCGAACTGGTCGACGGTGGGGCCCGGGGGGTGGTGATGGAAGTATCCTCCCATGCCCTTGAACAACGACGGGTTGACGGATGCCGTTTCGATGTCGGGGTGTTCTCGAATCTGACCCGCGATCATCTGGACTACCACAAGGACATGGAATCGTACTTCGCGAGCAAAGCGCGCCTGTTCACGGAGTTGCTTGCTCCGGACGCAAGCAAGCCCCGGCGCGTTGCCGCAATCAATATCGACGATCCTTACGGCGCTCGCCTGGCGGGGGATGCCGTGGCGCCTGTTGTGAGCTACGGGCTTTCATCCGCAGCTATTGTCCGGGCCGAGGATGTCAGCTTTTCCGTCAACGGCATTTCCGGAACCCTGGTTACGCCAAACGGTACGGCGCCGTTCCATTCGCAACTTCTCGGTCGTTTTAACCTGTACAACATTCTGGCATCTGCGGCGGCAGGCGTTGGCCTGGGGCTTCCGCTGAAGGCAATCCTTGAGGGAATAGAAGGCAATGTCCGGGTGCCGGGCCGTCTTGAGCGGGTAAATAATGACCGCGGGGTGACGGTACTGGTTGATTATGCCCATACGGGTGATGCTCTGGAAAATGTCCTGAAGACGGTGGCTGAGATTGCCACCGGGCGCATTATTACCGTATTCGGTTGCGGCGGCGACCGGGATCGCGGGAAACGGCCGGTCATGGGGGAGATTGCCGCACGCTCCAGCAATCTCGCCATCGTTACCTCCGACAATCCTCGGACTGAAAATGCCGGTGCGATCATTGACGAAATCCTTGGCGGTATCCGTCCTCTCGGCCTTAGGGAGTATGCTGCCGATGAACTGTCAGCCGCTTTCGATGCCAGAGGATTTGTCGCCGTGGAATCGAGGCGTGACGCCATCAGGCTGGCCGCCAGCGTGGCGAGACCGGGGGATATCGTGCTCCTGGCAGGCAAGGGGCATGAAGACTACCAGATCATAGGGACTGTGAAGCACCACTTCGACGATCGGGAAGAAGCGGCCGCAGCATTCGGACAAATTTCATCAGAGGGGCAGGGGTAGACAGTGTTATTCGCTCTGGAAGACATCCGTGGGGCAACGGGGGGCACCCTGATCGGCGGCGGAGATGCGGCTGGCGTGAACGGAGTTTCCACCGACTCCCGCACGGTCGCTGCCGATGAGCTTTTTGTGCCGTTGCGGGGCGAGCGGTTCGATGGCCACGATTATCTTGCAGCCGCCTGCGCCCGTGGGGTGAGGATCGTTCTTGCAGATCGCCGCTGGCTGGAGGGGAACAAACTTCCCGCCTGGGTTGCTGCCATCTCCGTGGACGACACCTTGAAGGCGCTGGGCGACCTGGCATCTTTTCACCGGCGGCGTTTTGCCGTCCCGGTGGTGGCTGTGACCGGGAGTAACGGGAAGACCACCACCAAGGAGATGCTTGCTGCCATTCTGGAGCAGACCGGCCCCGGACTCAAGACCGAGGGGAACCTCAACAACCTTGTGGGCCTTCCCCAGATGCTCTTCCGCTTCAATGAAACTCATCGATGGGCTGTTCTGGAGATCGGGATGAGCGCATTCGGCGAAATCGACCGGCTTGCGGAAATTGCCCGGCCGGATGTCGGACTCATTACCAATGCCTATCCGGCCCATCTGGAGACCCTGGGGAGCGTCGAGGGGGTGGCAAAGGCCAAGGGAGAGCTTTTCCTGCGGCTGCAAGAGGGTGGCTGTGCGGTGTTCAATGCCGACGACCCCCTCATTGGCCGGTGTCCTTCCCCTGAAGGAGTCCGCCGCGTTTCCTTCGGGCTTCACAGTGCCGATGTTACTGCCGAGGCGGTCGAGAATCTCGGCCGGAAGGGGCAGCGGTTCATGCTCCGACTCCCCACGGCATCGATTCCGGTTACCCTGCGGGCCTTCGGCCGCCATAATATCGCCAACGCCCTTGCCGCTGCCGCGGTTGCCCATGTCCTCGGAGTTTCGCCGGAGACAATCGCCAGTGGATTGGGTGAGTTTTCCCCCTATGCCAGGCGGTTCAATCTGGAGGAAGTGGGAGAAGTCGTCCTCATCGACGACAGCTACAATGCCAATCCGGCATCGATGGCCGCCGCACTCACCACGCTGCGCGAGATTCGGGAGGGACACAGGGCCGTGGCGGTTCTTGGCGACATGCTCGAACTGGGCGAGGGTACCGAAGAAGCCCACCGCCAGTTGGGTCTCCTTGCCGCCACATGCATCGACCGCCTTTACGTTATGGGGTCCATGGCCGGTATTGTCGCTGCTGGAGCCCTGGAGGGGGGGCTGGCTGAAGATAATGTGATTGTCGCCACGAACCACGATGCAATCGTGGCGGACTTGCGCAGGAACGCCCTTGGGGGCGATTTCATTCTCGTGAAAGGTTCCCGGGGGCTAGCCATGGATCGGGTTTCGGAAAAGATCAGGGACGTCTTTGCCGTATCCGTCGGGAAGGGGGCAAAAGCCTAATGCTCTACCATCTCCTCTATCCGTTGGCGAGTGATTTCAGGATCTTCAACGTTTTCAAGTATCTGACGTTCAGGACCATCTATGCCGTCATAACGGCTCTTGTTGTTTCGTTTATTCTGGGGCCCTGGCTGATACGGAAGCTTGAAGCGCTCCAGGCCCGCCAGGTGATTCGCACCGACGGCCCCGAATCGCACCTGAAAAAATCCGGGACTCCCACCATGGGGGGGATACTCATCCTGGCATCGATCGTCATTCCGACGCTGCTGTGGGCGGACCTGACCAACAGGTATATCTGGACGACCCTGTTCGTAATCGTCGGCTACGGGCTGATCGGCTTTACCGACGATTACAAGAAGGTGGTGGAGAAAAACCCCAAGGGGCTCTCGCCACGGCAGAAGATGGCCGGACAACTGCTGATTGCCGGCATGGCGGTCTGTTTCCTCGTCTTTGTGGTGAATATCTCCACGGAGCTATCTTTCCCGTTCTTCAAGCGGCTTCATCCGGACCTCTCCTTTTTCTATATCCCCTTTGCCATTCTTGTCATTGTCGGTGCGAGCAATGCAGTGAATCTCACCGATGGTCTCGATGGTCTGGCAATAGGCCCGGTGGCGATCAACGCTGCCACCTATCTGCTGTTTACTTACATTGCCGGCAATGCTAAACTATCCGGCTATTTACAAACCCCCTACGTGCCCGGCGCAGGCGAATTGGCGGTACTTTGCGGAGCAATGGCCGGCGCGGGAATCGGCTTCCTCTGGTACAACTCCTATCCCGCTGAAGTATTCATGGGGGATGTGGGGTCTCTTTCGCTTGGCGGCGGACTCGGCATTCTTGCGGTTATCACCAAGCAGGAGATCCTTCTTGTCATTGTCGGCGGGGTGTTTGTCGTCGAGGCCTTGTCGGTAATCTTTCAGGTGGGGTCCTACAAGTACCGGGGCAAGCGGATTTTCCGCATGGCACCCATTCATCATCACTTCGAACTTAAAGGGGTAGCGGAGCCGAAAATCATCGTCCGGTTCTGGATTATCACCATAATTCTGGCGCTTGTGGCGATTTCGACTCTGAAACTGAGATAGCATGGAAATTACAGGGAAAAACATACTGGTCGCAGGCCTTGCCCGTACGGGAGTCGCAGTAGCGCGCTTCCTGGCGAAAAACGGGGCTCGGGTGACCGTGACGGACCTTCGGGATGAAGCGGCCCTTTCCGGGCCCCTCGGAGAGCTGGCAGGGCTTGATTTGCGCTATGTTCTGGGACGCCATGACGAGGCGGACTTTGCCGCTGCCGACACGGTGGTGGTCAGCCCCGGCGTGCCCCAGGAGAGCCCCTACCTTGAAGCTGCACGGCAGGCGGGCCGGGAGGTAATCACCGAGATTGAGCTCGCGTCGCGGTTCATTGCCGCTCCGGTGGTGGCCATCACCGGCACCAACGGCAAGACGACCACTACGACCCTGACCGGTGAGATCTTCAAAGCCTGCGGCTACCGGACCTTCGTGGGGGGCAACATCGGTAATCCCCTTGTCGAACTGGTCGAAGAAGGCGAGGAGGTGGAGAGGGTTGTCGTGGAGATCAGCTCCTTCCAGCTGGAGTGGATCACCACATTCCGCCCCCGGGTTGCCGTGCTGCTCAATATCACCGAGGACCATCTGGACCGGTATCCCACGTTCCAGGACTACATCGATGCCAAGGTGCGGATTTTCGAGAACCAGTCCGCAACGGATTATGCCGTGCTTAACGTTGATGATCCTCTGGTGGCGTCCTTGCAGACCGGGCTTGCCGCCGCCGTCTTCCCCATGAGCCAGCGTAAAGAACTCGACGAGGGAATCTTCCACCGGGACGGCGTCATCACCTTCCGTCACCAGGGGCGTGAGGAGCGTTTTCCAACCGGACGGTTCCGGATTACCGGCGTGCACAATATCGAAAACATCATGGCCGCCCTTGCCTCGACGCTGCTTCTCGGGTGCGATGCCACTCAGGCCCTGGCGGCCGTTGAAGGCTTTGCCGGACTACCCCACCGGATGGAGCTGGTTCGTGAGCTGGACGGCGTGCGCTACTACGAAGACAGCAAGGCCACCAATGTGGGGAGCGTCGAAAAGGCCCTGGCGAGTTTCACCGACATCACCCTCATTGCCGGCGGCAAGGACAAGGGCGGGGCTTACGCGCCACTTGCCCCGCTGGTGAAAGAACGGGTGCGCCACATGATCCTTATCGGAGAAGCCAGGGAGCGGATGGCGCAGGAACTGGGAAGCCTCACCGACACACGTATGGCAACAACCCTGGACGAAGCGGTTGAGCTTGCAGCACAGCTTACGGAGCCCGGCGGCGTGGTCCTTTTTTCGCCGGCCTGCTCCAGTTTCGATATGTTCCGTGACTACGAAGAACGGGCCCGGCGTTTTCGCGACGCCGTCAATGCCCTCGGCACCGGAGAGCGTCCTTGAAGCTGAACTTCGACCTGAAAAAAATCGAACGCTATGACTTGGTCATCCTCCTCATGGCGGTCGCCCTCACCTGCTTCGGTGTGGTAATGGTCTACTCGGCTTCGTCTGTCATGGCCACCAAAAAGTTCCATGACGGGTTCTACTTCCTGAAGCGCCAGGGAATCTACGCGCTGATGGGTTTCGCGGTCATGGTTGTCGCCATGCGGATCGACTACCGCCAGTGGCGCGAGTATGCGGTCCCGATTCTCCTCGGCTGCCTGTTGCTGCTGCTGCTGGTCTTTATTCCGGGCATTGGCGGCGCAGCGAAGGGGGCGTCCCGCTGGATCCGGTTCCCGGGCTTCAACTTTCAGCCGTCGGAGCTGGCAAAGATAGCGCTGATAATGTACATGGCGTATTCCCTCGACAAAAAACAGGAGAAGGTGAAATTTTTCTCCACCGGATTCGCTCCTTACATGGTGCTTCTGGCCGTGCTCCTGGCGATTCTGCTCAAACAGCACGACCTCGGCGCCGCCCTGACCATGGGGGGCGTGGCCATCATCATGCTTTTTGCCGCCGGTACACGCCCCCGTTACATTCTCGGGATGGTGGTGCTGGCGTTGCCGTTTCTCTATTTTCTGGTCATGAACGTGGATTACCGGCGCCGTCGCATCCTTGCCTATCTGAACCCGTGGGAGGATCCGACCAATACCGGCTTCCAGATTATCCAGTCGTGGCTTGCCTTCGGTAACGGCGGCGTCATCGGCCAGGGGCTCGGCGAGGGGAAGCAGAAGATGTTCTATCTCCCAGAGGCCCATACCGACTTTATCCTTTCGGTGGTGGGAGAGGAGCTTGGGCTCATCGGCGTCATCGTCATTGCGGCCATGTTCCTGATGCTCGTGCTTCGTGGGGTTCGGGTGGCACTCATGTCCGAGGACCCCTTCGGCCGTTTTCTAGCCTTCGGGATTGTGACGTTGCTCGGCATCCAGGCATTCGTAAACATGGGGGTGGTAACGGGGCTCCTGCCCACGAAAGGGCTGGCGCTTCCGTTCATCAGCTACGGCGGTAGTTCCCTTATAGTAACTCTTTTCGCGGTGGGGATTCTCCTCAACGTGTCGACACGGATGAAGGGGACGCCATGAGACTTCTGATTGCAGGAGGCGGGACCGGCGGGCATCTTTTCCCCGGCATTGCGGTGGCCGAGGAATTCCTTGCCCGCAAGAAAGGGAATGAGGTCCTGTTTGTGGGGACCTGGAAGGGAATAGAGGCGCGGGTCCTTCCCAAGCTCGGTTACCGGCTCGAATGCATAACCGCCGCCGGCATCCGCGGCAAGGGGAATGTAGCCCGGGCCAAAGGGATTGCCAAATTTCTCTACGGATATGCCCAGTCCAGGAAAATTCTCAAAGAATTCAAGCCGGACATGGTTCTCGGGGTAGGGGGGTATGCTTCTGCGCCGGCGCTGCTGGCTGCCCGGGGGATGCAGATTCCGCGGTTCATCCACGAACAGAACGCTATTCCCGGATTCACGAACAAGATGCTGGCCAAGGTGGCCGAACGGGTTTTTATCTCCCTTGAAGAATCGAGCGATTTTTTCCCCGAGGCGCGGACCCTTCTCACGGGTAATCCGCTTCGCCGCCAGATACTTGAGCAGGTTGCCTTGGCTCCACTACAGGAGCGGAGCGACGACGCCTTTCATCTACTGGTGTTCGGAGGCAGTTCCGGCGCCCACCGGATCAATGTGACCATGGGGGAAGCGCTCCAGTTTTTGCAGGATATGAAAGGGCGCCTGAGAGTGACTCACCAGACCGGTGAGAATGATCTGGAGGATGTGACCGCCGTCTACGAAGAGCAGGGGGTCAGCGCCGATGTGGTCCCCTTTATCGATTCCATGGCGGACGCCTACCGCTGGGCCGATCTGGTAGTCTGCCGGGCAGGGGCCACCACCATCGCCGAAGTGACCGCCTGTGGCAAGCCGTGCATTTTCATCCCGTACCCCCACGCCGTTGACGATCACCAGCGGCGTAATGCCGAGGCGCTGCTGAAATGCGGGGCCGGCTTCGTCATGACCGAGCAGGAGCTTTCGGCAGAGTTGCTGGCGAAGGCCATCAGGGAGCTTATGAACGACCCTGCGCAGCTCAAAGCAGTCGGCGAAGCTGCCCAGGGGCTTGCACGGCTTGATGCGGCGCAGGTGATAGTTGACGAAATGATAACCATAAAGAGGGAAATGAAATAATATGTACGGGAAAATAGAGAGAATACACTTTGTGGGCATCGGCGGCATCGGCATGAGCGGTATTGCCGAGGTGCTCCTGAACCTGGGGTACAAGGTTTCCGGCTCAGACCTGAGGCAGTCCGACACCACTGACCGCCTTGCGTCTCTCGGCGGGGAGATATACTTCGGTCACGCCCGCGAGAATATCACCGCCGTCGACGTGGTGGTTACCTCAACGGCGGTCCATGACGACAACCCCGAGGTGGTGGAGGCCAAGCGGCGGATGATTCCGGTAATTCCACGGGCCGAGATGCTGGCAGAGCTGATGCGGATGAAGTACGGCATTGCCATCGCCGGCACCCACGGGAAGACCACTACCACCTCCATGGTGGCTACGGTCCTTACCCACGGCGGCATAGACCCCACAATCGTCATCGGCGGCAAGCTCAACACCCTCGGCACCAACGCCAAGCTCGGCCAGGGGCAGTTCCTGGTGGCGGAGGCCGACGAGTCCGACGGCTCGTTCCTGAAGCTCTCACCCACCATTGCCGTGGTGACCAACATCGATGCCGATCACCTGGACTTCTACACCGGCGGAATCGAGCAGATAAAGGACACCTTCGTCGATTTCATCAACAAGATCCCCTTCTACGGCCTTGCGGTTCTTTGCCTTGAAGATCGAAACGTTGCCGAAATCCTGCCGCGGGTGAAGAAGCGGTTCGTTACCTACGGCCTTTCCTCGCAGGCTGACATCAGGGCTACCCATGTCCGCCTCGAAGGGGGAACCACTTCATTTGTCGCCCACTACAAGGGATATCGGATGGGAGAGATTTCCTTTTCCATGCCCGGAGCCCACAACGTGCTCAATGCCCTGGCGTGCATCGCCGTTGCCATGGAACTGGACGTCCCCTTCACCCAGATCCAGGAAGGGTTTGCCACGTTCGGCGGCGTTGGCCGGCGCTTCCAGGTTAAAGGCGAGGTGAACGGCATCACTGTGGTTGACGACTATGGGCATCATCCGGCCGAAATCCGGGCAACCCTGGCGGCCGGCAAGGGGGGGTGGCCCGACCGGCGGCTCGTGGTGGCCTTCCAGCCCCACCGGTTCAGCCGGACCAAAGAACTGTTCGCTGAATTCGTTACCTGCTTCTACGATGCCGATGTGCTTGTGCTAACCGACATTTACCCGGCCGGGGAGCCCCCCATCGAGGGGGTGACGGCGGAGCGGCTCGCCGAGGAGATCCGCAAGCACGGCCAGCGGGATGTGACGTACGTTGCCGACAGGGAAGAGCTGCCGGGCCACCTGCTTAAAGTCGTACAGCCTGGCGACATCGTGCTTACCCTTGGCGCGGGCAATATCTGGCAGACCGGCGAGGCGCTGCTCCGTAAAATGGGAGCATCCGAGGGTTAGTCCTTTGAATGACGATCTTTATGGCGCTTTGAGCGAGCGATTGAAGGGGGCGATTCTCCGGGACGAGCCGATGGCCCGCCATACGTCGCTGAAGGTGGGTGGGCCGGCCGATTTTTTCGTTGTCCCGGCTGACCGGGGCGACCTGGATACACTTCTTGCTCTTCTGGCTGAAACCGCTACCCCCCATTTTGTGGTTGGCGGTGGGTACAATCTTCTGGTCCGTGACGGGGGGGTCCGGGGAGTTGTTGTCTCCCTCGAACGCTTCAGAGAGTTGGCGCACCTTCCCGGCGGGAAGGTTTCGGCCGGGGCAGGGGTAACCAACCAGATGCTCGTGGGATATCTGAGGGAGCGGGGGCTTGGCGGCCTGGAATTCCTCTGCGGGATACCGGGCACGATCGGAGGAGCCCTTGCCATGAACGCCGGCGCCCAGGGGGGAGCGATTCTCGATCATGTGGAAGAGCTGACTACCGTTCGGGACGGGGCGTTCCGGCAGGTACGGCGCGACGAACTTGAGTATGGCTACCGGCATGTGCGGCTTGCACCCGGAGAGATCATCGCCGGGGCGACTTTCCGGTTGGAACCGGACGATCCTGATAAAATCGGTGAACGTATCGCCGGTTACCTGGCGCACCGGGCTGAAAGTCAAAAAGTTGGCTATCCCAACGCCGGCTCATTCTTCAAGAACCCTGAGGGGGGGGCGGCCTGGCGGTTAATCGACGGGGCAGGGCTCCGAGGGACTCGGATAGGGGGGGCGCAGGTGTCGGAGGTACACGCCAATTTCCTGATAAATCGCGGAGATGCGACGGCGGCCGATTTTCTTGCCCTGGCGGCGCTGATAAAGGATGAAGTAAGGCGGAATACCGGCATATCTCTTGAAGAAGAGGTCAGGATTATTGGTGAAGGGTGATTAAGGAGATGCTTCCAAGGAGCGCGCAGGCGGGAAGACGATGACCAACGATGAACTGAAAACCAAGAAGATCGGCGTACTTATGGGTGGGCTTTCCGCAGAGCGGGAGGTATCCCTATCCAGCGGGGCCGCGGTACACAAGGCGCTTCTGGCCCGGGGATATGACGCCATTGCCATTGACGTTGACCGGGATTTGCCGCAGGCGCTGGTCCGTGAGTGGATCGACGTTGCCTTCATCTGCCTCCACGGCCGCTACGGTGAAGACGGGGCGGTCCAGGGAGTCCTGGAGTTGATGGGAATTCCCTATACCGGATCGGGAGTTCTTGCCAGCGCCCTGGCCATGAATAAAATCTTTGCCAAACAGGCCTTTGCCGCCGCTGGTCTGACAATCACCCCCCATCGGGTGCTCGTGCGTGGCGAAACCGTCGATCCCATGGCTGCCGGCCTCGGCTTCCCCGTGGTGGTGAAGCCTTCCCAGGAGGGATCGTCGGTTGGCGTGAGCATCGTGAAGAAGGCGGAAGAACTCCCCGCCGCCCTGGAGAGCGCGTTCCGCTACGACAACGAGGTGCTGGTGGAGAAGTTCGTCAAGGGACGGGAGATCCAGGTGGGGATCCTTGACGACCGGGCCATGGGAGCCATCGAGATTGTGCCGAAGAAGGAGTTCTACGACTTCGAGGCCAAGTACACCGACGGCATGGCGGAACATATCTGCCCGCCGGTTCTCCCTGCCGACCTGTACCGCAAGCTCCTTGCCGAAGGGGAAAAAGCCCACCGCGCCCTGGGTTGCGCCGGCTACAGCCGTGTCGATTTCCTGGTGACCGAAGAGGGGGAGTGTTATCTTCTCGAAGTGAACACCCTGCCGGGGATGACAACCTTGAGCCTCCTGCCGGAGATAGCCCAGAAGGAGGCGGGGATCGGTTTCGAAGAGCTGGCGGAGCGGATTTTGATTTCAGCTTCACTGAAAATTCAGGGACCTGGGACCGGAGACCGGGCACAGGGATCAAAAACAGAATAGGAATTTCAGGGGTAACGCTGGACGTGGAACTGGTCGTTTGCTTTTGCCGGTCCCTGGTCCCCGATGGCCGAATTCATGCGCGACTTGCACGTAAAAACTCGAATACTGCCGCCACAAAAAAGCCGCAACCGGGTGAAGAGGGAGCGAAAGCCCATCAACTGGCGCCCGTTCATCACCTGGGGAATGCGCATCGTGTTCGGTGTGGTGGTTGTTGCAGTCGTTGGGATTGGCGGCTACGAGGGATACAGGTTTGCTTCACAGTACGAGATGGCCGTGTTGCAGGTGGAGGCCATCGAGGTGTCGAAACTCAGGCACCTGACCCGTGGCGAGGTGGTTGAGCTGACCGGGGTGAGACCCGGCGATTCCATGCTCAGCCTGCGTTTGAGCCGTATCGGCGAGCAGTTGTCAAAGAATCCCTGGGTCGAGACTGTGCAGGTGCGCCGCTATTTCCCCCACACGCTCAGCGTCGCTGTGGTGGAGCGGGAGCCGGTGGCCGTGGTCAATATGGGGTTCCTCTACTACATGGATGCGAAGGGCGAAGTATTCAAGCCCCTCACCCAGGGTGACAGCCTCAATTTCCCGGTCATAACCGGTATTGCCGAAGAAGATCTGGCCCGGGACCCCAAGGGTACGAAGGAACTTTTGACCGGTGCCGTGGCCCTCATGGACATCTTGAAGAAAGGGCGGCATTTTACCCTGGCCGATGTTTCGGAGATTCACATCGACAAGGGATTCGGCCTGACCCTCTTCACTGCTGATGGCGGCGTCCCGGTGCGGCTCGGCAAAGAAGGTTACGATACTAAGCTGGCCCGTTTTGCCATGGTTTACGGGGAACTGAAAGAACAGCTGGTAGCTGTGGAGTACATCGACTGCGACTACCAGGACAAGATTATCGTCAAAAAAGGATAACGCGGGGAAGGGAGATACACTATGTCGGCACGAAGGGATAACCTGATCGTTGGACTCGATATCGGTACAACGAAAATCTGTGCCATCGTCGGTAATGTCACCGAGGACGGTATCGACATCGTTGGAATCGGGAGCAGCCCGTCGCGCGGAATGCGCAAGGGTGTAGTGATAAACATCGAGAGCACCGTTGAGTCGATCAAGAAGGCGGTCTCAGAGGCTGAGCTCATGGCCGGCTGCGAGATCCGCTCTGTCTATGCCGGCATAGCCGGGGGGCACATCAAGGGTTTTAACTCCCAGGGGGTCATCGCCATCAAGAACCGCGAAGTCACCTCGGAGGACGTGAAGCGGGTTATTGATGCGGCCAAGGCAATAGCAATCCCCATGGACCGTGAAGTTATCCATATCCTTCCCCAGGAATTCATCATTGACGATCAGGACGGCATCCGCGAGCCCCTAGGCATGAGCGGCGTCAGGCTCGAAGCCAGGGTTCACATCGTTACCGGCGCTGTTGCAAGCGCCCAAAATATCGTGAAGGCGTGCAACCGCGCGGGGCTCGACGTAGCTGATATCGTCCTCGAGCAGTTGGCCTCCTCCGAGGCGGTCCTCTCGTCCGACGAGAAGGAGCTTGGGGTTGCCCTCGTCGACATCGGTGGAGGCACCACCGATATCGCCATCTTCGTTGACGGCGCCATCAAGCACACCTCGGTCCTGTCGCTGGGGGGGAACCATCTGACCAACGACATTGCCGTGGGGCTCCGGACTCCCATGGCCGAGGCGGAGAAGATCAAGCAGAAGTACGGCTGCTGCATGGCGTCGCTGGTGGGCAAGGAAGAGACCATCGAGGTGCCGAGCGTGGGTGGCCGCAAGCCGCGGGTCCTTTCCCGCCAGCTCCTGGCCGAAATACTGGAACCCCGGGTGGAGGAAATCTTTACCCTGGTGAACCGGGAGATACTGAAATCCGGCTTTGAGGATATGATTGCCTCTGGCGTGGTTATCACGGGTGGTACCACCATCCTGGAAGGGATGCCGGAGTTGGCCGAGCAGGTATTCAACCTGCCCGTGCGCCGCGGCATGCCCCAGCAGATCGGCGGCCTGGTGGATGTGGTCAATTCGCCGGTCTATGCAACAGGCGTAGGGCTCGTGGTCTATGGGAGCAAGAATGTAGGAATCCGCGAATTCCCAACGGCCCAGACCGACGAGAACCTCTTCCGGCGGGTTTCCCGGCGGATGAAGGAGTGGTTCGGGGAATTCTTCTAGGCCAGGCGGCAGTAAATGCCTTAAATATTTTATTCATACGTTCATGTTCTGTTTTGAATTGCAATGACAACCAAACACACACAGAAAGGGAAAAGGGGGTAGGGTATGTTCGAATTCGACGAAAACATCGATCAGTGTGCGAAGATCAAGGTCATCGGCGTCGGCGGCAGCGGGGGGAACGCAGTCAATACAATGATCGCCAGCCAGGTGGGGGGAGTTGACTTCGCCGTGGCCAACACTGACGTGCAGGCCCTGCGTATTTCCAAGGCTCCGATAAAGATTCAGATTGGCCGTCAGCTCACCAAGGGGCTCGGCGCAGGCGCTGATCCGACACGGGGGCGCGAGGCGGCCCTGGAGGACCGGGAGCAACTGGCCGAAATCCTTAAGGGCGCGGACATGATTTTCATCGCAGCCGGCATGGGGGGCGGCACCGGAACCGGCGCCGCTCCGGTTATCGCCGAAGTTGCGAAAGAGGCCGGCGCCCTTACGGTGGGCGTTGTCACCAAGCCGTTTTCCCGCGAGGGGAAGCAGCGCCTTTCCAAGGCCGATGACGGCATCCGGGAGCTCAAGAAGCACGTGGATTCCCTCATCGTAATCCCCAATGACCGTCTTATCGGGCTTGCCGGCAAGTCCATGTCCATCCTCGATGCCTTCAAGCCTTCCGACGATGTGCTCCGCCAGGCGGTTCAGGGGATCTCGGACCTCATTACCACCAGCGGTTTCATCAACGTGGACTTCGCCGACGTGAAAGCCATCATGAGCGAGCGCGGCATGGCCATGATGGGTATCGGCGTCGCCGCCGGCGAGAACCGCGCCGTGGAGGCCGCGCTGAAAGCCATTTCCAGCCCGCTGCTGGAGGATGTGGATATTTCCGGCGCCAAAGGGGTTCTGGTGAACATCTCCGGGTCATCTTCCATGACCATGGATGAGTTTGAGGCGGTGAACCGGACCATTCACGAGAAGGTCCACGAGGATGCCAACATCATCATCGGTGTCACCATTGATGAGGAGCTGGCCGATGAGCTGAAGGTTACCGCCATCGCAACCGGTTTTGGCGACCGGTTCGATGTGGAGAAGCAGCGCCAGGAACTCAAGAGCGTCAACCCCATCTCTCCCCGCCAGGAAGTGAACCGTGAGATTCCCACGTTCATTCGTGAAAAACAGCAGCGCGAACCTTCCTACAACCGTCAGAAGGGGTTCTTCACCGAGGAGGACGATCAGTACGACATTCCGACCTTTCTGAGAAAGTCAGTCGATTAGTTTTAATAGGGGCGCCGTGGGGCCTTACCCTCCCCACGGCCGCCCCGCACCCTTGGATTAACGTCATTGCATGCCATTTCCCGGCACCCCCACTAACCCCCTCCAGGGGGTGCCGGGCCTTTTTTCCCCTTTCTGAATCGTCCCCCCCCGTGGTAACCTCAATCAATGTCATGGAAAATCATTGAAAAATACCGCCGCCTCCTGGAGCAGGAAGAAGGGAGCACCCCCAAGCGCCGCGGCGGCAAGCTGACGGTCTGCCTCGTCTACCCGAACCGGTACTCGGTGGCCATGAGCAATCTCGGCTTCCAGGCGGTCCATGCGCTGCTGAATGCCGAGCCCGACATTCTCTGCGAGCGGGCCTTTCTCCCCGACCCCGACGATCTGCGGGAATATCGCCGCAGCGGCACCAGCCTCCTTTCACTGGAGTCCCAGGAGCCCCTTTCATCCTTCGATATAGTTGCCTTTTCGGTCTCTTTCGAGAGCGATTACCTGAATATTCCCGTCATTTTCGATCTGGCCTCCATACCTGCACTTGCTGCGGAGAGGACGGCCTCCCATCCCCTCGTCATGGGGGGAGGAGCAGCCCTTTTCCTGAACCCGGAACCGGTGGCCGACTTCATGGACTTTATCTGTGTCGGGGAGGCTGAGGCGATTTTGCCGCCGCTTCTGGACCGCATCCGCTCGGAGGGGACCGGTGACCGCGGTTCGTTCCTCGCGGGCGCTGCGGCGCTTCCCGGCATCTACGTTCCCTCACTATATGAGATGGAGTACGACGGCCCACGGGTGGTGTCGCGGCGGGCCCTTTGCGGGGCGCCGGAGCAGGTGGCGCGGTCCTGGATGGCCGACCCGGACGGCCGGGCCACCGTGTCGGAGATTTTGACCCCCGGCACCGAGTTCTCGGGCATGTATCTCGTTGAGGTTTCCCGGGGGTGCGGGCGGGGATGCCGCTTCTGCGCCGCCGGCTTCATCTACCATCCCTACCGGCAACGGTCCATCGAGGCAGTGAAGGCCGCTGTTGCCGAAGGGCTCACGTATCGGCGCAAGATCGGCCTCGTGGGGGCAGCGGTGTCGGATTTCCGGGAGATTGGCGACCTCTGCCGGCACATCCTGGCTGAAGGGGGGGCGGTGTCGGTGTCGTC
Organism: Geobacter benzoatilyticus; assembly: GCF_017338855.1. Classification (NCBI taxonomy): domain Bacteria; kingdom Pseudomonadati; phylum Thermodesulfobacteriota; class Desulfuromonadia; order Geobacterales; family Geobacteraceae; genus Geobacter; species Geobacter benzoatilyticus. The sequence goes on from NZ_CP071382.1 coordinate 1,656,628, forward strand.
GCTGCGCATCGATCGTCTCGATGAGGGGATGATAGAGGTGCTCAAGGCGAGCGGCCACAAGACCGTGGCCCTGGCGCCGGAGGGGGGGAGCCAGCGGATACGGGACCTTATCAACAAGAACCTGACCGAGGAGCAGATTCTTGCCGCCTGCGATCTCCTCATCGGCCACGACATCCTGAACCTGAAGCTCTATTTCATAATCGGTCTTCCCACGGAAACCATGGACGATCTGGAGGAGATGGCCCTCCTCGTGGGGAAAATCCGGGAGAGGGTGATTGCCGCGGCGAAAAAAAACAAGAGGCTCGGGGATATCATCCTGTCTGTGAACCCCTTTGTTCCCAAGCCCTTCACACCGTTCCAGTGGTGCGGCATGGAGGAGGTTCCATCCCTGGAGAAGAAACTCAAGTACCTCCAGCAGTCGATAGGTAAGCTCTCCAACGTGCGGCTCATTGCCGAAAGCCCCAAGGATGCCTACCTCCAGGCCCTTCTTTCGCGGGGGGACCGGCGGCTGTCAAAATTTCTGCTCCGCGCAGCAGAGCTGGGAAGCTGGAAACGGGGAGCCCGGGAGTTCGACGTCAACACTGATTTGCTCGTCCACCGGAGCATGCCCATAGACGAGATGCTGCCGTGGGGTGTCATTACCAGCGCCGGTGCCGACCGGCTCCGGCGCGAGTATCTTAAGGCGTTTTCTCCGCAGTAAGGCCACTATATCCCTTGATTCGCTCCAGCCAAGGCAGGTGGAGATCTCCGGGCGTCGAATGGCGGCGTTCATTCTGACAGGTCTTTTGTCCTGTGCTTAATCTGGAATAGACTCCGAGCGCCCACAGGGGGAAGAAGTGGCGGTATCCGTCATAGCGCAGGTAAAAGACCCTCGGGAAGCCTGTGCCGGTGAAATGCTTCTCCTCCCAGGTTCCCCATTGATTCTGGTGGTCGAGCAGGTAGCGCACCCCCCGCCGAACGGGCAAGCTGTGAACTTCTCCCGCAGCCATGAGCCCCAGGAGGCTCCAGGCCGTCTGTGACGGAGTGCTCGCGCCATTACCCGCCAGCGAAGGATCGTCGTAGGAATAGCAGGTCTCTCCCCACCCCCCATCGTGGTTCTGGCATGACATCAACCATCCCACAGCCTTGCGGATATAGGGTTGCTGCATGTCTTCCCCGGCTTGAGCAAGGCCGGACAGCACCGACCATGTACCGTAGATATAGTTTACTCCCCAACGGCCGAACCAGGCACCGGTATCCTCCTGCTCCGAGCGGAGGAAACTGATACCCCGTGCGATTGGCGGAAACGTCCTGTCGAAACCGGCCATGGAGAGCAGTTCAATGCAACGTCCCGTCAGGTCCGATGTGCTCGGGTCCAGGAGCGCTCCATGGTCGGCGAACGGGATATCGTTAAGGTAGTTGTAGTTGTTGTCGATGTCGAAGGCGGCCCATCCCCCGTCACTGCTCTGCATCCCGAGTACCCAGTTCACGCCGCGGGCGATCCGGTCGCGGTAAAGTTCATTTTCCAGTGCTCCGCACCGCAGGAGCGACATGATGACCTTGGAGGTGTCGTCCAGGTCTGGATAGAGAGAATTCTCGAATTGGAAAGCCCATCCTCCACCTTCGAGGTCGGGAACCTTTAGCGACCAATCTCCGGGGGAGTGGATCTGCTGGGACAAGAGCCATTCAACAGTCCGTTTGACTGCGGGGTGGTCCGGCGGCAGCCCCGCTTCCATGAGAGCCGAAAGGCTCAGGCAGGTGTCCCAGATCGGGGAATTGCACGGCTGGCAGATGCTGCTGGTTCCCATGCCGCCCGCTGCCGCGTGGACTGAGGGATCGATGGCGAGCGCCGCCGATGACCCGCTGTCTACGCATGCGCCGCTCGTGCCGGGGGTGCTTGATTCCCGCGGGGTCCGGTGCTGGAGCAGGTCGTCCACGGCCTGTAATCCGCGGATATAGTCGGGATCGTCTTCCCCGCAGCCGAGAACGCGGAGAGCCATGACTGCGTAGGCCATGGCCGGGAAAATGGCGCCGATCCCGCCGCTGCCCTGCATGTGGGATCTTGTCCATGTTTCCGCTTCGGCAATGGCTCTCCGGTGAAGGCCGGAAGGAATGAAACGGTTGCAACGCTTCAGCAGGCGGTCAAGTATGATGAAGGCGTTTTTTCGCCAGGCCCCCGGCTGGAAGCCATCCAGGTTGCGCAGCTTGTCGGGGGGGGTAATGAAGAGCTCCGGAATCCCCTCTCCGGGCCGCAGCCGGCACACGGGCTTTCTGGCGTAGAGCAGCAGCAGTGGGACGATGACGGTCCGCGACCAGTAGGATACTTTGCTGAGGTGGAAGAAAAACCACCGGGGGAGAAGCACTATTTCCACGGGCATTGCCGGCGGGGTATGCCAGGGGAGTTGGCCGAACAGGGCCAGCAGGATACGGGTGAACACGTTGCATTTGGCTGCTCCGCCGAGGCTGAGGACCATAAGGCGAGCGCGTATCATGTGGGGTGTCTGGGGTGAGTGCCCCAGCACTTTGAGGGCGAGGTATGCCTTGATAGTGGCGCTGATGTTGGCAAAACCGTCCTCGGCGTAGAGGGGCCAGCCGCCGTCGGGCAATTGCCTGTCCAGTAGGTAGTTCTCCAGCCGTTTTCCCAGTTCCGTTGAAATCTCCCTGCCGAGAAACCGTTGAAGCATGATGTATTCCGACGGTATCGTAACGTCCGCTTCCAACTCGAAGACCCAGAATCCATCCTGATTCTGGAGCGCCAGAAGATACTCCTCCGCTTTTTTGACAGCCTCGCGGCAGTGGACGGCCTTTCCCGAGATCTCTTTTATGGGATTGACGGCGGTATGTTCATCTTCGGCCGGCGACCCGGCTTTTTTGTTGCCGGCTATCACGGCAAACTTTTTGAGTATTTCCTTTGCCATTCGTGCATCCTTTCCTTGAGCGTGTGGTATCTTCAGTTAACAGTGTAAATGATGCGAAAAATTTTTTTACTTGCAAAAGCCGGCGAGCAGACCATCCACCAGCGTCTCAGCCTGGAGGGTGGCGTCCACCATGGGGAAATCGGCTGTGTAAATCCGTGATGCCACAACTCCATGGGCGGCAGTCCATAATGTCTGTGCGAGAAGGTCTGCGTCCATGGCTCGGAGCGCGTCAGCCGCCATAGCCTCTTCGACAGTCCGGAGAATATGAAAATAGGTGCGCCGCCCCATGCTGTCCTTTTGCAGAAATTCCGTCGGCGAACCATAGACGACAGGGCTGGTGAAAAAGGCGACCTTGTAATGGCCGGGATTCGCCAGACCGAACTCGATATACTTCAGGAGGCAAAGGCGCAATACCTGCATCGGGTCGCTATGCCCCTTGGATATCTGCTGGTAGCTCTGGAAAAGCTTTGCGAACAGCTCTTCGCAGAGGGAATAGAGGAGGTCGTCCTTGTCGCGGAAATAAAGATAGATGGTGGTGGGGGAATGCTCGATTTTTGCCGCAAGTTTTCGCATGGAGAAACGTTCGTAGCCGATCTGGGAAAAAAGCTCCCGGGCGGCGTCAAGGATCTCCTGCCGAAACAGAACCTTGTGTTTTTGTCTTCGTTCGCGCAGAGTCATGGCACTTAACAGTGTTAACCAAAATTTTTCACAGGTTAGTGAATTGGGGGCATGTTGTCAAGCTTTGATTGGGCGCGAATAGCGGGCTGGAAGCCCCTGGCCGAAGTCCGGGAGCGGCTCGCTGTTGCTGAAGCAGTTATACGTCTTGAAGAGAATGTGAGGAGACTGGACGAAGGTGTCGGAGTATGGGGATGAGTATTGCTGACACCGGGGAATCTACCTGGCAGCAGGTGCCAAGTCAAAACCTTGACGGAAGCATTTCAAAATGACGTACATTCTAATAGCTATATGTCTTATCGGCATGCTCCCGCATTTCTTTAGCAATTTCCCTCCAGCCAGCGACATTCCCTTGTTCGCCCATTCGATAATATCTCTGTGGGGCCATCTGGCACAACGGTTGCAGATTTAAGGTCGCGCCACCAAATGGCTCTATTTCCAAGGAGATTTTACCTTATGGCACTTCCGGCGGCCGAAGCAGTAGACCTTCAGCCAGCAAAAAGCAACTCGGACATCTACATGGCTGTGGCGCTCATCGGCGTCCTGGCCCTGATGATCGTTCCGCTGCCGGCAATGCTGCTTGATATTTTCCTTGCCGCCAATATTACGGTTGCCCTCGCCATTCTCCTGGTGGCTCTTTATACCGAGCAGCCGCTGGATTTCTCGGTTTTCCCCTCGGTGCTGCTGGTCACGACCCTTTACCGGCTTGCCCTGAACGTTGCCGGCACGCGGCTCATTCTTCTCCATGGCGATGAAGGGACCGATGCGGCGGGGCACGTTATCAAGGCCTTCGGCCAGTTCGTGGTCGGCGGCAACTTCGTGGTCGGGGCGGTAATCTTCCTGATCCTCGTAATTATCAACTTTACGGTCATCACCAAGGGCGCCGGCCGGGTGGCCGAGGTGGCGGCCCGCTTCACCCTCGACGCCATGCCCGGCAAGCAGATGGCCATCGACGCCGACCTTTCTTCTGGCCTCATCAACGAGAAAGAAGCCCGTCGCCGCCGTTCGCGGGTGTCGCGGGAGGCCGATTTCTACGGCTCCATGGACGGTGCCAGCAAGTTCGTGCGGGGAGACGCCATCGCCGGCATCCTCATCATGCTGGTGAACATCATCGGCGGTTTCATCATCGGCGTCTGGCAGAACGGGATGCCGCTGGAAACAGCTCTTTCGAACTACACGCTTCTGACCATCGGTGAAGGGCTCGTGGCCCAGATACCGGCCCTCATCATCTCCACCGCCGCCGGCATCATCGTGACCCGCTCGGCCGACGAGAAAAACTTCGGCCATGAGATTACCGGCCAGTTCCTCAATTATCCCAAGGCGTTCTACGTTTCATCCGGCGTTCTGTTCGCTTTCGGCCTCATTCCGGGGCTTCCCCACTTCGCCTTCTTCCTCCTGTCGGGACTGGCGTACATGGGGGGGCGAATGGCCAAGGAGGCTCCCAAGGTTATGGAGGAGGAGCTTGCCTCCCTCCCGGCGCCGTCGGAGGCCGGAGAGGCGGGAGAACAGGCGTCTATCCGCCCCCTGGACATGCTGGAACTGGAGGTGGGCTACGGTCTGGTCCCCATGGTGGATGCGGCCCAGGAAGGGGAACTCCTTGAGCGGATCCGCTCGATTCGCCGTCAATACGCCCAGAAGATGGGATTCGTGGTGCCGCCGATCCATATCCACGACAACCTCCAGCTGAAGCCCCACGAGTACAACGTTCTCATCAAGGGAGCCAAGGTGGGCGGAGGCGAGCTGGCGGGGCAGTATCTGGCCATGGATTCCGGAGCGGTTGCCGGCCAGGTTGATGGGGTGCGGACCACCGAGCCGGTGTTCGGACTCCCCGCCATCTGGATCAGGCCCGAGGTGAAGGAGCAGGCCCAGCTCTATGGCTACACCGTGGTGGACAGTACGACAATTATCGCTACCCATATCAGCGAAATCATTAAGAAGCATGCCCATGAGATGGTTGGGCGCCAGGAGCTTCAGCAGCTCCTGGACAACCTTTCGTCGAGCTTCCCCAAGGTGGTGGACGAACTGGTGCCGAACCTCCTCAACCTGGGAACTGTGCTGCGGGTCATCAAGAACCTCCTTCGAGAGGGAGTCTCCATCCGGGACCTGCGGACGATTCTGGAGACCCTGGCCGACTACGGGGGGCTCACCAAGGATCCGGAGATGCTCACGGAGTTCACCCGGCAGGCCCTTGGGCGCTACATAATCGACCAGTACAAGCGGGACGACGAGACCCTCTGCATCATAAGCCTCGACCGCCGGGTGGAGGAAATCGTGGCCGAGGGAATCCAGCCATCGGAGCAGGGGAGCTATCTGGCCATCGAGCCGAACACGGCCCAGGCAATTCTCTCCGGCATCCGGCAGGAGATAGAGAAGTTCAACCAGTCGGGGACCAATCCCGCGCTCCTGGCGTCGCCGTCAATCCGGCGGCACGTGAAGAAGCTCACCGAACGGTTCGTACCGAACCTGGCGGTGCTGTCGCACAACGAAATTCCGTCCAACGTCAAAATCCAATCGTTAGGGGTGGTGACGCTCAATGCTGGTTAAAACATTCGAAGCGGTAGACATGTCGGAGGCTCTCCGGAAGGTCAAGGCGGAACTTGGCCCGGATGCCATGATTATCTCCTCAAAAAAAGAGCGCCGGGGGGGGATCCTCGGATTTTTCTCGAAGGAGGTGGTGCAGGTTACGGCGGGTATCGATATGACACCGCGCCAACCGGCGCCGAATCCGTACCGTGAGGCTCAGGAACAGAATATTTCCACTAAGGAAATGATGGAGAGTTCCATGCTGGGCCCCTTGGCCAGGGAGCTGAAAGACCTGCGCGAGCGGGTTGAGGTTCTCACCCGCAAGGAGGCGGCTGCAAAGGCTCAGGCAGAGGCCCCGGCCGCGCCGGCGGCGGAAAAGGTCGTGCCCTCCGTGCCCGTCGACTCGGTTCCGAAGACTATCCAGAAGCAGGATCTGGAGGAGATGAAGAAGCTCCTTTTCAAGACCCTGGCGGCAAAGGAAGCCGGAGAAGGGGTTACCCAGTCCGAGAAAGCCGAGGTCCTGGCTGCGAAGCCGGTGAAGCCGGCGGCCGTGGCCGAAGGCGGCAAGGGCGGTTTCAAAGGTTCGCTCCGGGTGGTCATGGGTGAGCTGCACCGCAAGGGGCTCGAGCGGAGTGCGGTGCGCACGGTGATGGAGCAGGTGGAGCCCGAGGCCAAAAAGGGGGGGACCGTGGAGGCGATACGCTCGTTCCTTCCCCAGGCTTTCAAGAAGGTTATCAAATGTGCAGGTCCCCTCGCATTCAAGAAAAACAGCCCGCGAATAATTGCGCTCGTGGGTCCCACCGGGGTGGGCAAGACCACCACCATTGCGAAATTGGCGGCCAACTACGCCCTGCGGGAAAACCACAGGGCAGCCCTCATTACCATCGATAACTTCCGGGTCGGCGCCGTGGAGCAGCTCAAGACCTACTCGCGCATCATGGGCGTTCCCGTGGAGGTTGCGACCACCCCGGCGGAACTGGAGGCGGCAATCGAACTCCACTCCGACAAGGATCTGATTCTCATCGATACGGCGGGGAGAAGCCACAAGGATAACGAGAAAATCGAAGAGCTGAGGAGTTTCCTGGAGTCCCGGTTTGCCATCGAGATCCATCTTTGCCTCGCGGCCACAACCCGCGACCGGGAACTGCAGGAAGTGGTGGAACGGTTTGGGGTTTTGCCCATATCCCGAGTCATTTTTACGAAACTGGACGAGAGCGAAAGCTATGGCGGCATCGTGAATGCACACCTGAGGACCAAATTTCCGCTTTCTTACTTCACAACAGGGCAACGGGTGCCTGAAGACCTGGAAATTGCAACTCCCGGGAAACTTGCCGGGCTCGTACTTGGGGAGATCAAGGAATGAACTTAACGGCGGCGACAGGAGACCAGGCCGATAGTTTACGGCAACTGGCCACCTCCGTAAGCAAAAAGCGCAAGGCTTCGGCGGCGCGTGCCCAAGATGGGCTGAACCAGAAGGCAATCAGGGTCATCTCCGTGACCAGCGGCAAGGGGGGGGTCGGCAAGAGCAACGTTGTCGTGAACCTGGCCCTGGCGCTGGCCAAAGGGGGAAAGAAGGTTCTGGTTATTGACGCGGACCTGGGGCTCGGCAACATTGACGTCCTCCTTGGGCTGACCCCTGATTTTACCCTGAATGACGTTTTTACCGGCAAGAAAAGCCTTGAGGAGATTGTCACCGATGGCCCTGGAGGAATCAAAATCATCCCGGCCGGGTCGGGGCTTCCCGACTTCACATCCCTTGGGCTGCAAGAGCGTGTCAAAATTATGGATGAGCTCGATGCCCTTGAGGAGGATTTCGATATCCTGATTGTCGATACCGAGGCGGGAATTTCCGAAAACGTTGCCTATTTCAACACCGCTTCCCAGGAAATCGTGGTGGTGGTGACGCCGGAGCCCACCTCCATTACGGATGTCTATGCCCTCATCAAGCTGCTGGCAACGCGGCATTCGGAGCGCTACTTCAAGGTGCTGGTCAACATGGCCCGCGACACCGATGACGCTCTCCAGGTTTTCGCCAAACTCTCCAATGTGACCAGTCGGTTTCTTGACATCTCCCTCGATTATCTCGGGTGCGTACTGCGGGACGATGCCATTCTTGAGGCGGTGAAGAGTCAGAAGCCGGTCCTTGAGCTTTGCCCGGACTCTCCGGCGGCGGGGTGCTTCACTACGCTTGCCCGGCGGATTCTGGAAAACGGCGGCGAGAGGCGCATCAAAGGTAACGTGCAGTTCTTCTTCAGGAGATTCCTCGGCGCCGGGGCCGAAACGGAGAACCTATGAACTGTCTTGTTAAGGCATACGAGCAGGAGGCTCAGCGTTCGTCGGCCCAGTCCCGCGACGAGTTGATCGTATCCCACTTGCCGCTGGTCAAGTTTCTGGTGGGACGAATTGCCTCCCAGCTACCCCCCCACCTGGACCAGGAGGACCTCATGAGCGCCGCCGTAATCGGCCTCATTACCGCCGCCGAGCGGTTCGATCCTTCCCGTGGGGTTCAGTTCAAGACGTTTGCGGAGCAGCGGATCAGGGGGACCATTCTCGACGAGCTTCGATCCCAGGACTGGCTCACCCGGTCGCTGCGGGACAAGTTCAAGAAGCTGGAGCGTGAGTTTGCAATGCTCGAGCACCGCTTCGGCCGCAACCCCACCAGCGAAGAGGTGGCCACTTCCCTGGAGATAAGTGTTGAGGAATACCATCACATGCTGGAGGAGATCCATCTCCTTTCCTTCGTGAGCCTCGACGAATCCTGGGAGGATGAGGACGGTAGCCCCTTCGGGCTTCTGGACATCCTGGAGGACAAAGGAGTCGAGAATCCCCAGAGCCAGCTCATGGCCAGGCAGATGCTCGATGTGCTGACCGAGGCCATAGAGGGGCTCCCAGAGAAGGAGCGGCTTGTGATCACCCTCTACTATTACGAAGAGCTGAACCTGAAAGAGATCGGCGCGGTGCTGGAACTATCGGAATCGCGCATCTCCCAGCTCCACAGCCAGGCAATCGTACGGCTGCGGGCGAAGATGAAAAACATGAGGTAGGGGCGCTGCTTGCCGCGCCCTTCTTGGCATGCAAACAAAGGGCGCGGCAAGCGGCGCCCCTACAATGTCAACCGAACGGGGATAATTCTATGAACAGCGGCATCTATTCGGCACTCACGGGGAACATCGCGGCAATGAAGCGGCTGGATGTCCTGTCCAACAACCTGGCTAACGTCAACACCCCCGGTTTCAAAAAAGACCGGATGACCTTCGAGGGGATGCTCCAGGCGGTTGGGGCACAGCCCCGCGCAGGGGGCGGGACCGATGCGCCGGTCTATTCGGAAACGGTCTTTTTTACCGACTATTCCCCCGGCTCCGTGAAACAGACCGGCAATACCTTTGACCTGGCCATCGACGGCGATGGTTTCTTTGCCGTTACCACGGCCGATGGGCAGCGGGCCTACACGAGGCAGGGGAACTTCCGTCTGGATTCGGCCGGCCGCCTGGTGACCTCCGACGGTGCCCAGGTGGGGGGCGGCATCGTTATTGCTGGGGGAAAGGTGGACATCAACGGCAGGGGCGAGGTCTTCGTGGATGGAAGCCAGGTGGGGCGGCTGGAAGTGGTTGACTTCCCCAAACCCTATGCAATGCAGAAAATCGGCAGCGCCCTGTTCGTTCCGACCGACCCCCAGGCCACGCCCCAGCCGGTGACCGGCGAGAAGGTGATGCAGGGTGCTCTGGAAGAGTCAAACGTGAATACCGTTCAGGAGATGGTCCAGCTCATCGAGACAAACCGTTACTTCGAAATGTGCTCCAAGGTGGTCAAGGCCTACGATGACCTGACCGGCAAGGCGGCAAATGAAATAGGAAAAATATAATTTGATTCGGTATTGGCGCGGTTCCCACGCCCAGGGCGCGGAAACCGCGCCCCTACATGGTGTACAGATACAAAAAAGGAGAAAAACATGATCAGAGCACTGTGGACGGCGGCCTCAGGGATGCAGGCCCAGCAGACGAACATCGATGTCGTCGCGAACAACCTGGCCAACGTCAACACCGCGGGGTTCAAGAAGAGCCGGGCCGATTTCCAGGATCTCATGTACCAGAACATGAAGACCACCGGTTCTCCTTCCACCAACTCAACCGAAGTGCCCACCGGCATTCAGATAGGCCTTGGAGCCAAGCTTGCGGCTGTTACCAAGATCTTCACCATCGGCAATATCAACCAGACCGGCAACGAGCTGGACATGGCCATTGAGGGGGACGGGTTCTTCCAGATCCAGATGCCCGACGGCACCACCACCTATACCCGGTCCGGCGCTTTCAAGCGTGACAGCGAGGGGCGCGTGGTTACTTCCGACGGCTATCCCCTGAGCCCGGAAATCGTCATTCCCAATAACGCCACGGCCATCAATATCGGCAATGACGGAACCGTCTCGGTATCCCAGGCTGGGCAGACGAGCCCCACCAACGTGGGGAATATCCAACTGGCCACCTTTTCCAATCCTGCCGGGCTTCTGGCAATGGGCAAGAACCTTTTTCAGGAATCTGACGCCTCCGGCAACGCCACCACCGGCACTCCCGGTCAGGACGGCATCGGCACCACCGCCCAGGGCTTTCTTGAGATGAGCAACGTGAGCGTCATGGAAGAGATGGTGAACATGATCACGGGGCAGCGGGCCTATGAAGTGAACTCAAAAGCTGTGCAGACCGCTGATGAAATGCTTCAGACGGCTAACAGCCTGAAGCGGTAAAAAGCTGGAATCGGTGACCAGGGACCGGGGACCGGGAAAGACAGATATGAGATTGGTTACGTTGATGACAGTGCTGGTGCTGGCGGTCGCGACGGCGGCGTTTGCCGCCCCGGCCACCCAGACCATTTCCAATTCTAAGGTGAAGGACGCAGTCACCGAATTCGTCCGCCAGAAAACCGAGGGGCTCGGCATTGATACAACCCTTCGCCGCATAGGCTTCCAGGGCGATCTGAAGCTTCCTCCGGGCGAAGTATCCTTTGAAGTGGCTGCGCCGAGCCGCTGGGAAGGCTGGGGCAAGGCTAACCTGGCTCTCATTGTACGGGTAAACGGCCGGGTCGAAAGAAACCTTACTATACCGGTCGAGGTGGAGGCTTTTGCCGATACGGTGGTGGTGCTCCGTGCTTTGGAGAGGGGCGACGTGATCGGCCCTGATGATGTAACTGTTCAGCGGCGTGACCTCTCATCTCTCTCGGGCCGGGTATATCAAAGCGCGGAAGAGGTGGTGGGGAAGCGGGCGCGAATGCCGGTGAGAGCCAATATGCCGCTGCGAGGGGAGCAGCTTGAGAAGGTGCCCCTGGTGAAGAGCGGTCAACTGGTAACCATCGTAATCGAGAATCAGGCCATGCGTCTCACCGCTACCGGCAAGGCTCGGGGCAACGGCGCCGAGGGGGACATAGTGAAAGTCCAGAATCTGGGCTCCCTCAAAGAAGTACCGGCGAGGGTTATAGATTCAGGTACAGTGCAGGTGGATTTCTAGGTGTTTCCGGTCCCCGGTCCCGGATACCCGGTCCCGGCCTCTAGGAGTAAGTCAGTGAAACGTTTGGCAGTGTCAATACTTTGTCTCGCATTGGCCGGGTGTGCCATCGAGAAGGCTGAAGTGAGATCTCCTTCTTTCGACGAGCAGCTACCGGCCCCCCAACCCTCCTACGCCAACGGTTCCATCTGGCAGGCGGCATCGGCGGGATTAACCGCTGACCATAAGGCCCGGGGCAAGGGTGACATCATCACCGTGGTTATTGTGGAGCAGGCCAGCGCCAGTAAAGAGGCCACAACCGATACGGACCGCTCGGCCGGCATTTCGGCAAGCATTCCCTATCTGATGGGGCTGGAAAAGCAGAAACTGCTCCTGGGCAAGGTGTGGAACGCAGACCTCAACAACCTTTTGGGGGCCAGCAGCAATTCCAACTTTGGGGGGAGCGGAGCCACCACCAGGAAGGAAAACCTCGTTGCAACCATGAGCGCCAAGATCATCGACGTCCTTCCCACCGGCAATTTCCTCATCGAGGGGCGGCGTAACGTCAAGGTGAACAACGAAGATCAGATTATCGTCCTTCAGGGGACCGTTCGCCCCCGGGATATCTCTCCCGACAATACCGTCAACTCCAGCCTCATTGCCGATGCCCGCATTACCTACACCGGCGAGGGGGTCATCAGCGACCGGCAGCGGCCGGGGTGGTTGTTGAATATTCTGGATTATATCTGGCCCTTCTAGTGGAGAGAAGTGCGCCTTTTCCGCAATCTCGGCGTTGGCCTGCGGAATTTCCTTGTGCGGCGTACCGATGGGTACGCCTCCGCGGAATTCCTTGGCCGCCTTGACCTTGCGAAAAAATCACACTTCCGGAACCGGCAGTGATTTGGGAAAAAACATGATTAAAAAAATTATCTGCATAGTGGCACTTCTTCTGGCCCTCCCCCAACTGGCCCTGGCGGTCCGGATCAAGGACATCGCCAGCTTCGACGGGGTGCGGGAGAACCAGCTCATCGGCTATGGCCTCGTGGTGGGACTCAACGGCACCGGCGACAGCGACCAGACCGAATTCCCGGTCCAGTCCCTGGTGAACGTGCTTGAGCGGATGGGGGTAACGGTCAACCGTGCCGACATTACCGTGAAGAACGTTGCCGCTGTCATGGTGACCGCCAATCTTCCCCCCTTTGCCAAGCAGGGGACCCGCATAGACGCCCTTGTTTCGTCCATGGGGGATGCCAAGAGCATCGCCGGCGGCACCCTCCTCATGACACCGCTCAAGGGGGCCGACAATCGTGTCTATGCCGTGGCCCAGGGGGGGGTGCTTACGAACTCCTTCTCCTATGGCGGTCAGGCGGCGTCGGCGCAGAAGAATCATCCCACGGCGGGGCGCATCCCCAATGGCGGCCTGGTGGAACTTGAACTCCCCAACGTGCTGGCAGACCGGGGGCAGCTTCGCCTGAACCTGCACCAGCCCGATTTCACCACTGCCACCCGCATTGCCAAAGTCGTGAACGAGCGATTCAATGGGGGCGTTGCAGCAGCTTCCGATCCCGGCGCGGTCATGATGACCCTTCCCGAATCCTACAAGGGGCGGGTTGTGGAATTCGTCTCCGACATGGAGCGGCTTGAGGTCCGTCCCGATGCCATGGCCAAGGTGGTCCTCAACGAACGGACCGGAACCATCGTCATTGGCGACAATGTCAGAATTTCGACAGTGGCGGTGTCCCACGGTAACCTTACCCTCTTCATCAAGGAAACCCCCAAGGTGTCCCAGCCTGCTCCCTTCAGCAGGACCGGAGAGACGGCCGTGGTCCCCCGTACGGAGATCAAGGTGAATGAAAGCGGCGGCGGGCTTGCCGTGGTTAAGGAGGGCGCCAGCATCGGTGAGGTGGTCCGGGCGCTCAATGCCCTTGGCGTAACCCCGAGGGATCTGATCGGCATCCTTCAGGCCATCAAGGCCGCCGGCGCCATGCAGGCTGAGGTGGAAGTGATTTAGTGCTTGGCATGCAACATGCTGTGAAAAATGCGAGGCATTACGTCTCGCATTTTTTGCTCAAGTTTTCGCGGTGTTTGCCGAAAGGAAGAGTATGCAGATCTCTATGGCTCCAGAGACCCTGATCCAGGAAACCGACACATCCCGTGCCCGGCAGCTGGCCGCCCGGGAGAACAGCGCCAAGGCTGCCCGCAAGGTTGCGGGCGAGTTTGAGGCCATGTTCGTCGGCATGATGATCAAGTCGATGCGCGATACCGTGGGGAAAAACGAACTCACCGGCGGAGGCAAGGGAGAAGAGATATTCCAGTCGATGCTCGATCAGGAATATGCCACCGCCATCGCCACGAGCCAGGGGGGGATCGGGCTTGCCTCAATGATTGAAAAACAGCTTATGGAGGATGCGGTTCGCCGCACTGAAAAGGCCTCTATTACGGTTTTGAAAGGTAAAGAAAAAGAATGACCATAACCAACGATATTGTATCGCTTTCCAGTACTGCTGCCTTACGCTCCCCTGATGTGGAGAAGAAAGCCGCGGCTGTGCCGTCCACCGCTGCCGCATCGGTCTCAGCCTCCGACCGGGTCGAGCTTTCCCTTGGCAAGATGCAGGTGGAGCGGCTGAAGCAGGTCGCCCCGGCAGAAGAAACCGTGCGTGCCGACCGGGTAGCGGCCATAAAACAGCAGGTGGCGGACGGCACCTACCAGGTTGACAGCCGGCTTGTCGCTGGCAAGATGCTGGCCCTTTTCCGGTAGCAGGACGGAGGACGCGAATGGCACATGTAATGACGAACCTGATGGAAGCGTTGCACGCCCGCGAAGCGACAATGGAGGAAATGCTCCGGCTGCTTGCGGAAGAGCGCGAGGCGATTATCAGCTGCGATACCGAACGGCTCCATGGAGCAACTACCTTAAAGCTCGAGGTGGCTGCCTCCATGAAGGAAATCGATGGCAATTGCCGTCAGTTCATGGCCCTCGAAGCTGCGCGCCTTGGCTTGGCCGATACCGCAACTCTCTCCCCCATAATCGCCCGCAGCACCCTTCGGGATAAGGCCGAGCTGGAGGAATTGCAGGAAATACTCACAACCCTTGCCGCTGAGATCCGCCGTATGACGGAAGAAAACCGGCGGTTCCTGGGGAGCTCCCTCACCACCATCAATCGCTCCCTTGCCTTTTTCAAGAGCCGGTTCACCGTTTCAGAAACCTATGGAGGTTCGGGACAAATGGTGGAGCGTGGCGCCAACTCAAGTTTACTCCGCAAGGAGATCTGACCCATGAGCATCCAGAGCATTCTCGATATCGGCAAGAGCGGCATCACCGCCCAACGGCTCGCCCTTGAGGTAACCAGCGAGAACATCACCAACGTCAATACTCCCGGCTATTCGCGGCAGACTACTATCTTCCAGACCTCGTTCGTCACCGAGGAGCGGGGCTTCCCCCTCGGGACCGGGGTGAACGTGGCGGAGATTCAGCGGGCCTACGATGACTTTCTCCAGACCCAGCTAAAGACCGAAGCCTCCACTACTGGCTGGAGCAGCACGGTTCTTGCCTCCATGAAGCGGGCCGAGCAGCTCTTCAACGAGTTCACCGCCGACGGTCTCGGCAAGTCGATGCAGGAATTTTTTGCCGCTTGGCAAGACCTGACCGCCAACCCTCAGGGGCAGCCTGAGCGGCAGGCGGTTCTGGCCCGTGCCCAGCAGGTTGTGGACCAGTTTCACCGGATCAACGGTTACCTTACCGACATCAAGCGCGAAGCAAACCAGTCCCTGGAGGGGATTACCTCCGATGTTAATGAGAGCCTCACCCGGATTGCTTCCCTCAACGATCAGATTAAGCTGATTGAGATCCGGGGCGCACGGGCCAACGAACTGCGCGACCAGCGGGACCTGCTGGTGCGGCAGCTCTCGGAAAAGGTGGGAATCACCTATCTGGAACAAACCGACGGGACCCTCAATGTCAGCCTCAGTCTCGGTCCGCCGCTGGTGCTCGGCAACAAGGCCGCGGAGCTGTCCCTCGAGCCCGATGCCGCTAACAACGGATACTACAAGATCTTCGCCACCTCTCCCGGTGATAATACGGCTGTCGACATCAGCAGCATCGTCGGCGGTCCAAACAACAGCCAGGGGCGCATGGGGGGGACTCTCCAGGTACGCGATTCGCTGGTCAACGGTTTCCTCTCCGACCTGGATGAACTGGCCTCTTCTCTGGCTACGGAAGTCAACAGTCTCCACTCGGCAGGATTTGGCCTTAATAGCTCCACGGGGCTCGATTTCTTTACTGCCCCGACAGTCACGAGCGGGTACAGCGGCATCGGGGGTATACAGCTCGCCATCTCGAAAACCGCCGACATCGCTGCTGCCAGCGTTGATCCGGTCACTGGTGGTACCGGCAACAACCTGAACTCCCGGGCCATCGCCAGCGTCTATGACAAGGTGCTGGCCACCTCCGGCGGTAACATGACCATGGAAGCCTTCTACAATGCCCTGGTGGGGAAGGTTGGCGTTGCCGTGCAGGATGCCCAGCGCTCTTCGGACCTGAGCGAGGGAATCATTAAGCAGCTCGACACCCTGCGGGAATCACAGTCCGGGGTCTCCCTGGACGAGGAACTTGCCAACCTGATTAAATATCAGAAGGCCTACGAAGGGGCTGCGAAGCTGGTTAACGTCGGCACCGAGATGCTGGACACGATCCTCGGCCTCATCCGCTAGAGGCATATGAACGGAGAAGCGACATGCGCGTAACCCAGAACACGACGGCAAATCTTGTGGCGAACAACCTGCAGGTGATTCGCAGAAGAACGGAAGAGCTTGAGCAGCAGGCCTCCACGGGGCTCAAAGTGAGCAAGCCCAGTGATGACCCGGTGACTGCCCAGCAGATACTCAACCTCAAGGCACGGATTGCCGCCGGAGACCAGTACGGCAGGAACATCTCCAACGGAATCGCCTGGCTCACCATGGGTGAGTCGGCCATGTCCGAGATGGGGAACGTCCTTACCCGGGCCAAGGAGCTCACTCTCCAAATGGTCACCGGCACCAACAATCCTGACGCAGTCACCGCCGGCATCAACGAGCTGACGCAGCTGAAGCAGCAGTTCCTTCAGATGGGCAATACCCAGCTCAATGGCAAGTTCATCTTCGGCGGATTCAAGAACGACACCCCGGCGTTCGACACCACGGGAAACTTTCTCGGCACCAATGATGCCATGATGGTGGAGGTGGATAGGGGCGCTCCGATCCAGATCAACTACTCCGGCGCCGATCTCCTGAGGGGGGGGACTCCTCCGGGGAGTTCCGGCACCGACATCGTTGCCGCCTTCGACAACCTTATCACCGCCCTTGGCTCCAATGACATGACCACGGCGCAGAATCAGATTACCGAGCTTGATAACGGCCTTTCCCAGATTCTCGCATTCCGCACTGATATCGGGGCCCGAAGGAATCGCCTCGATGCGGCCAACAGCGTCATCGAGGATATGAAGTTCAGCACCACAAAAATCATGTCCGACAAGCAGGATATCGATATCATGCAGGTCATCAGTGACCTGTCCAAACAGGAGACGGCGTACCAGGCCGCCATTGCGGCCTCGGCTAAAGTATCCCAGGTTTCGCTTCTCGACTATCTCACGTAAGAGAGAAAGCGCCAGGAGGGCACATATCATGCTGGTATTAACGAGAAAAATGGGCGAAACGATTACCATCGGCGATCAGATCCGGATCAAGGTGGTGGAGATGAAGGGAAACCAGGTGCGGCTCGGCATCGAGGCCCCCGGCGATATGCGCATCTACCGGGAGGAAATCTACCTCAAGGTCCAGAAGGAAAACCAGATGGCTGCCAATTGGAGCCTTGACGATCTTGAGAATGCCGTCGGTTTTGCCGGTGCCGGGAAGGAGTAATCGCCGTGAAAATAGAAACATCTCGTTTTGGTCAGATTGATATTGAAGATGACAAGATAATTACCTTGCCTGACGGCATGCTGGGTTTTACCGGAACCCGCTTCATCCTTCTTACTCCGGAGAAACCGACTCCCTTCCGTTGGCTCCAATCCGTGGACGATCCAGCCCTTGCTTTTGTGGTGGTGGACGCGCAACAAGTGCTCCCCGATTACGCTGTTTCCCTCACGTCGGAGGAATATACGCGACTGGCTCTCGACGAGAAAACGGAGGTTGTTATCCTCCTTGTGGTGACGCTTGCCGGCGAATCAGGAAGTATCACTGTGAACCTGCAAGGACCGGTCGTTCTAAATCCCAACCGGATGCTTGCGAAGCAGATTGTCCTTGAAGGAAACCGGTTCCCCACCAAGTTTCCTCTCTTTGGTACGGATACAGTCGATAAGAATTCAGGGGCCTGTTGCTCGCGATAATTTCACTGTTACCAACGTGCTGTAATCAGAGCCTTCCGTGATGACCGGAAGGCTTTTTTGAAAAAAAACGATGTGACGCAAATTTTTTCTAAAGTTTAATTCGCTACCACCGATACCTAAACTAAAGGCAGCAAGCGCAAGGGAAATCCCGCCGGTTACCAATGGGGCACAGGCGGAGAACAGCGAGATTGACCGAGCGCACACGCTAATGGGGTATGGAAACCCCAACACAATCTCACGGAGGAATTACACCATGGCACTCACAGTCAACACCAACGTACCGTCCCTGAACGCCCAGCGCAACCTCAACCTTACCCAGGTAGCCCTCAACAAGTCACTGCAGCGCCTATCTTCCGGTCTGCGGATCAACAGTGCCGCCGACGATGCCGCCGGTCTCGCCATCTCCGAGGGGATGCGGGCAGACATCCGCTCCATGAACCAGGCCGTTCGCAACGCCAATGACGGGGTTTCCATGGTTCAGGTTGCTGAAGGCGCCATGAACGAGGTAAGCAACATCCTGGGCCGTATGCGCGAACTCTCTACCCAGGCATCCACCGGTACCCTCGCAACAGCTCAGCGCTCCTACATCAACAACGAATTCGGCCGTCTCGCTTCCGAGATCACCCGTATCGCCAATGCGACCAAGTTCAACGGTATTGATCTACTTGCCTCCACAAAAACAATCAATATCCAGGTTGGTATCAAGAATAACGCGGCTGTTGACCGGATCGGCGTGGCACTTACAAGAATGACTGCTTCGGTACTGGGTATAGCTTCCGGTTTTACTTCAGCAGGAACTGCCCAAGCCATGCTTACCAAGCTTGATACAGCCATTCAAACGGTATCCAAGCAGCGCGCAAGCCTTGGCGCTGCCCAGAACCGGTTCCAGTCGGTCATCGCCAACCTCCAGGTTTCCGTGGAGAATACCTCGGCCGCCGAATCCCGCATCCGCGACGTAGACGTGGCTGAAGAGTCCGCAGCTCTTACCCGCGGCCAGATTCTGGTCCAGGCGGGTACGGCCATCCTGTCCCAGGCGAACCAACTGCCGCAGAACGCATTGTCACTGCTGCGGTAATAGTATAAAAGAATTAATTGATATTGGGGGAGGCTTCGGCCTCCTCTTTTTTATGGATTTGTCAGATATATTTGTCAGTATATTTGTCAGATATTTTGCAAAAAATTTTTATTTGAAATTTCCCTAAAGTTTTTTTCGTAGATACCGATACCTAAACTAAAGGCAGTAAGCGCAAGGGAGATCAAGCCGGCTACCAATGGTGCCCAGGCGGGAAACGGCAAGGCCGACCGAGCGCACACTCTAATGGGGTACGGAAACCCCAAAACATTCTCACGGAGGAATTATACCATGGCACTCACAGTCAACACTAACGTACCGTCCCTGAATGCACAGCGCAACCTCAACCTAACCCAGGTAGCACTCAACAAATCCCTGCAGCGCCTCTCTTCTGGCCTTCGGATCAACAGCGCCGCCGACGATGCCGCTGGCCTCGCCATCTCCGAGGGGATGCGGGCAGACATCCGCTCCATGAACCAGGCTGTCCGCAATGCCAATGACGGCGTCTCCATGGTTCAGGTAGCTGAAGGTGCCCTGAACGAAGTGAGCAACATCCTGGGCCGTATGCGCGAACTCTCAACCCAGGCATCCACCGGTACCCTCGCAACAGCTCAGCGCTCCTACATCAATAACGAATTTGGTCGCCTTGCTTCTGAAATCACCCGTATTGCCAATGCGACCAAGTTCAACGGCATTGGTTTGCTTTCAGCCGCAAAAACGATCAATATTCAGGTTGGCATCAAGAACGCTGCCGCTGTCGACCGTATTGGCGTCTCCTTTGCGAAAATGGATGCTACTGCTCTCAGCGTAACCGCTGGGTTTACCACTGCCACCGCTGCTCAGTCTATGCTCGTTAAACTTGACTCCGCCATTCAAACGGTGTCTAAACAACGCGCTAACCTCGGTGCCGCACAGAACCGGTTTCAGTCGGTTATCGCCAACCTCCAGGTTTCAGTGGAGAACACATCGGCTGCCGAATCCCGTATCCGCGACGTAGACGTGGCCGAAGAGTCCGCAGCTCTTACCCGCGGTCAGATCCTGGTTCAGGCCGGCACTGCCATCCTGTCTCAGGCGAACCAGCTGCCGCAGAACGCATTGTCTCTGCTGCGCTAATAGTACAAAAGCATTAATTGTTAGTGGGGGAGGCTTCGGCCTCCCCTTTTTTTATGATGGCGCTAAATACCATTCAAGTTTTTGACGTTCCGGCCGATATTTATAAACAGAAGAGTTGCGATCCCGGTTGGTTCTCTCGGGAAGGGGCGCTAATGCTCCGTAGGCAGAGTCTGGTATCGTATTTGCAGAGTTTGCAGCAGGGAGGAGCACATAATGGGAACAATAAGTTTCAGCGGGTTGGCAAGCGGCATCGATACCCAGTCGCTCATCACTCAGCTCATGTATCTGGAGCGTGCTCCTGAGCGGCTTCTTCAGACTAAACAGACAAAGCTCCAGAGTCAGATTGATCTGTATAAACAGATCAAAACGGCGTTGACAGAGTTCCAATCATCAGCTCAGAGTATAAAGACCAGCTCAACCTTTAAAGGGGTCAAGGCGGAGATTGGCGACAGTTCCGTTCTGACTGCATCGGCATCCAGTACGGCCATGGAGGGGGTGCATACCGTTGAGGTAACTACCCTTGCCCGTTCCCAGCGGCAGGTTTCAGTCGGTTATGCCAGTGCTTCGTCCCTCACCTTCAATACCGGGTCATTCACTATCGACGACGGGACGGGAACGGTTACAACCATAAATATCGCCGAAGGGCAGAACTCCCTTAACGGAATTGTTGCGGCGATCAACGATTCAGATGCAAACGTCACGGCTTCAATCATCAATGACGGTTCCGGCACGCCATATCGTTTGGTCGTGACAGGTAAAGACACCAAGAACTACACCATTGATTTCAGTGGCTTATCTACAGCTCCGGCCGGTGGTACCGGATCCCTTGCGCCGACACTGCTGGGGCCGGGCGATCCGACCTATCAGGCAGGAACTGCGGCGAGCTTCAAGGTTGACGGCGTCTCCATTACCCGAACCTCCAATACCGTAACTGATGTTCTTGAGGGAGTAACATTGTCCCTTCTCAAAGAGGGATCTGCCACGTCGGTTGCGATCACCAATGATGCCGATAACGTCACGGAGAAGATCAACAGCTTCGTTAAGGAATTCAACGATGCCCTGACGCTTATCAATAAACAGACAGTTTATGATTCCACCGGCAAGACAAGCAGTGCCCTGTCCGGCGACGCCACTCTGCGTACCGTCCAGACACAACTGCAGCGCTTGATTACTACCCCGGTTTCCGGAGTGAGCAGTTTTTCAACCCTGGCGTCCATCGGTATTACCACTGACTCGAAAACTGGAACTCTGTCCGTCGATGCAACCAAGCTTTCGGATGCCCTGAAGAATGATTTTGAGGGAGTGGTTGATCTTTTCACGCACAACGGCGACACTGCGGGGTTGGCGGATGATCAATATGGGCTCGCTCAGCAGTTCAATCTTGTTCTGGACCGGTTTACCCACAGCTACACCGAGGGGTCGAACCTGAACGGCCTCATTGAAACCAGGATTTCAGGGCTCACCAATAGTATAAAGGATATTGACAAGCAGATAGAATCCATGGAACTCCGCATGGAGCAGCGGGAAAAGGTCCTTACTGCAAAATTCACTGCCATGGAAACCCTGATCAGCACCCTGAGCGCACAGGGGAGCAGTATGATCAACGCTATAACATCTGCCGCTGTCAGCAGTTAGTGACAGTTTTAAAGTAGAAGCGCGTCAACCAGGAGGTTTACAAGAATGGTAACAGCGTTCAATCAATATCAGGATACTCAGGTGACTACGGCAAGCCCGGAGAAGATTCTACTGATGCTTTATGATGGAGCCATAAACTTTACGCGTATTGCCCGTGAGAAGATGGAGCAGGGAGATGTGGCGGAAAAGGCAAGATTCATAGGTAAGGGCCTCGCCATTGTCACGGAACTGATGAATACGCTGAACCACGACGTGGGCGGTGAGATGTCGAAACGGCTGGAGCAGCTCTATATCTATATCATTGATGAGTATACCGCTGCGAATATCAACAATTCCGTGAAGTCTCTGGACAATGTCCTCAAAATTCTGTCGGCCCTGCGGGAGACCTGGGCCGAGGCCATTGAAATCTGGCGTAAGGAACGTATTGCCGGGGGCGCTCCTGAGTTGCGATTGCCGGCTCAGGCGGCGGTTTAGCCTATGGATTTTTCGGAAGTATCAACACTTACTGCCGAAGCTGATGAGCTTTTGGGAAAACTGCTTGAGGAGGCGTTGGGCCTCCTTAGGAATTTTGACACTTCCTCTCCCGAAACTCTTGAAGAAACGATTCGCCGACGCGAGGAGATTCTGGAGCGGTTTCTCAAGCTCGAAGGCAGGATAGCCATTTTGGAGGAGCGGGCGAAAGGGGATGAACTCAATAGGCTTAAAGCGCTCAGGGAGTCGAGGGCTGTTCTCGCCGGAAGAATTCAGGAAACCGATTCACTCGTCATTGCCCTTGCCAGGGAACAGCTTTCTGTCATCAAGGGTGATCTTGCAGCTTTGACACAGGGGCGAAGGGCTCTTTACGCCTACGAAGGACGACCTTCAGGGCGGTCTCATACTGTGAACGATTCAGCCTGATACGGCAAAGCTTGCTTTTGAGCGTAAACGAAAATGCACGGGAAGTTATATCCCGTGCATTTTTTGTTGAAATAGTGGGTTCAGTCCGGGAGAGATTCCAGCTCCTGAAGTAGAGAGAGTGCCGCGCTGTTATCGGGGGCCTTGGTGAGTACTCGCCGGAAGAGATCTATGGCAGGTTCGTTCATTCCCGCCTCTTTGCAGAAGAGGCCAAGGGTGAGAAGTGCAGTAACGTCATCGGGCGCAAATCCCAGATAGCGGTTGTAAACGTCGAAAGCGTCCTCGAATCTTCCCGCAGCCTTGAGCAGATCGCCATAGGGCGGGAGATAGGAGGGGGATATGTTTGAGAGACACTCCAAGGCCAAGAGAGAGTTGTCCAGGTCGTGGTGCTTCATTGTAAGGGATGCGAACTGCAGCAGTGTGTCTTCCGTCAGCGCATGGGGAGGGTCGGTGAACAGGTTTTCATAATGAGAAACTGCTTCCTGGGGGGCATCCCGCAGTTCCGCAAGGAGACCGTTGACAAAATGGAGATAGGGGAGTGTCTTTTCCTGGTCGGGGTGCTTTTGGAGCCCAAGGACCATGGCCTCGAGTTCTGACTGTGCGCCCCGCCTGAAAAGGAGCAGCGCCTTGCTTCGGGTAAGGCTGACATCGTGCCCCATTTCAAGCAATTTGATTTGCGTTGTTTCCTCCTCGGTCATGATGCGGTTGAATTCCGTTTCGAGTTCCCGCACCTTTTCCTTTTCGGCGGACGTCAGTGACGCCGCAGCTCGAGGGTTGCGATGGCTCCAGGTATGAACCCGCCCGAATTGTTGATCCTTTTCCCATTGAGTGGTCAGAACGTTGAAATTGGGAGAATCCTTTTCTTCCTCCAGTCTTGAGGCTATTCTTTCGGCCGTAGCATCCAAAAGTTTGATCAGGTTTTCAGTCCCCTCGACGTATGTTTCATAGTACTGGCGGGTAGCGGTTTCGAGTTGCTCATCGGTCATTTCCTCTGCATTGGATGCCCCCTTGAGACCGGCAAGGAAGCGTTTGAGGCCGAACTGCTTAACCAGCTTCGTGTAGTCGCCGAGACTCCGGTCAAGGCGGCGCTCGATCTTATCCATATGAATCTTGTGCCGAAAATCCTGTTTCCTGCCGTCACGTCCGAAGAGCCCATCGCAGTGCCGAAGAGCGTCATTAGCCAAGTTGAGTATCTCCTGCATTTTGGCCCTGACACGCCTCAATTCCCTGCTGGTGGCCCGGTAGTGGGTGATTCGATCTCTGGGAGATGCTTCGGGAATGGATGAGGACAGTATGTCGCTAGTGCTCAAGTCGGTGGAGGGGAGTTCCAGTTCGTCAAGGGGCTTGTATTCCACGTGTGGAATCTTTGCTGCATTGAGCGAACAGTTGTAGATCCGGCAGCCGAGATCGGTTGCCCATTCCGCCTGCACAATCATTTCTTCAAGGGCTTCCAGATATCCTTCGTTGCTGTCCGCGTGAGCTCCGCCATAGGTTTCGACACGGGGAACCATCCGCCCCAGGTCCGGTCCCACCTTGTTCTCGTTACTGCCGGAGGCGTGTGTCTGCCCTTCCGCGGAGTAGCAGAAGTTGACGCCTGCGAGAACGATTGTTGTGCATCCCATGTGTACCGCCAGGGAGAATGCATAGTTGCTGACGGTGGGGCCGCTGAAGGAAAGGGTGTTGACGTTCAAGTGGGTTTCCCAGGGGAATAGGGGACCGCTGTATACTGATTTCCCCTGCCATTGGCTGAGGAGAAGAGGGGATATATGGAAGCTGTTGACGAGAATGGGCGGCGTGGGGAGATTGGCAAAATTGAGCATCTCTCTGCTTACTTCAAAGCTGATCTTCTGGGGGTCTACCGATACGACTATGTGGGGAATTATCCCTTCATCCAGAAGTATCCGGCTGATACGCGAAACGGCAATTACGACGAGCCGATCGCGGTTTTCCCTGAGCCAGGGGAACGCTGCATTGAGCGATGGCCCACCGGCCAGAACGATTGCAGTCCGGCCGGAGAAGATGTTGTGCAGGGTATTGGAAACGGCGAGCCGGTTTTCCGGGAGGTTTTCCAACTGTTTCAGTATGAACGGGGAACTGTTGCTGGCTACCTGTAACCGGTGGATATTTTTCAATAGCTGTTGGTTGACAGCCCAGGAAACATCCCGGTAGTCGGGGAGATTTGCATCGGCCGAGGCGAGAGATTCGTGGAGGAAAATTGAATCCAGAAATACGAAGTCGGTAATCTCATCGTCGCCGGCCTGTTCCCGCCACAATTCGGGGGTGGTAACGGAAACTCCTGAGGGAAGGTTCTCCAGCAGTTCCGATTCTTGCAGGGCGTTGAGGACATCAGGTAACTCGATGAAAAGAAAGCGCGATCCTATAGGTATTCCAGATTTGATGATGTATCTGACCAGCATGCCGGAATCTGTGCCTATAATGATATTGAAATGGTACTCGGCCGAGAGCTTGTCACCAAAATAAGTATGGTAGAGGGTATCGGAGCCGACTTTGTTAAAGGCGTCGCGGTTGACTGTGTAGAGATAGCGGTCGCCGAACTGGTTGGTTAGAAATGGACCAAGAGTTGTGCTGATTTTTGGCATTCTTTTGCCCTTTACGGAGCCTCAATACGAAAAGAGGAGTCTGGTGTTGTCGATGCGGAAAAAGTGATACGTGAAAAGAGCGGTTCTTTTCTACGTTTTGGTTTGCTGGTTTCATCCATTTCTGAAGCGCTGAGCCCGTATCTAAAGAAGTATGAGGATCCGACCGGTTTGAACGTCACGAGGCCCAGGAGGCTTGAGAGAGATCGGTGTACCTTTATTTTTAGAATGGAGTGTGAGTCTCCTATCTCCATCAGCCCTTCAGTAATGCCCAGACCCTGTTTTGCCGAGACGAGGAATGATGTTGCTTCTCCATGGGAAAATTTCTTTCCGGTTACGGTGAAAGTTTCCGGTTCGTTCCCGCCGTTATGGGTGCGGAAGAAGAGGTTTTCCGCATCGAAGGCTTCGGGATTGATCGTTATGTTGCCTAGCCTCAGAGAGCCCACAGGGACCAAGGGCCAGTCGAATTCGTAGTCGATGGAAACCGTTTCTCTTGCAGGAGCGATTCCTATCTGCTTAGTCAGGGGGCCAAGGGGAGTCTTGAAGGTGGCTGTCACCGTTAGCGTGTCCTGGTCGGGATGCCAGCGAACCAACGGTTCGGCTGGCACCAGGTCCGTTATCTTTGGTCTCCCGTGTGTCTCGAATACCACGTGACCTGTGTAGAAGTCGGCTCCGGCGGTGATGTCGTCGAAATAGCCGTGATAGAGGGTGCCGCAGAGGCTGCGTTCGTGGACTCGGGGGAAAACGAGGGAGTCAAAGGCCAATCCGCGGCGCAGGTTCAGTTTAAGTCGCACCCCTAGTGTTTCGATTGTAAGGTATTGTCCTTCGCGAAGAGCGGAGACTTCAGGGGGGAGGACCTCCACGCCCCCTTCGAAAAGTCTCGTTATATGCGTTGTACCACAATGGCGGCCAAAGGAGTTGAGACGGCTGCGGTAGCGTTTCCAGCGTCGCGGTGTAATATGGGTGCGGAAATCGCTGCTCCAGAGGTAGCAAAGTTCACGCCATTCCTGCTCAGAAGCATTCCCCTTTGCCAGCAGCGCGTCGTGAATCCGTTGACAGGCGGTGTTAATGCCGATGTCATCACGTCCTGTGACGGCCCATCTGGTGATATTGTACTTTTCCTGCTTTTTTACCGGGATAGGTGCCTCTGGGGATTCGAGGCTCAGACGGTTTCCGGCTCCCGGTTCATGAAGCAGGGACAGGAGACCTGAGGGAGGAATGAAAGTGAAGCGTCCATCCTCCATCAACCGCTTGAAAAGCTCCCTGATCCGTCCCCACTCGTCATGCTCCATGACTGCTTCGGTGGTGAAGCGACCGGGGCGGAAGTCGAATATTTCAATATCATTACCGTAGAGGGGAATAGCGCGGGTGGTGCCGTTATCGTGGCGACCGATAAGGGCAAGGTAGTCGTCCAGTTCCAGTTCGCCATGGACATACCGCTGGAACTTCTGAAAGAAGATGGAGTTGTTCCAGATGACCTGCAGCTCTTCGCCATGCTGGCCCATGGCAATCTGGGGAAGATAGCGCCACGCCGGATCCCACTGGGGGTGATGGTAGGCGGGGTTGTCCCACTCCATGACCAGGGCCTCGAAGCCCGCCTCCCGGTAGTGTCCGATGAGCCCGGAGGAGTAAGCCTGCTCGTTGACCAGAACGATACGTGGGCGCAGTCCCAGAAGCCGCTCATAGGTCTGGTTACCGATGCGCAGGTTCTGCCGGTTCACTTCCGCCGGCACCAGGGGGCCGATCAGTTGGGAGTAGCCGCTTCCCACCAGTTCGCATTGCCCCTGGCAGAGTCCCCGGAGTTCCTCTACCCAGGCAGGGTCGATGGCCGCGACGGTTTCCAGGGTGTAGCCGGTTATCTCGATACCGAATGGTAGCTTCAGATCACGGGCCAGCCGAAGCAGCGGCCAGTAGCAGCGGCGGACCACTTCCGGGCGCAATTCCTCTTCAATGGAAGAGAAGGCCAGGTTCAGGTGGAAGATGGTGTATAGAGATAGTGACATTAAGGGACCGTCTCGAAGCGGATTACCTGACGAGCTGCATCAATGCGTGACCACGCGTCTTGTTCATTCTCGCCAACAGCGATCACCCAGCAGCACCGTTTACCGTTGTCTATCATTGGCTCAACCCTATCACCTACGGCTTTCGTAATCAGTATCTGCTCGATTCCGGGTAGTGCGCGCGCTTCTTCTACTCCCCTGATGGATCTGATTATACCGGGTTCGGGGAAAATACCTGCACAGATGGATGTCCAATCATGTTTAGAGGAGAGGAGGCTCTCGTCCAGTTTATCTCCCATGGCCAGCTTCATGACGGCTTTGATTGGGTCTTTCCCGGAACTCAGAGGTGTCGTGTATTGGGAGTGGAATCCACCGCTCAGCCGTGCCGGCATCTCGAGTATCATCGGCCCCTGATCGGTCAGGATCATGTCGGCTTTAGCGGGGCCAAAATCGATGCCCAACGAGTCGGCAGCCGCATCTACGACCTCACAGATGCGCTTTTGTGTGTCCTTGTCGAGGGTAGAGGGGTCCACATGGGCTGTTTCTATGGCGTAGGGAGCGAAACCGAAGTGCCTGTCGGCCAGACTAACGTGATAATGCTTTCCCTTCCAGATGATGGTTTCGACGCTCTGTTCTTTCCCCACTACGAACTGCTCAACGATTGCCGTACCGGTCCGCGAGGTGGCACAGGCGGCTTTGAAGGCGATTGGAAGCTGGTCAGGCCTGTCAATGCGCATGCTTCCCCGTGATGCAGCGCCATCCACAGCTTTTACGATGGCAGGAAAGCCTGTATGAACAAGAATCTTTTGGGCTTCCTCCAGCGTCGATGCTTCGGCGCTCCATGGGGTAGGAATTTTGTCCCGCAGCCAGCGTTCTTTCATAAGGGCCTTGTTGTTCGACCGTCTGGCCACCTCAAATGGAACCCCGGGCAAGCCGAGTTCCTCGCAGACCGCTGCAACCGTAATTGCCACATCTGCTCCGGCAAAGGCCCCTTTCAGTCCAACCCTTTTCCCGTGCTCCCTGGCCCATGCCACATGCCCCTCGATATCTTTGACATCCAGTACGAGGTGCTCGTCTGCCAGTTGGAACCCTGGGGCCTCGGGATTGCGGTCACTGGCGATGACGTAGTATCCGAGGGCACGAGCTCGCTCTAATGCGGGTATCTGCATTATGCCGGCACTGACTACGAGAATGGCGGGGCGTTTTTCAGAGTTCATGTGGAAATTCCTTGCCTGATGGATATTCTTGGGCTGTTGGAATCGTTTATTCCAGGTTCGATTCAGGGTCGTCATAGAAGTGCAGAAGATCGGTCAACGTTTCTGGGTTCTGGTATGCTGCCCATGTCCCGTCGGGCCACGAGTGCCCTTCTACAACGTACCCGTCATCGCAGAAAATCACGTTGCCAGTCAGGTGCCGTTGGGGGATACACAGGGCGATGGCCGATTCCACGACCCCTTCTACCGTGGCGAACCGTTTGGTGGGAGTATGCGCCAGTATTGACGCCGCTCGGCGTGACAGTTGCCCGGCATCATCTCGCAACAAGTGCCGATTGAGCGGTGTTTCAACGGTCCCAGGGGCCAACCCGTTGACACGGACCCCAAAACGGGCAAGTTGCGCTGCGGCACTCTTGACCAGACCTTCCAGGCCATGTTTGGATGCTACATAAGCGTGAGAACCCTCTAGGGAAACCCTGGAGGCGTCGGAGCACAAGTGGACGAGATGCCCGTGGCGCTGCTTGACAAACAGACGTGCGAATCCGGCTGTCAGAAGAAATGCGCCGGTAAGGTTTGTGTTTATGACTCGCGACCAGTCGTTTAGAACCGCTGAAATATCTTCTTGCCCGAGTTTCATCACGGCATGGTGTGTCCCGGTAAAGTTGAAGGCCACATCGATGCGGAGGTTGCGTTTTTCCAAAGCTGTGAAGAAGTTTTTGACCGAAGACGGGTCGGTAACGTCCACTAGCAGGTGAGGAAGGCCGAGCCCGGGATCTTTTCGCCCCGCGACGATGCAGGCCGCCCCTTCTGCCGTTGCTGCCTGGGCGAAGGCCCGCCCCATGACCCCGCTGGCTCCCAGAACGACGATGTTCATTCCACTAAGAATTCCCATGGGCTCCCTTCCATCCGAAGAAGGATTGTGCATTAACGTAGAAAAGGTCACGGCAAAGCTCATCGATGTCAACCTGGTCGGGGTTGAAAAGACCGGACTCCAGATCTTCAGCTAGTTTCAGAGTCAAGGCCTTGCGGAAATATTCGTGACGCGCTGTCGATAGGAAGCTGCGGGAGTCTGATGCCATGCCGACGAAAGTCCCGAGGACGCCGGTAGCACATTGAGCATTCAGGTGTTCCTCTATGCCGTAAAGCTGATCGAGGAACCACCAAGGGGGACCGTGCTGAACTTTCCCTCGAATTCCCTCTCCCCAAAAACTTCCGGCAATGGTCGCGAACATTAAAGTGTCACGAGGATTCGAATTGAACAGAATAGTTTTCGGCAACCGCTCGGAGGTGTCCAGTTGATCAAGGAAAGCAACTAGAGTTTCCCCCTGTGGGAAATCTCCGATAGAGTCGCAACCGGCATCCAGACCATATGATGAAAAAATTCGGGTGTTGTTGTTCCTGCGAGCCCCAAGGTGCAACATCATCGTCCAGCCGGATTCGTGATTCCATTCAGCGATCTGGCGCATGAACCAACTGCGCCATTTTTCGAGATCAGCAGCGCCGATATCGGAAGAATTTAACAGCAACCGGCTGAAGATGGTGGTGGCTTCGGCGTCCGAGCAAGGAGTTGCGTAGCACCGGTCTAGTCCATGGTCAGAGACCCGGCATCCGAGTTTGTGAAAGAATTCATATCGGACCCGAAGAGCCTCCATGAAGGTTGGCAACGATTCTACTGCGATGCCGGAACATGCTTCGAGCCGTGAGCGCCAATCGTGAAAATTCTGGCTGGAGTGGAGGCAAAGCGCAGAGTCAGGCCGAAAGGTCGGGAAAACTCGAAAAGAGACCCCCTGATCTTCTGCCAGTTGGCGGTGCGCTTCCAGTTGGTCGGCTGGATCGTCAGTGGTGCAGAGGACTTCGACGCCAGCTCTTGCCAGTAACTTCCGTGGCAGAAAGTCCTCGGTCGCGAGCATCGCGTTCGCTTCTTCCCAGATGCACTCTGCAGAAGACGGTGTCAGCGGAGCTGTTATGCCGAAAGTCCGCTTGAGCTCAATCTGGCACCACGCCTGCATTGGGCTTGAGGCCATCCGCGTGATGGTACGAGCCCACGCATCAAACCGTTCTTTTGGCGATGCTGAGCCGGTGCACAAATCCTCGCGTTCACCGGCTATCCGCATTGCTCGCCATTTATAGTGGTCTCCTTCGATCCACAGTTCCGAAAGATCCCTGAAGTGGGCATTGCTGGCGAGCCTTGCCGGCGGTAGATGACCGTGATAGTCGATGATGGGCAAGGAGGCATGTCGCTCGTACAGGGCAAGGGCGTTTTCTCGTACAGATGCAGTGAAATTACGCCTAATTGTCATTGAGGATTCCTTTTCTCAGCATTTGAGAATGAGTGCCAAAGTGTTAGGCATCAGCGTCGAACAAAACGGATCAACTGCGTCGACCCTAGATCGCCCATCTTGGCCAGCGTATCGAACAACTGCTTGTAGGGCTGCGGGATGATACTACCTGGGGCGTTTGCCCCAAAAGACCCAACTTGAACGGCGGTAAACCCGTAATGATCAAATTGACGGAGAATACCTTCCCTGCTCGGAAGCTGAAGATGCTGGACAGGGAGAAAGTGGTGCCATTGCGGTCCAAGGATTTGGGCGTGCATATGAGCGCGGGGGGTCTGGATAAGAACCTGACCTCCTGATTTCACTCTACGGGAGAGCGTTGTCAGTAATTCGGGGAGATCGGCTATATGTTCGTAGACATCCCAAAGAGTGACGATGTCGGTTAGACTCTCTCCTGCCAGCCACTCGTTGATTGGTTCGAAGTTGTGCCCCCGAATCGCAAGATGAAGAGTGTCTTCTCGTGGGTAATCGACAGCCGTTGTCTTGCCCAGATTCGGTTGTGTTGCCCGGCAGACGTCAAGGAAAACGCCATCGTATGCACCGAAATCCACAAGGTCTTTGCCTTGCTCCAGCTCAAGGCCTATATCGTTGATGCTTAAACGGTATTCCCGCTCTCTGGTGTCCCGCCACTCATCGCTATATCGTTTTCCATCATTTGCGTCGGTGTTTGTAGCTGCCTTTTTATGGTGGATTGAATAGTCAGAATAAAAAGCATTCAGGCGCTCAATGTCCGGTTTGCTGCCTATGGACCACGACCCGCACGCTGCACAGAGAATCCAGGTTGTCTCGTAAGGCTGCTGCCCCGACGTTACTGTCTTTCCGGCCAATGTCTCCCCGCATATCCGACAGGCCGTAGTTTGGCTATCCCCACAGAATGATTTTATTGTCTCGGCGACCATTTCGTATCCTTTAATCAGTTCGCCGTGAATAAAGACATACTTCACGACCAATGTTGAGATTGGCAAGGCTTTGGTACAACGATCTCTTTACTGATGTTAGCCCAGCGGCTGCGAGGTTGGTTTCGAACTGCTTGCGCTTCGCGTGACATGCACGACCTTGTGCGTCATTGCCTATATAGTTGTCACCCATGAGCAGGAACAGATCAATGGGAAAGGTTGATTCCTTGCACATAACGTCAAATCCGCTTCTCGTCAACAAATGTTCTAGGGATTCGAAGTCGAAGAAATTGATGTGATGAGGGGGGGCAACCCACCACGGTTGGAAATTACAGGCCGTACGAAGTGCCAGTTGAAATGGGTTGTAGTCGTTCGGAACGACGACGCAGAGAATCCCCTCGGGGGTTAGATTCTTCCGGACAATGCCGAGGAAATGTTCAGGGTCGGGGATGTGCTCCAGTACCGCACTCATGTGTATGACATCAAATAGCCCGAGTTGAACCGCGGTGTCTGCCGAGAAAAACTCCTCGATGATATCGAGGCCCATTTCCCGGCTGTGAGCCGCTGCAAGGGCCGAGGGTTCAATCCCGACTGTCTCCCATTCGCGGTCTTTGCCATGTTTTAGGAAGAAGCCTGGGCCTGACCCTATATCGAGGATACGGCGGCGATTTGGGGGGAGCAGTTCTTCGAAGGTGTCATAACGATCACCATAAACGAGGTTCCACCAGTCCAGATCTTCCCGGTAACGTTCCAGGTAAAGGGGTTTCTCGGATGTATAGTATTCGTGCCGGTAGACCTCTTCCAGTTCGTCCGGAGAGGGAATCGGAACGATATGCTTGAAACCGCAGCTGCTGCAGTCGATGACATCAAATCCCTTGACGGAGTCGCAGACTTCACCTTCATGATCACACCAGGTTTTCTTTTCAGCCATTAGAAGAATGCATCCTTTCCAGTTGTTCAACGATCTTTGTGGCTATACGCATAGCACCGTACCCGTCGACAGTGGCGCAGGCGCGGCGGCCCATTTCGTGTCTGAGTTCCCGAGAGTCAAGAAGTGATAGTGTCGTTTCGATAATACTCTCATTGCTGCATTCTTCGAGTACGCCGCAACTGAAAGCAAGTCGGCCGTCGACAAACTTTGAGGCCGAACGGGCGTGATCCGGTGTCAGGCATAAATACACTGCCGGTACGCCGGATGCTGCCAATTCGTAAGCTGTTACACCAAAAGACGCGATGGCCAGATCAGCCTGCCGCATGAGTGATGCCATGTCGCTTACTTCCCGTTCT
Organism: Geobacter benzoatilyticus; assembly: GCF_017338855.1. Lineage (NCBI taxonomy): Bacteria > Pseudomonadati > Thermodesulfobacteriota > Desulfuromonadia > Geobacterales > Geobacteraceae > Geobacter > Geobacter benzoatilyticus. The sequence goes on from NZ_CP071382.1 coordinate 1,689,600, forward strand.
ATACGGTAATTGCGTCTGGCTTGGGCGAGGAACTGCTGCAAGTCATCTTCATGGACAAAACCTGCCCCTATAACCACGATTGTTTTAAAATCATTCCGCAATTCGTCAAGGATGCGGAGAACCGTGACAGTGAAATTCTCGGGGTCGCTTCCTCCCATGGTGAGAAGGAGAACTGGAGGATTGTTGTCGCGGGGGGGACAGGATGTGCAGAATTGTTTACGGAGTAAAACCCACTCCCAACCGCTGTAGATCTCACCTTTAAAATTATTCCAATTCAGTTCTGAAATCTGAGGGATGGGAGGATAGAAAAGGAGATCGGCTGCAAGGCGTCGAGGTGTAGGATCATCTATGCCAACGACCAGAATGCCCTCCTCGCGCCAGGAATTGACTTTTTCCACGGGCAAATCGTTCCGTATATCGAGTACCAAGACGTCGGGGTGATGGCACGAAATCAGTTCATCCATCCATTCCCCTTCGTCTGCATCTCCCTGCCGTTCGAGGGGGAAATCCGCTTGGCGCACCATTTCCATGCCGGGTTCGCCGCTGGCCATGGCGAAGATTATACCGCAGCCCTGTTTCTCTCGAAGTTCTCCGGCAAGAGCCAGGCAACGAACCACATGCCCGAGGCCGGTACGGCTGTCGCCATCGCAACGAATGAGAACCTTGTGACTCCGGTCAGTTGCTTTTTTCTGATAGACATGTTGATTGATTTGAAGCAGGTGAGGATTGTTCCTGAGAAGCCGTACGACGTCTGCAATATCGGCATCCCCAGCAGGAACGCCGAGAAGCCGGTAAAGTTCATCGAAAAATTGCACATCCGCCGGAGTGTCGACAGACAGCCGAGCGCCTTTGAATCGGTGTTCGTTGCCGACAGGAATCCGGGCAATATGGAACTTGTCGGGGTGCGCAATGAAGTAGGCTGTTACATGCTCAATGGCCACTGGATCATCGGAGGCTTCTGTCATGAGCCGTTTGAGTGCTTCCCGGGTGAAGGTGCAGAAACCTTCGTGAATGGAATGAATCCCTGCTTCGATAGTGCAGTACTCAGCCCCTTCTTGCAAAAGGGTTCGCACCAGCCGGTCCATTACCTCGGGATCCACCAAGGGAGCGTCGCCAGTAACACGAATAATGACATCGGCATCAACCTCTTCTGCTGCCTTGTTGAAGCGCAAGAGGACATTGTCCTCTGAGCCTCTCACCAGGGTAACTCCCCGCGTTTGGGCGAAGTCAACCAGCGGATCATCGGAGGGCTTGTCCGAGGTGGCGATAACGATGTCATCGAGGGTACTGCTACGGCGAAGGCGGTCAATAATATGCTCAAGCAGCGGTTTACCCGCCACCGGCATGAGCACCTTCCCCGGCAGGCGCGAAGAACCCATGCGGGCTTGAATGACAGCTACATTTTTCTTTTTAGCCATTCCATTCGTTCCTTACATGCAGAAAAGGTCTCAAACCGTCGGAAGGGTCGGCACGCCATTCGCGGTCAGGGAGCTCAACAGGGGTGGGTATCTTCTCTCCTGTGCCGTCTGAAGACAGCGCAATGCTCACATCCGCAATGACGGCTTTGATTCCGTCAGGAAGCCAGCAGTGGCCGGTAGCGAACTCTTCTCCCTCACCTTCCAGGTCGAGATGGAACTCCACTGCACTGGCTTCCCAGTGGTGCACTGCCCGCTGGATTACAGCAGGGGAGACGCTATGGTCGGACCAGCCTACCGGGCAACCAAAGCGTGAGCGAATGGTTTCAATCGCTGCAATGTTGCACTCTTCTGGGGGGGCTGGATAACCGGAAACACAGTGAAGCAGGGTAAGATCCTTGCACCCGGCTGTGCGCAACGTTTCCACCGCGCCGCCAATCTCATCCAGTGTAGCCATACCTGTTGAAAGGATCACCGGCTTTCCGGTAGCGGCACATGCTCGTAAAAGGTCATTCCAGAGAAGCTCATATGATGCGATTTTATAAAAATCCACATAGGGCAAGAGCTCTTCTACCGCTTGGAGGTAAAAGGGGGTGCATGAAAATTGAATCTTCTGCTGTTGGCACCGCTCGGCTATTGGGGCGAGAAATTCTACGGGAAGTTCCCACTCTTTCCGTGCAGTGAGCACAGGGCTCTTGGCGAGGACTTCCGGTGCAAAGAGTTCCTCGATTCGAAAAAGCTGGAACTTTACTGCTCCACAGCCTACGGCTGCTGCGGTGTCGATGAAGCGAAAGCAGCGCTCCATGTCGCGGTGGTGATTGCTGGACACTTCTGCTATGAAAAGTGGGTTAGTCATAGAATCTCCCGAAGTGTGGTTATGACCCGATCCTGGTCGCCTTCGGCCAGACCGGCGTAGAGCGGCAGGGTAATCGCTTCCCGGTAGTACCGCTCCGATTCGGGGAAGTCGCCGTCAGCAAAACCGGTTGCGCGATAAAAGGGCTGGGTGTGTACCGGGATGTAGTGGATGTTGACGAGTAGTCCTCGTCCCCTGAGGTCTTCGAATACCTGCCGACGGCTCTTCCGGATTGTGCCCGGATTGAGGCGTACCACATACAGGTGGAACGCAGACCATGTATCCGGGTGCTGCCACGGGAGGGTGAGCGGCAACTCGGCAAGGGCCTCATCGTACCGTTCCGCCAACTGATGCCGCCGCTTAACGAATTCGTCCAGCCGCGTCATCTGGCTCACCCCCAAGGCCGCCTGGATGTCGGTCATCCGGTAGTTGAACCCCAGCTCGATCTGTTCATAGTACCAGGGGCCGTGTGATTCCCCCGCCATGAGAGCTGGATCGCGGGTGATGCCGTGGCTGCGAAGCCGCAGCAGCCTCTCGTGCAGTTCGGGGCTGTTGGTGAGTACCATGCCACCTTCGCCGGTGGTAATGATCTTGACGGGGTGAAAGCTGAACACCGTCATGGCGGAATGACGGCAGTTGCCGACCGGCTCATTCTTATACCGTCCGCCGATGGCGTGGGAGGCGTCTTCAATGACGGTGAACCCGTACCGCCCGGCGAGTCGGCCGATTGCTTCCATATCGCACGGCTGCCCGGCGAAGTGCACCGGAATCACGACCTTCGGCAGTTTCCCGTCCCGTTCTGCCTGCTCCAGTTTTTCCTCCAACCGTTCGACGCTCATGTTGTAGGTGCGGGAATCGATGTCCACGAAATCCACTGTGGCTCCGCAGTAAAGCCCGCAGTTGGCGGAGGCGACAAAGGTGTTAGGGGATGTCCAGAGGATGTCGCCGGGGCCGATCCCTGCGGCGAGGCAGGCAATATGGAGCGCTGAAGTGGCGCTGTTTACCGCCACGCCATGGGCGGTGCCGCAGTAGCCGGCCACGGTTTGCTCGAAACGCTCCACCGTGGGCCCCTGGGTGAGCCAGTCTGAGGAGAGAACGTCGACGACGGCCTGGATGTCGGCCTGGCTTATGCTCTGGCGGCCGTAGGGAATGGGGGGACCGTTCATGCCAAGTCGTCCTTGCGGCGGTTAACATCCGGGTTGAGGTGGGTGTTGATCAAATCTTTCAGTTGTTCAACGCTCAGCCAATCGGTGTTGGTGCCACTGTTGTAGGCAAAACCATCGGTACAGCGTTGACCGTTGAAATGCGTCGTGAACTGTTCAACATCCCACAATGTCATGGAGGGGAGGATGACGAAGTAGTCCTTGAACTCGATGGTGTTCAGGGCGTCGGTGACAGTGATCATCTCCTCGTGCAGCTTCTCCCCCGGCCGAATGCCGACGATTTCGATCCGGCAGCCTGAATCGACGGCCTTGGCCACGTCCAGAATCCGGTAGCTGGGGATCTTGGGGACGAAGATTTCCCCTCCCCACATGGTGTCCAGGGCCTTAAGCACCAGCTTGACTCCGTCTTCAAGGGTGATGTTGAATCGGGTCATCCGTTCGTCGGTGACGGGGAGTACCCCTTCGCGTTTTTTCTTCAGGAAAAAGGGTATGACGCTGCCGCGGCTCCCCATGACGTTGCCGTACCGGACCACGGAAAACTTTATATCCCTGGTCCCCTTGAAATTGTTGGCAGCAACGAAAAGTTTATCAGAGCAGAGCTTCGTTGCGCCATAGAGATTTATGGGGGCGGCGGCCTTGTCGGTCGAGAGGGCCACCACTTTTGTCACTCCCTGCTCAAGGGCTGTTTCGATGATGTTCTGGGCTCCGAGGATGTTGGTCTTGATGGCTTCGAAGGGGTTGTACTCACAGGCGGGGACCTGCTTGAGGGCGGCTGCGTGAACCACGATGTTGATTCCCTCGAAGGCCCGGTAAAGGCGATCCTTGTCCCGCACATCGCCGATGAAATAGCGGAGTTGCGGATACTTATGGGTGGGGAACTGTTGTGCCATTTCGAACTGCTTCAGTTCGTCGCGGGAGAAAACCACGATTCGCTTTACTTCGGGATAGGAGGTGAGGATCGTTTCGATGAATTTCTTGCCGAATGATCCGGTGCCACCGGTAACGAGAATTGATTTTCCTGTAAGCATGGCTGCTCCGTGTGCATTTTATGGTTGAGCGGTTGATTTCGCTGATGATGCGCGACATATCAGTATTTTGAATACATGTTAGTGTACTGCAAAGAGAATGCCGGTGCTAGTGTGTCAAAAAATGGATGGCACGGGGTTTCGGGCCGGAAAACCACCGGCTGGCAATGGATTCCTTTATTGAAGTGATTGTGTCGTCTTTTGAATGTGCGGGGGAGTGTCTGGATTTTGACTCGAACTTGAATCTGGAGATTTAGTATCACTTGACATGGAAAGTCAATTGTGGAACTAAAGAAATGTCGTATGATGCCGATAGAATAGACTATGCTCTGTGTCCGGCGACTCGGGTTGCCGGAATTTTCATTGATCTTGAGGATCCCCTGTAGATGTCGACAGATTACGGTAATTACTTCGAAGAGCTCCAGAAAATCAATCTTGCCATCCGTCTCGGCGGGGGCGGGTCATTCGATGGGACCGCCGCCATAAACTCGCTCAAGGGTGATCTTGCCTGGCTCGAGCTGTACGGCAGCGAGCAGCCTCCGCGGGGCGGGGTACGACCGGGGGCGGAGGCTTGGCTGTCGGTATGGACCGGCGGGGCACTGTGCCGATGCGGCGCGCGGGTTGAAACCGTCCGCGACGATCGTCAGTTCTCCGTCCGTCTGGTTGGTGATGTGAAGGAGACGCAACGGCGGGAGTATTTCCGGCTCGACGTGTCGCTTCCCGTGCTCTACAAGGTCCTTGATGGTGTCACCCAGGAAGCCGCGGAGGCAGATTGGGCCGCTGACCGTAAGGTGTTCTGCCGCCCACCCGAGATCGTGCCGTCCGCCAATGGCCCGAAGGTCATGGATTGGGATGGAGCAGACGTTTCATCCGCGCGTGCCAACCTGAGCGGCGGTGGCATGCGTTTAAGGGTTTCCCGCCAGGTTGCCTCGGGCGCGTTGGTAAAGCTGACCCTCTTCCTGCCGCTTCCCCAGCCAAGAGCCATCTACGTGGTGGCCGAAGCCCTTCGCTGCTCGGAGATAACATTGAGCCGCGAACCTGGTACCCACTACTCCCTGTCCCTTAAATTCACCATGATCGCCGACCGGGACCGGGAAGCGATTATCTCTTATCTCTTCAATGAACAGCGCCGTGAACTTATGGCAAAAAACGAACGGGTGCGATGATATAGCTGGCATCAAAATACAAAAAGGCCGGGAAGGAGTTTTCCCGGCCTTTTTTCTTGTCTGACGCTCTGGATTTTACCGGTCCCCGGTCCCCATTTCTTGGTCCCTGCCCGTTGGCTCCCCCTTTTCCCCCTCACCGGAGAGAAGTACGATGTCTACCCGGCGGTTTTTCGAACGTCCGTCGCTGGTGGAGTTTTCGGCAATGGGGCGGTATTGGCCGAACCCGGCGGCGGATATGGCTTCCGGGTCGAAGTCATAGGATTTGGTCAGGAAATGAACGATATTGGTTGCCCTGCCCGTTGAGAGCTCCCAGTTTGAGGGAAATGTTGCCGAGTTGATGGGCATGGTATCAGTGTGCCCTTCCACCCGCACCGCATTTGAGTAACCTCCCAGGGATTCGGCCACCTTGGCCAGGAGCGGATAGGCGCTTTCCCGAACGATGGCACTCCCCGAATCAAAGAAACCTGCCTCCTTGAGGCTCACCACGAGCCCCCGCCGAGTGATGCTCACACTCACCTTATCCTGGGCACCCTGCTTGACAAGATATGCCTCCATGGCTGCCTTTATGGCCCGGAAGTCTTTCTCTTCGGCCCGGGCACGGCCTTTCCCACCCATGATTTGCCCCTGGCTGCGCCCCTTGTTGGTAAGGTCTGGCGTTATGGATGGAACAATCCGGATATCTGTGGAGTCCACTACGGTTGGTCGGGCTGCGGAACCCTGGATGGTTGTGTAGCCGAAGGATTCCCGCATGGACTGCATTACCTGCTCCACCTTCTTTTGGTCCGCTTGCCCCATGGCGTAAAGGGCCACGAAAACGGCGAAGAGCAGCGTGAGAAAGTCGCCGTAGGAAACGAGCCACCGTTCGTGGTTAACGTGTTTCTCTTCCTTCTTTGGCTTTGCCATGGGCGCTTACTTCCCCTTCTTCTCTTCGCCGCCGTGCTGGACGAAGGACTTGAGCTTCTGCTCGATGAAGTGGGGGTTCTCGCCGTTCTGAATGGCAATGAGCCCTTCGATAATCATGTTTTTGCAGACGAGCTCTTCCTTGATGCCGTGCTTGATCTTGGTGCCGAAGGGGAGACAGACTATGTTGGCTGTCATGAGGCCGTAGATGGTGGCAACGAAGGCGACGGCGATGCCGGCCCCCAGCTTGGAAGAGTCCGACAGGTTCGCCATGACGTGGATAAGGCCGAGAACGGCGCCGATGATACCGATGGTGGGAGCGTACCCGCCTGCCGCTTCAAAGAATTCCGCACTTTGCTTGGCGTGCTCCTCGTAGTAAGCGGTTTCGATTTCCAGGGTTTCCCGCAGTTTCTGGGGGTCGATGCCGTCAACCACCAGGGAGATTCCTTTTTTGGTGAAGGGGTCCTTGACGTTCTGGGCTTCCTGCTCAAGGGATATGAGACCGTTGCGGCGGGCCTTGGCAGCGTAACCGATGATCTCCTTTATGACCTTCTCGGGGTCGTGCTGGGCAGGAAAAAGCACTTTCCTTATGTCTTTGACCGCCCCGATAATGGTCTTCATCGGATAACTGACGAAGGCCGCGCCGAAGGTGCCGCCAAGTACGATGAGGGCGGCGGTCGGCTGAATGAGGGCGCCCAGGTGCAGACCTTCGATCAGCGCGCCTCCGATTACTGCCCCGAAGCCCATTGCCAAACCTATGATTGTCGCTATATCCATGCGTTAACAGTCCCGTAGAAAAAGTAATTGAATGGGGATTTGCAAAATTCAGTCCCCAAGAGGGCAAAAGAGACGGTAGATCGTCATCTTCTTGCGGAAAAGGTATTTTTTGGCTTTGCCCGGATTGGCGCGGTGCAGTACGAGCGCCTTGAACGTGACGATCTTGTCGACGATTGCGGGGGCCTTCTCCAGTACGAGATACTTCTTGCCGTTTAGGAGGGTGATGTGGGTGTCGGGAGTTTCTTCGACGGCCTCAATCAGGTCGGGATTAACCAGAAATTCGCTTCCATCGAGACGTGTCAGCTTGATCATGGGGCACCTGTATTGTGATGGGATGGTGGCGGCTCTCCCTAAGCGTTTCGGTTGAATTACGAAATACTTTAGAGAAAGCCACATTTACGGCAGCAACTGTTATGCCATGTTTGCAGTATGTGTGGTTTGCATCTTGGCGATATTGCTGAAAATATCGCTTTTATAGGGAATTGCGGCGGCGAATAAGAGGTTTTATGACGAAAAAATATTCAAGATTTCGTCATGGCGGCCGATACAATCCATAAGGGATGTCAGCTGTCAAGGAGGAACCCCATGAACGTTGAACTTACCAGTGTTGCCAGGACATTGCCGGGCGGAACAACTGCTGTGGAGGCAGTTAACCCCCGTCAGGCAGAAGGGCGAGACAAGGAAGCCGCGGCAAAGGTCGAGTTGCCGAAAATGGCCGTGAAGAAGCTGTCTCCGGCCGAGCAGGAAGAGCGGACGAAAGCAGCGGCCGAAAAGATCAACGAATTCATCGAGTCATTTACCCGTGATATCCAGTTCACCATTGACAAGGATTCCGAGCGGGTGGTGCTGAAGGTTGTTGATCGCAAGAGCGGTGACGTGATCAGGCAGATTCCGTCTGAAGAAGCTCTGGAAATCGCAAAGGCACTTGATGAGCTTAAAGGGTTGATTATCAAGGAAAAAGTCTAGTATCTGCTGAGTCTTGGCGAAGTCTCGTCAATTTCAGATGCAGGTGTGCTGCCTCAGGCGGTGGTGTGCTCTGGTGAAAATGCTTATAATTGCTTGACATCACTATACATTGGTTGAAATTTATCCAGTCTATTGACGACACGTGTCAAAAAACCGCCAAAGGCGGTTTTTTTGTGTCTTCGTGGCAGGTTCGGCCTAGTCGTTCAGGAAGAAACTCTTGTTCTCCTCAAACGTCTGACAGAACGTTTCAATGGCATTTCCCAGGGATTCCGGAGTGAACCCCAGTAGCATAGCCTCCGGCGAGTGTATCAGGTCAAGGTCTTCGTCGGCTTCTCTATCGCCGATGCCTAACTTTTCACAGAACTTGTTGGCGAGACTTACCGTGGCGGTGAGGAAGAGGTCATACTGGTCGGTGATGGGGGCGCTCCCGAACTGGTGGTGATACATTATGGCGGTGGAGAGGGACTCGGGGAAGTTCCACTTTCTGATGACCAGGGCACCCACTTCGGCATGGGAATAGGGGTAGACACTCTTTTCCGCTTCGGAGAACTGGATTCCCTCGTTGTAGCAGCGCATCATCACCCCCTGGAACTTCTGGGGGTCGCGGTTGCTCATGATGGTCTTGCCCAGGTCGTGGAAAAGTCCCACCAGAAAGCCTGTCTCCTCGTTGATGAACCTTCCCTGGGAGGCGATGACCCGCCCCGCAAAGGCCGCACCTACGGAGTGTTCCCAGAGCATTTTCTCCGTGAGCCCGAAACGCCTGCTGAGCTGTTTCATGGATGCGGCGATGACGAGGCTCTTCAGGGTCTTGAAGCCCAGGAGCATGATGGCGGCGGAGAGGGTGTTGATCTGCCGCTGGCACCCGTAGTAGGCCGAGTTGGAGAGCTTGAGGATGCGCGCCGCCACCGCCGGGTCGGAGGAGACCGCGGTGGCCAGTTTTTCGATAGTTACATCTTCCTGCTCGATCAACTCTATGACTTTGGTGGCCACCACCGGGATCGTTGGGAGGTCGACGGCGGACATGATAAGGGTTTCGAGTTCTTTGTTCATGGGTGGATCCTGTTATTTGGTGTTGATGAATTGAGAGTGAGTCTCCGCACTTTTGTTGCAAATACCTCGCCGTTCCCTCTATCCGATTGCGCTATCCCTGGCGAGATGGTATGACTGTACACGTATTTACATGCAAGGACAGGGAGATTTAGGTGAACATCACAAACGCTGAATTCGTAACGAGCGGCACCAGGCCGGCCCATTTTCCCCCCGCGGAGTTCCCGGAAGTGGCCTTTGCCGGCCGCTCTAATGTCGGAAAATCGTCACTCATCAATATTCTTGTCAACCGGAAGAGCCTGGTGCGAACCAGTTCCACTCCCGGACGGACCCAGCTCATCAACTTTTTTCTGGTCAACGGGAGCCTCATGCTGGTTGACCTGCCGGGCTACGGTTTTGCCAAGGTCCCCCTTGCCGTGAAGAAAGAATGGGGTCCCATGGTGGAGACCTACCTCTCCACCCGCACCAACCTGGGGTGTGTGGTGCTCATTCTCGATGTCCGCCGGATTCCAACGGAGGAGGACCAGCTGATGCTCCAGTGGCTGAGGGCCTACAACGTGCCGGTGCTCGTGGTGGTTACCAAGTGCGACAAGGTTTCCAAGAACGAACGTGCCCGGCAGGCGGCCGTCATAGCACGGACCATGGGACTTTCCAGTGACGAGATGGCCTTTTTCTCCGCCCTCTCGAAAGAGGGGCGCGACGTGGTATGGGCGAAGATCGAGGCGATTCTGGCCGCGAACCGGGATGAGCAGGAAGAGTCCGACGAGTGAAGGACCTGTTTCCGTCGTTGACTTTCGGCCGCCTCCTCTGTTAGTAGTATCAGGCATAACAAAATACATTTTATGTTCAGGTGCTTTTGTCGCAAGGAGCCTGCCTGGCTCCCGGCAAAAGGTAAAAGGGAAAAGGGTGCGAGTCCCTTGCTGTCCCGCAACTGTGAACGGCGATGAACACCGCAGCGAAGCCACTGGGATTAACCGGGAAGGCGCGGATGGGAGCCGTGAGCCAGGAAACCTGCCTGACCGTAAGCTTTGCAGGACCTCCGTGGAAGAGGCTCCAAGGCCCGGTGTGCAGTTTTTTGCCGGTTTTGGCCCCCGCTTCCACTCAGGAGACGGGGGTTTTCGTTTATGGCGCCAGTGATTTTCATAACGGGTGGAGCCCGCAGCGGCAAGAGCCGCTTGGCGGAGCGGCTTGCCGGCAGTTTCGGGATGCCTCTGGGATATGTTGCCACCGGTGCCGCCGGCGATGGGGAGATGGCGGCGCGGATTGCCCGTCACCGGCAGCGGCGCGGCGACGCCTGGACCACTATCGAAGAGCCGATGGAGCTTGCCGCCGCGCTGCGGGAAAACGATGGCCGCTTTGCCGCGGTTCTCGTGGATTGCATCACCCTGTGGCTCACCAACCTGCTCCTCGCGTACGACGATTCGACCCGATGCCTGGATCAGGTCAAGGAATTGACAGCGGTTTTCCCGCACCTTGCGACCCCCATAATCCTCGTCTCCAACGAGGTGGGGATGGGGATAGTTCCCGAGAACCGGCTGGCCCGCCGGTTTCGGGACCTGGCCGGCGAGGCCAACGAGATGATAGCCGCAGCGGCCGACGAGGTGCATGTGACCTTTAGCGGGATACCGCTGCGACTTAAGTAGGGGCGAATCTTGTATTCGCCCGCTTCCGGATGATGGGCGATCACGCTTGTGCGCCGAAGCGCTTCAGCGCGCAGGCACAAGGATCGCCCCTACAAAATAAACACAATATCGAGGTAACCCATGACCATTCTGAACGAGACCCTGTCAAATATCCGTCCCGTGGACGCCGGCATTATGGCAAAGGCCCAGGCCCGGCTCGACAACAAGACTAAACCTGTCGGCTCCCTTGGCCGTCTGGAAGAGTTTGCCCGGCGCTATGCGGCCATGACCGGAACGCCCGATCCGGTTCTGGGGAAGAAGGTGATTTTTACCTTCGCTGCCGACCACGGCGTTGTGGAGGAGGGGGTATCCGCTTTTCCAAAGGAAGTGACGGTTCAGATGGTCCTCAACTTCCTGAACGGCGGGGCCGGCATAAACGTTCTCTCCAGGCATGTTGGGGCGGAAGTGCGGGTGGTTGACATGGGGGTTGATCACGAGTTCGGCGAAGTCCCCGGCCTCATCGGCCGCAAGGTGGCCCGGGGGACCCGCAACTTCGCCAAGGGGCCGGCCATGACACGGGAGGAGGCGATTGCCGCCCTGGAGGTCGGCATCGAGCTGGCTAACGGGTGCCGTGCCCAGGGGGTTACCATGGCCGGAACCGGCGAGATGGGGATTGCCAATACGACGGCGGCCTCGGCCATTATCGCCGCCTTTTCCGGCTGTACCGTCGCCGACGTGACCCACCGGGGAACCGGCATCAACGACGGGGCACTGAACCACAAAATCAAGATTATCGAGCAGGCCCTGGCCGTGAACCGCCCCGATCCGAAAGACCCCATCGACGTTCTGGCTAAAGTCGGCGGGCTTGAGATTGCCGGTATCGCGGGGCTAGTCCTTGGCTGTGCCGCCAACCGGATGCCGGTGGTGGTTGACGGATTCATCTCCACATCGGGCGCTCTTATCGCTTGCGAGCTTTGCCCCGCGGTCAAGGAGTACCTTTTCGCGGCCCACGAGTCGGTGGAAATCGGCCATCGGTTCATGCTGGAGCGGATTGGGGCGGAGCCGATTCTTGACCTCCAGTTGCGCCTCGGCGAGGGGACCGGAGCGGCCCTGGCCATGGGGCTCGTTGAAGCGGGAGTGAAGATCCTGAAAGAGATGGCCACCTTTGCGGAGGCGGGCGTGGCGGAAGGGGAATATTGAGACTCTATTTTATCGCATTTCAATTCCTGACCATTATCCCGCTTCCATTCACCCCAAGGTGGAGGGAGAACGACCTGGGGCGCTCCATGGCGTTCTTTCCCTTGGTGGGGCTCACCATTGGGGGGCTCCTGGCCGGGACCGACTTTCTCCTTGGGGCGTATCTGCCGCGATCGGTGGCGGATCTCCTGCTGGTGGCGCTTCTGGCGGGGGTGACCGGGGCACTGCACCACGACGGGCTTGCCGATGTCTGCGATGGGCTGGCGGCCAGGGGGCCCCGGGAGCGCTTCCTCGAAGTGATGAAGGATTCCCGTGTCGGCGCCGTGGGGGTGGTGGGTATCGTCCTGGGGCTCCTGCTCAAGTACCAGGCCCTGCTGGCCATCCCTCCCGAGGTCAAGCGCCAAGCGCTGTTCTTCTTTCCGGCCGTGGCCCGTTTCGCCCAGGTGCAGATGACCGTGGGATCCCGGCGGGCGCGGCAGGATGGATTGGGCGCCGCCTGCATTGCCGGGGCCGGGGGGACGCAGCTTCTGGCGGCAGGGGCCATGACCCTGGCCATTGCGTATCTTTTCTTCGGCATTGCCGGGATCGGCTGCTGGGCAGTGCTTTCCCTCTTCACGGCGGGGGTCCGGGCCTGGTCCCACCGGCGCCTGGGCGGCATTACCGGCGACGTCATCGGTTGTGCCAGCGAGCTTAACGAGATTGCCTGCCTCCTCATTATCGTGGGCATGAATAAAATGCAGGGAAATTGACATGACACCAAAAACGCGAATACATCTCATCCGTCACGGAGAAGTTGAAGGGGCCGGGCCCGTGCGGCGCTACAACGGCCATACCGACGTGGGGCTGTCGGACCGCGGGCGGAGCCAGTACCATGCCATCAAGGAACGTTTCACCGGCGTGCCCATAACCGCAATCTATTCCAGTGACCTCACCCGCTGCGCCTGGGGTGCCGAGGTTCTCGGCGCTCATCTGGGGCTTACCCCGGAGCGCAAACCGGAATTGCGTGAAATGGGCGTGGGGATCTGGGAGGGGAAGAGCTGGCCGGAGCTCATGGAGCAGTACCCGGACCAGTGGCGGGCACGGCTCGATGACATCGTCAACTATCGGGTTCCCGGGGGGGAGAACGTCCTCGATGTGCACCACCGGGTAATGCCGGTCATCAGCGATATCGTGGAGCGCCACCGGGGGGAGGATGTTCTCGTGGTGGCCCATGGGGGGGTGAACCGGATTATCCTCCTGAATGCCATCGGAGCCCCGTTGAGCAGTCTCTTCGCCATCGAGCAGACCTATTGCTGCCTGAATGTCATCGACTATTTTTCCGATGGCAATACAGTGGTGAAGCTCGTTAACGGCTGAAAGGTCGCCACCATGAAATCCATCATCATTGCAGCCCCCAACAGCAGTTCCGGCAAGACGACCATCACCCTGGGCATCATGGAGTGCCTGAAACGGCGGGGCCTGACGGTGGCTCCCTTCAAGGTGGGCCCTGATTTCATCGATCCCGGCTATCATCGCCTCGTCTGCGGCCGCCCTTCCGTCAATCTCGACGGCTGGATGTGCGGCGGCGACTTTGTGCGGGAGACTTTTTACCATCATGCCGCCGGTGCGGATATTGCCGTCGTGGAGGGGGTGATGGGGCTCTTTGACGGCATCGGTGGGGCTTCGGACGAGGGGAGTACCGCCCAGGTGGCGAAGTTCCTGGGAGCGCCGGTTGTCCTCGTGGCGGACGCCAGGGGGCAGGCCCGCAGCGTCGCCGCCATGATGAAGGGGTTTGTCGAATTCGACCCGGATGTGCGGGTCGTCGGGGTTATTTTCAACAACGTGGCGAGCGACACCCACGGCCGCATCCTGCGGGACGCGGTGGAAAGCCGGCTACCCGACGTGAGGGTGCTGGGGTGCATCCCCCGCGATGATAGCATTTCCATTCCCTCGCGGCACCTGGGGCTTTTGACCGCGGATGAGAACCCCCTGCCGGAGGAGTTTCTCGATCATCTGGTGGAGGTGGTTCGAGAGCATGTGGACCTGGGGATGCTCTGGACGGTGGCGACTCTCCACGGGTCTCCGGATGTGAAGAGCGTTGCGGTGCAGAGCCCCCGGCGTGATCCGGTACGCATCGGCGTTGCCCGTGATGCCGCCTTCTGCTTCGTCTACGAGGACAACCTGCGGCTCCTGCGCCAGGCCGGCGCGGAGCTGGTCGAGTTTTCCCCGCTGGTCGATGGCGCACTTCCCGAGGGGGTTGCCGGACTATATCTTCCCGGCGGGTATCCCGAAGTGTTCGCCGATGCCCTGTCAGCCAATGCTTCCTTGCTGGATGCTTTGCGTAAAGCGATCGATGGGGGAATGCCGGTCTATGCCGAATGCGGCGGGTTCATCTACCTTTCGCGGGGGGTGGTCGGCATGCGGGGCGATGTGGAGTCGTTTCAGGAATTTGTCGGCATCTTCCCGGTTGCCACGCGGCTGTTGCCGCGCCGCAAGGCCCTGGGGTACCGCGAAGCGGAGCTTGCGGCCGACTGCCTCATGGGCCCCGCCGGCACCGTTGCCCGGGGGCACGAGTTCCACTACTCGGAGATGGAAGAGATGCCCCCCGAAGTGGAACGCCTCTACCGCGTACAAAGGGCCGGAGTCGACCTGGGAGCCGAAGGGTACCGGTACCGGAACTGCCTCGCATCTTACATACACCTTCATTTTGGGAGCAACCCCGCCACGGCGGAGTCGTTCGTTGATAATTGCAGAAATTACGCGCAAAGGAGCAGTTTGTGAAAACCCAGATCGAAATCGCCCGCGAGGGTATCATTTCTCCCCAGATGGCGACCGTCGCGGCTGAAGAGCACGTTTCCCCCGACTACGTCCGGCAGATGGTGGCCGAGGGGAAGATCGTCATTCCGTGGAACCACAACCGCAAACCCAAAGCCGTCGGCATCGGCAAGGGGCTGCGCACCAAGGTGAATGCCTCCATCGGCACTTCCTCCGATATCATCGATTATGAAGCCGAGGTGCGCAAGGCTCGAGCCGCCCAGGAGTCGGGGGCCGATACCCTCATGGAGCTCTCCGTCGGGGGCGACCTGGACCGGGTGCGCCGCGAGGTGATCGCCGCCGTGGACCTCCCCGTGGGAAACGTTCCCCTTTACCAGGCCTTCTGCGAAGCGGCCAGGAAATACGGCGATCCCAACAAGCTGGATCCGGAGATGCTCTTCGACCTGATCGAAAGGCAGTGCGAGGACGGCATGGCCTTCATGGCAGTCCACTGCGGCATCAACCTTTACACCGTTGAACGCCTGAAGCGGCAGGGTTACCGCTATGGCGGCCTCGTCTCCAAGGGTGGGGTGAGCATGGTGGCCTGGATGATGGCCAACAAGCGGGAGAACCCTCTCTACGAACAATTCGACCGGGTGACCGGTATCCTCAAGAAGTATGACACCGTCCTCTCACTGGGGAACGGCCTGCGGGCCGGCGCCATCCACGACTCGTCGGACCGGGCCCAGATCCAGGAGCTCCTCATCAACTGTGAGCTGGCCGAGATGGGGCGGGAGATGGGGTGCCAGATGCTGGTGGAAGGCCCCGGCCATGTCCCCCTGGACGAGGTGGAGGGGAACATCCAGCTCCAGAAGCGGATGAGCGGCGGCGCCCCCTACTACATGCTCGGCCCCATTTCCACCGACGTGGCACCGGGGTTCGACCACATTACCGCGGCAATCGGCGCGGCCCAGTCGAGCCGGTACGGCGCCGACCTCATCTGCTACATCACCCCGGCCGAGCACCTGGCCCTCCCC